>CANLQR010000167.1 GCA_947492135.1 Deltaproteobacteria bacterium | reverse complement strand
AAGCCTCCCGCCCAAGCCGACGCCCGAGGGCCGCGAGCTCGGCGCGGATCGTGGCCTGCGCCTTGCGGATCGCCCCGCGGGCCGCCGCAATGACGACACGATCGTCGCTACCCAGCGGTACCGCGAGCTCGCGCAGGGTGGCCACCGCCAGCGCAGTAGCCTCGAGTTCCGCTGGCCAAGGCCGCGGCCATGGCCCGATCAAGCGGTCGAAGAGCGCCCAGGCCGACTCCGGATGCCCCTCACGCTGGTGGGTCGCAAGCAAATCGGCGCGAATCGACTGCGCAGCGAGCTCATCCAAGTCGCCGGTCCACGAGGCCTCCGGCAGGTTCACCGATCGCCAAGCGACGTACTTGCCGAGGTCGTGCTTGAGCGCGGCGGCCAGCTCCCGAAGCTCGTCAGGCGAGGGTTGCGGGACTTGGTGAGACGCATCCGACACCGCCGCTCCCTCACTTGGCGGGTTGGTAGCGCGTGGCACGGGCACGGCCCGAGCTCAGAACCTTGCCGGCCTTCTTCATCCACGCCAGGTAGCCGCGGAGTTCCTCGATGTCGACATCGAGTCGCTTGGAGAGCTGGCCGATCGTGAGCGCCTCATCCTCGATCGCGGCGAGGATCTCGCGGAAGATGCGTTCTTCCTTGCTCTCGCCCCAACGAGAACTTCGACTGTTCGCTTCGTCGTCCTCGGATGGGCGACTGCGGGTAGGCGGGGCCGCCTGGGACGCCTCGTAGCCGGCCTGCGCCAACGCCTCACCAAGGTCGAGCAGCGTGAGTTCGCGAACTGCCTCCCCGGCGTCGCTCTCGAGTAGCTCGCGGAGCGTGGTGGCCGGTGGCATCTTGGCGAGCGTGTTCATCGCCGCTTTGCGGAGCAAGCTGGCGCGATTCTGACGCAACGCCGACTCGAAGAGTTGGGCGATCTCTGTCATTGGACGACACATCGTACGCGGCCACCTAACGGACTCGAACGCACGCGGACCGACTATGCCACCTGGGGTGGGTGTCGTCCACCGGCCGCCCGCGTTCGCGTCGCACCACGTTGGCGCATCACCGCAGCCCGCGACCCGCGGTCGCACCCCAGACTCTGGTGGTCACCAGTTGCGAGCGTGCTGCCGGCGAGTTCGCGAAGGCGCGGTCGGGCTCACTCGCAGCGCAGATCAGCGATCTCGACGGCGTCGACGCCACACGGCTCGCAGCAATCGTCGCATTGACCACGACCGTCAAGCCCGACGCCCCACACAGCGTCCGGCGACTCGCCGCCGAAGCACAGCAGTTCGCCGACGATGCACTCGATCGTCTGCTGCGCCACTTGGTCGTAACCGGTTCCCCGGAAGGCGTCCTCTGGGTTCGGCCAAACCCAGTCGCGATCCTGCGCCCACACCCGCCAGTACACGTCCGAGTCGTCGTCGCACAGGTCGACCACGCTCCACGGCTGAACCGCGCCATCGAAGCAGACCAACGGATCCTCGTCGGCCGCGTTGGCGCAGTCGGCCGTACCGTCGCACAGGCTGCGGCTGGCGACGCAGTCGCCGGTGCCGCACACCGCCACGAAGCCGTCGGCGCAGCGACACGCGCCGGCATCGCACAACGCGTTCAGGCCGCAGGTGGTCTGGCACGGCGAGAGCGGCCCAACCGGCTGACAGCCGTACAGCGCGTAGGGGTTGCCGACGTAGTTCGATGCGCACAGACACGCGCCGTCATCACAGTAGCCATCCGTGGAGCACGTCTTGCCGGCGCACGGGGAGAGCAGCGCGTCGTCGACCGGGAGGTCGACGAAACAGCCGGTGAGCGCCAGCCAGACGAGGCCCACGATTGGGTGACAACCGCGCACTGGGTTGGAGCATAGCGGATCGCCAAGCTTGCGCACGGGTCACGAGCGGGTCGCGGCTCCGCGGCTGTGCGGGATGCCACGTCGCCGCCCGCGACCTCCACGAGGTCGTGCCCCCGCGAAGGCGCTGGTAGGCTGCGCAACAGGCGTGGATGACCTCATCGCACGGGATGCCGCGGCGCTTTGGCACCCCGCAACCCACTTCGACGACCTCGCGGTCTGCCCGCCCATCGCGATCGCCGGAGCTCTGGGTCCGTGGCTCCACACCGTCGGGGGAGAACGCATCCTCGATGCCATCGCGTCGTGGTGGACCTCACCGCACGGGCATCGACATCCCGCGGTCGTCGAGGCGATTCACCGCCAGGTCGACGTTTTGGATCACGTCATGTTCGCCGGGTTCACGCATCGGCCAGCCGTCGAGCTCGCGGAGGGACTGCTCGCGGCGAGTCACGGGGCGTTCGCTCGGGTCTTCTTCGCGGACTCGGGCTCTGACGCGATCGAGGTCGCCCTCAAGCTGAGTCTGCAGTTCCACCAACAGAGCGGCGCGCCCAGCCGCCGACGGATCGCTGCCCTCGCGCACGGCTACCACGGGGAGACGCTCGGAGCTCTGGCCGCCTGTGGCAGTTCGCTGTACCGAGCACCCTTTGCCGATCTCCTGCACGGCGCGCTGTTTCTGCCGACCCCTGCCCTACCCCGACATCGTCATGATGATCTGGGGACTGCAGCGGGCGCAGACACGCCGGAGTGTGACGCCGCGATTGCGCTGCTCACGGCACACGCCGACACGTTGGCTGCGCTGGTGGTCGAGCCGTTGGTGCAGTGCGCGGGACAGATGCGCATGAACGGCAGCGGATTCCTCGCGCGCTTGGTGAGCCACGCGCGATCGCTCGGTGTCATCGTCATCGCCGACGAAATCGCCGTCGGGCTCGGGCGCACCGGCAAGATGTTCGCCCACGAGTGGAGTGGAATCGGCGTCGACGCGATGTGCCTCGGCAAGGGCCTCTCGGGCGGCGCACTGCCGCTGTCGGCAGTGCTGCTCTCGGCGCAGTTCGAGCCCGCGTTCCGCGGTGCCGTCACGCAGGCTTTCGCGCACAGTCACACGTTCTGCGGGAACCCCATCGCGACGGCGGCGGGCGTCGCCAGCCTGGCTGTGCTGACCGAACGCCTCGGGACGACCATCGATGGGTCGATCGCGGCCCTCGACGCGGCACGGGCCGCCGTCGACACCGCGTGTCCCGCGGTCGAGGCGAGTCGGCAAACCGGCTCGATCGTCGCGTTCGACCTGCGCCCCCACTCGCGACAACCCAGCGATGGCCGGATCGGTCTGGCACTGCGCGCCGCCGCCCTATCACGGGGCGTGCTCCTGCGCCCGCTCGGCGATACCCTGTACTGGATGCCGCCACTGGTACTGCCGGACGAGGCCATCGCGCTGATGGTCGACGCAACCATCGGTGCCATCGATGAGGTGCTCGGATGAGGGCGGCTCACCGACTTGGGTTGGCGCTCGCGGCGTTGGGGTCCGGGTGCGAGTCGTTTCAGCTGGCCCCGATCGACCTCGACGTCTCGAGCAACTGCAACTTGGTCGAGTTCGTGGTGGCCGCACCCGGCGTGCAATCCCCGGCCCGTCCCTGGCACACCGTCGTCGCCGCTGCCGCCGATCGTGGGGGATTGGCGGCCAGCTGGTTGCTGGTGGTGCGCGACGTCGGTGGCATCGATCAGCTCGCGCTGCTTCACGTCGACGACGCGCTCGACACCGACCACGACATCGTCATCGACGCTGCCCCGGGGCTCGCTGGCCAATTCGAGCTGGTGACCGGTTTGGCGCCTGGCAGCGTGTTCCTGACCCAGCGCGCCCCAGGGACGTTCTACATCCGTCAGTACGACCCCTATCAGGTGCTCCCGCTGGTGGCCGCGTCGCCGAATCTCGCGACGATCGCCGCGCCGTGCCAGCTGGATGCCGACGGGTTGTTCCAGTCGTGCGACGCCTCGGACTGGTTTCAGGATCTGGTGTTTTTCGACGACCAGCCGTTCGCGCTGACGTTCGCGCCCTCGAGTGCAACCTTCGCCACCGAGTTCACGCCCACGGCGCTCGACGTGTTTTTGTCGCCGACGTTCCCGCTCGATCCCAACCGGACCATCGTGTTCGCGCCGTCGTGCGCCGAGCAGGATCTGGAGCCGGAGGATCTCGAGGTCTGCGAGGCCCTCGCAACGGAGCGGAGCTACCCCAAGATCGCGTCTGCGGGCCTGGCACGCGACCGCGCGCAAGGGCTGGCAAGCCTTGGGCTGTATCGCGAGGTGCAACAGGGCGACGAGCCTTTCACCGTGGCCGAAGCGCCGCTCGTGCTACTGGGCATCGGCATGCTCGGTCGACCGACTGGGACGCTCAGGATCGCCACGAACCTGCCAGCGCCACGGCCTGGGCCCCCATCCGGGGTTGCCGTCGATCCCAACGCGAGCTACTTCCAGTACACCGCCGCGGACGGTTCGCCGGTCCTCGCCCGCGCGAGTCATGCGCCTGCCGAGCTCGAGCGACTCGACGAACAGTTCGAGTTTCCCGAGGGATCGACGCTGTTGCAGCTCGACGATGACGTCGCCCTGCATCGTGTCGTCGATTCGCAGTGGGAGATCCTCAAGCTGTTCCCGGATGCCCCGGCCCGCTCGCAAGTCACGCGATTCACCTCCGATGCGGCCATCGAGAGCGTGGCGCCGGCGGGACTCAGCACGTTTCTGGTGCACCGCGACGACGGCGTCGCTGACCTCGTTCATGTGCGCTGCGCGATTGCCCTGGCGCCCTGACGAGCAACCACGAAAAAGCCCGAGGCACCTGGGCCTCGGGCTCGGACCGGCCAGAACCGGCGCTAGCTACTTGCGCGCCATCGTGGCCGCGTCGTCTGGCGGAAACAGGTTCTCCGAGGGGATCGGTGCCTTGGTACCGCCATCTTTCGACCACAACAACTGCAGACCAAGCTCGCCGGCCGTCGCCTGGAACCACATCACGTCGAGTTGATACTCGCCGGGCTCGATCGCGATCGACTCACACTTTTCTTGGGTGTCGTGCACGCCATCGTTGTCGACGATCGCGTTCTGATCGAGGAACAGCAGCGCTCCGTCACCGGCGTTGAGGCACAACTCGTAGGTCCCCGCCTCGGTGACGTTGAGCGAGCCCCGGTAGTGAACCGCGAACCACTCCTTGACGGGCGCGTCCGCGCCTTGGAAGCCCCCGGCAAAGTCGCCGGCGGGGATGTCGAGGTTGGCGACGGCAAAGGTGGCGAACGGCTCGCCGAGGGCATCCGCCGCGGGTAGTTCGGTCACCGGCTGCGCGATCTTGTAGACGTTGGCGAGCAAGCCGTGGCCCGCAGACGTCCGTCCGGCTCCCAAGCCCGAAACCGTGTGGAACGAGGCCTCGGACGTCAGGATCTGTTTGGGGTTCTTCTTGGCGCGCGAGCGACCCGCGTTGGTGAGGACGACCGGTCCGTGAACGTCTCCAGAGACCTCGAACACCAGATGGCCGTTGCCCTGCTCGATGACCTTCTGGCGGACGTTGCCAATCGTGACGACGGTCTGGCCCTTGGCGCCAAAGCCTGATCCGAAGACTTCGATCGCGCTGCCGGCCGCGGCGTTGGTGGGAAGGAATCCGTCGAACACCATGGTCGGTGCCGGCGAAGGCTTGACCGGGGGACGGGGCTTGTTGCCACCGGTGACCGGCGGCTTGCGTGCCGAGAGTGCCTTGGCCTTGCGCGGCGCTGCGCCCTTGGTCGAGGTGACCGTGCGCGGCTTGGGCCTGACGGCATCAGTGGTTGCGTCGTCGGCATCGCCAGCCCCATCGGCAGCACCGCCGTCCTTGGTCTCACTGTAGTAGCCGTCGTAGTTGCCGGCGTCGGGGTTGGTGGAGTTGCTCTTGACGGTGCAAGCAGCCAACACGGAAAGACTTACGATCGCGAGGTGCGAGAGGCGAGTCATGGTTCAATACGTCCTTGCCGCGAAGATCGGCGGTTGCGCCGGAAAGACGCCGCGAGTGCCGGTGGGATTCAGGGTGACCGGTAGGCCGATCGTGTCCATGGCGACGGGCCCGGCTCGGACACCTCGCGGACGCGAGAATCGACCGTTTTTGCCCCGACCTGCAAGCCCCGCAGGCAACCTGGGGGCGAAAAGCCCCAGTTAATCCCGGCAACTTGCACTACCTCGATCGGGCCCGAAGGCGCACCTTGCCCTCACGGACCTCGACATCGAACCGCAGCGCCGCCCCTGGGTGCTGCTCCGCCAGCTTGGGTGCCTCCCGCGAGAGCTTGCGCAAGAATGCGGGGAAGGTCATGCCCTCCGTCGACTCACCGACCGAGCGTTTGGCAGCGACCAGCCGGTCGAACACCTCACGAGCGTGCGAAGGGTCAACCAGCGGTGTCGTCGGGGGTGAAGTCACCGGGGATGCCGCAGGCTCCACAACGGGCGCCGCCGACTCGCCGTCGCGGCCGGCGTGCTTGGCCGCAGTACGCACGGCGAGATCGCGTCGCGAGACGCCGCGCTCCATCTGATCGAGGATTCGCGTCCAGTAGTGCGCATACGTGATGAAGCGCGCCCGAAGGCCACCCATGCGAAAGCGCAGCACGGTCGTTCGCATCGACGTGCCCTCGAGGCTGCGGAGTCTCCGCTCGAGCCGCTCGCGTTGGCGCAGAGGGGCGGCCCGCTCCACCCCGAGAAAGTATTTCTCGTAGGCGACACGCAGGGCCTCGATCTCCGCCTCGAGATCGTCGAGCAGCGCGTCGGGATTCGCCGCGGGCTCCGGCGTCTTGCGAGGCAGCACTCGGGGCAAATCCTACCTGTTCGACGCACCGCGACAAGCCCTTAGTCGCCCCGCCGGCGCGACTCGCGGCACCCCCGACCCAGCCGACGGCGAGAGCCTGCTATGCTGCCGCCCGATGGGCAACATCTGGGCCTTCATCCTGCTCATCGGGCCGCTCATCTTCGTCCACGAACTTGGGCACTTGCTCGCGGCCAAGCTCGTCGACGTCAAGGTCTTGCGATTCTCGATCGGCTTCGGACCGGCGCTGCTACGCGTGCGATTCGGCGAGACAGAGTACTGCCTCGCGCCCATCCCGCTGGGCGGCTACGTGTCGATGCTGGGCCAGGGCGGCGACGACATCCCCGTCGCCGAGCAGGACCGTGCGCTCTCGAACAAGCCGCTGTGGGCCCGGTATCTGGTGCTCGGCGCCGGGCCACTGGCAAATCTCCTGCTGCCGATCCTCGTCTACTTCTTCTTCTTCCTCCAGCACACCACCCTGACGCCAGCGGTGATCGGTACGGTCGTCGCAGGCTCTGCGGCCGACCAGGCCGGCCTGGTGCAGGGCGATCGGATCGTCGCGATCGACGACCGCGACATCCGATCATGGAAGGACATGAGCCAGCGGGTGGCGGAGTCGCCAGGGATCGACCTCAAGGTCCAGATCGAGCGCGACGGCAAGCGACTCGATCGCACCGTGACCCCTGCGAAGAAGTTGTCGCGCAACGCGTTGGGCGTCTCCGCACCCGTGGGACGCCTGGGAGTTCTCGCCGCATTTTACGCCCCGCAGATCGGCATCATCGACCCGCGCTCGCCCGCCTACCTCGAGGGCCTACGCAGCGGCGATACGATCACCTCGATCAACGGCGAGCCGGTGCGAACGGTCGAGGAACTCCAGCGCATGCTCGAGGGCACTGGCGATGGACTCGTCCGCCTCACCTACCTGCGCGCGACGCCGGTGCCGGCACCGCTGGGAACGCTGCTGTGGTACGAGTCGGCCCACGCGCAACTCCTGCCCGGCAAGGACGGCAGTGGCACCGGAATCCTGCCGGCCAACGGGTTTGTTCGAAGTGTCGAGGCCGGCTCGCCCGCCGACCGAGCGGGCCTCCAGGCCGGCGACCGCATCCTATCGATCGACGGCGCCGAGACCAAACAGTGGGAAGTGCTCGCCGAGGTGCTCGCGCAGCGCCGGCTCGAGCCCGTCGAGCTGCAGGTGCAGAATCTCGGGCAAGCCCCGCGTTCGGTGACGCTGCAGCTCGAGATCCGCACCTGGCGCGACATCTATCAGCAGGATCGCCAGGATCTGTGGTTCGGGGCCGAGCCCTTCGCGAAGATCTACACGTCCGAGCCTGAGCCCATTCGTGGGCGCTTCACGTATGCGCTCGGCTCGGCGGTGGAGGAGACTGGAGCCGTGATCTCGATGATGTGGACCACGCTCGTGCAGATGCTGACGTTCGAGCGCGGCGTCGACGAGCTCTCCAGCGTCGTCGGCCTGTTCAAGGTCGCGGGCACGGCCGCCGAACAAGGTCCGAGCGAATTCCTGCTGCTCGTCGCGTTGCTCAGCGTCAACCTCGGGTTCGTCAACCTGCTCCCGATCCCGATTCTCGACGGCGGACATCTGCTGTTTTTCACCGTCGAGGCAATCCGACGCCGACCGCTCGGGCAACGGGCCCGTGAGATCGCCAGCGCCATCGGCCTGGTCGTGATCCTGCTGCTGCTGCTGGTCGCAGCCCGCAACGACATCATGCGCTACTGGCTGTGACTGCCGTGGAAGACTGGATGCTCGTCGTCGACGCCTCCACGCCGCACTGCGTGGTTGCGCTGGGTCGACTCGGTGCGGGCGTCGACGCCGATCTCCTCGTCGATGAGCAAGACGATGATGGCCGGCAGGCCTCCGCCGAGCTCCACTTGCGGGCGCGAGGCTTGTTCGAGCGCGCACAGATCGGCCCGCAGGCACTCGCTCACCTGGCCTGCGGTCGCGGACCGGGCACGTTCACAGGCACGCGGGTCGCAGTGGCACTGTGCAAGGGTCTAGCCGTGGCCACCGGACTTCCGATCGTCGCGGTCTCTACCCTCGCCGCTGTGGCGGCGTCGATCGAGCACGTTGGTGAGGTGCTCGCGGTGCTCGATGCCCGCCGAGACGAGGTCTATGCCGCAGCGTTTACCCTGCACGGCGGCCGCGTGACGCCGCGGGGTTTCGAGCGCTGCGCGGCCATCGAAGAGGCTCTCGCCGCGGCGCCCGGCCACCATGTCGTCGGGCCCGGCGTGGCCGCCTACGCCGGCCGAATCGATCCCGGCGTCGCCCGCACCGCGACCACCGGACCCAGTGCACGCGGGCTCTGGCGTGCGGCGGTCTGTGCCTACGAAGCGCACGGCCCCGGCGACGCCGCGTCCCTCGAAGCGACCTATCTCCGAGAGAGCTATGCCGAGCTCGGGGTCAACGTGGCCAAGCGTGCGATGTTCCGCAGCCCATTCGTGTAGCGCACGCGGCTTTCCTGCGCGAGGCTTCGGCGCAGCATGAGTCTGCGCATCCAAACCTCCGAAGCCGTCACGACCATCACGATCGCGCGGCCGGACGCTCGCAACGCGATCGACCGCGCGACGGCCGAGGCGCTCGCCGACGCGATGCGGGGGTTCGAGGCGGACCACGACGCTCGGGTCGCAGTGTTGTGCGGCGCTGACGATCACTTCTGCGCAGGCGCCGACCTCAAGGCCATCGCGGCGGGCAACCCGAATCGCTTGGAGCCTACCGGAGATGCGCCACTGGGCCCGACCAGGATGCTGCTCGACAAGCCGGTGATCGCCGCCATCTCAGGCTACGCCGTCGCCGGGGGCCTCGAGCTCGCGCTGTGGTGTGACCTACGCGTGGCCGACACGACCGCGATCTTCGGCGTGTTCTGCCGGCGATTTGGGGTACCGCTAATCGACGGTGGCACCGTGAGACTGCCGCACATCATCGGGCTCGGACGAGCCCTCGACATGATCTTGACCGGACGCGCGGTCGAGGCCCCCGAAGCGCTCGCCATGGGCCTCGTGGACCGAGTGGTGCCCGCGGGGCAGGCGGTGACGGCCGCCCAGGCGCTTGCGGCCTTGATCGCTGCTGCGCCGCAGCCCTGCCTGCGTAGCGACCGGCGTGCGGTCTACGGCGGGTTGGGGATGCCGCTCGCGGCCGCGCTGCACCATGAGTTCGAACATGGACGCGGTGTGCTCGAAGCGACGCAATTCGTCGACGGCCCGAGCCGCTTTGCTCGTGGCGCCGGCCGTCACGGTGCCACGGACGACTGACGCCGCAGCCAGCCGTCGAGATCCAGCCAGGGACCGAAGTCCACGTCGTCGAAGTCGAGGAGTGCATCGAGCGCGTGTTCGCTGCCGATCTGCGGCCACGGCGGTGGCGGTTGTTGCCAGCCTCCCCGACCGTCGCGCATGTGCCTTCGGTCCGACCCAAACCTCGCGCGGTAGTCCGCCGCCGCGATCATCCTGAATCGCGGCGCGAATCGCGGCGCGAATCGCGGCGCGAGGCGCTTCGCGACCCCCGACGGGAAGGTCTGCGACACGTAGGCGGCAAGCGGCAGCGGAAACCCGAGCGTCGAGTCGAGATCCCAGACCTGCACGGCGCCAGTGCGATCGTGGGCCACGACGATGACGTGATAGTCCCAGATCACCGGAACCCCCGGTGCAGCACGCTGATGCAGCAGCGTGACGGTGCGGGTGGGATTCGAGATGATGACGACGTGCGCCTTGGCGCCGATCCGCGGATCGACGCACAGGTGCCAGGCGTTCTCCTCGCACCAATAGGGCGCGTCGTGGGTGGCACGATCACTCATGACGGCTGCTGCAACGCCGCCAGAAACGCCACGACCACCTGGGCAACCGCCCGCGGGTCCTCGAGGTGGACGTGGTGCCCACCCGGGAGTCGCGCGACCTGCAGCTCTGCGATGGCCGCGATCCGCTGGTCGAGCACCGGCCCGTCGACGAAGACGCTTTGCTCGGCCCGCACGAACAGTGTGGGACACGTGATGGCGCGCAGAAACGCGAGCACCTGCTCCTCGACCAGCCGTACCCGCGATTGCCAGCGCACCTGTGGATCGCTGCGCCACGTCACGCCACCTTCGACCTCGACGAGGCCACGGCTGCAGAGAATGCGTGCCGACTCGATCGAGATCCGCGACACCGACGAGGCCAGCCGTGCGGCGACGAATTCGGCGCTCGAATATACCGGCGCGCGACGACCGAGTTTTTCACGCTGCTCGTCGAGCGCGCGTCCGAGTCGCTGCGCGGCGAGTTGGGGTGGCTCGGCGAGCGGCCCCATCCCATCGATCAGCACCAGCGCTGCAACCCGTGAGGGTTGAGCCCCCGCGAGACAAGCCGCGATCGCGGCTCCGAGCGAGTGGCCGAGCAACACGCAGCGTTCCCAACCCAGTGCGTCCCGGGCAGCGGCCACCGCAGCCACCGCGTCGATGAAGGCGTAGGTGTTGCTGGCCTCGCGATGCGCCGAGCGTCCGTGGCCGGGCAGGTCCAGCGCCACGACGCGAAACCCGGGAATGAGCAGTCCGAGCGGCTCGAAACTCGCGGCGTTGTCGAGCCAGCCATGAAGGCACAGCAGCGGTGGGCCGTCGACGGGCCCGGTCGCTCGTGCTGCCAACCGCAGCCCCGCAGCGTCAATCGTGAGTTCTTCCCAGGTTTGGTCCATCGTCCAAGCGTCAGCCTACCAGCCGCTGCGCACCTCACCCAGGCACCCACACACGCGTTCACCCAAGGCACGGGGTGGGACGACAGCGCCGCCTTGCCGCCGTGACGCGAAGCTCACCCCTGCGTCGCGGACGCCGAGGCCTCGATGAATCGGGGCAACCGCACCACGAACCGCGCGCCCCCCAGCGGGCTGGGCTCGACCCGTACTTCGCCGCCGTGGTCGAGCACGATCTTCTTGACGATGGCAAGCCCGAGCCCGGTGCCTTGCGCGCGGGTCGTGTGGTAGGGCTCGAAGACCCGCTCGCGCTGGGCCTGCGCCACCCCCGGCCCATTGTCATCCACGCGCAGTTCGACCCAAGCCTCGCTCAGTGCCACTGTCACCTCGACGCGCACCGGCGAGCCGGTCGCCTCGCGTGCTGAAAGCACGGCGTTTTCGACCAGGTTCACCAGCACCTGCTTGAGCAGTTGCCGGTCGGCCAAGATGGTGAACTCGGGCTCCACGGTGCCGACGTGCAGCACGTCATCCGCCCGCTCGCTGAGGTGGCCGTAGGCACGCTCGAACTCTTCGAGAACCCGCGCGAGTTCTACCTTGGCAGCGCGCACCTCGGGCACCTTGGCGAACTGCGAAAAGCTGGTGACCATGCGCCGCAGTCCATCGACCTCGTCCTCGACGATCTCGGCCGCCGTGCGCAACATTCGACTGAACTCGGGCGACAGGCCGGGATCTTTTTCGCGCAACTGCTGCACCGCGAGCAGGATCGGAGTCAGTGGGTTCTTGATCTCGTGGGCGATGCGCCGCGCCATCTCCTGCCACGCTCCGATGCGCTGCAGATACGCCAAGCGATCCTGTGCGTGGGCGAGTTCATCGAGCATGCGATTGAACGCGGCGCCAAGCTGGGCGATCTCGTCGGATCCCTGCAGTCGCGCGCGAGCGCGGAGATCGCCGTGGGCGACCCGTGCCATGACCCGACTCAGTTGGCCGACCTTGCGCGTGGTTGTTCGCGCGAGCCAGACCCCAAGGGCCAGCGCGAACGCGAGCACGGTCGCGCTGGCGAGCCCGAATACGCGGATCACAGCGGTTTCGATCTCGCTCTTGTCGCGCTGCTGACGAACGATCTCGCGACGTCGGACACCGACCTGCTGGTAGCGCGCATCGATGTCGGGATCGATCAGGTAGACGGCCCTGAGCTGCCCCGCGGTGCGCCCACCGGGCAGTGCGAGGTCGACCGACGCCTCGAACCACTCGAAGCGATCCTCGGGATACTCCTGCGCACGATCGACCTCGGCTCGCGCGCCCGTCGGCCGCACCCATGCCAGGCCCACGAGGTCCGGTTCGCGCTCCAGCACCGCGAGCAGCCGTTCACGATCGCCGCTGGGCGCCTCGGCGGAGTCCCCAAGCGCGAGTTCGACACCCGACGCTCGCGTGCGAGCCTCGTACTCCGAGATCTTCGCTGCCACCAGGCCCGCGTGAAACGACTCGACATCATCGGTCACCAGGACCGCCTGCTCCAGCGCGCCCGCCCACCGACCATCGAAGTACGACACCGTGAGCCCGACCAGATAGGCCGATGAGCCGACACACAGCGTGCCCAACAGCACCAACGCCGAGACGACCCGCAGCTCGAGCCGTCCCCACCACGGGATCGGGTTGCGTCTCGTGCTCACTGCGACACCAGGTAAAACGGGTGGGTGCGCACGTGCACGGTTTCTTCGGCCTCGGCGCGCTCGCCTGCGAGCACGTCGACGAGACGACCGAACCACTCCAGATCGCGGCCGGCAGCCGCGGTTGCACTCGCGAACTCGTCCGGCGGTTCGAGCGGGTTGCGCAGCGCGAGGACGGTGACGAAGTAAGATGGAGCGTCCTCGCCTCGTTCGAGCGCAGTGACCGCTGCGACGCGCACCCGATCCAGCTTCGTCGCAGCGGCGACTGCCGCGTCACGCTCGGTGAACGTGCGCTTGGTCCACGTGCCGTTCTCGCGGATCGACACCACATAGCGTTTCTTCCAGGGGTCGCGACGGATCCGGACCTCGACCTCGCGGGTGTCGACCAGGCGCCGGCTGCCGTGCTGCCAGACCTTCAGCGTAAAATGCAAGGTCGTGTCGAAGCCCGAGTCAATCGACTCGAGGGCATCTTTGTCATAGCGCCGAAAGAGCGTCGGCAGACTGAGCGTCATCAGCACCGAGCTGCCGACCTCTTCGAACACCGCGCGGCGTAGCGGCAGCGTGTCGGGCCGGACGAATCCCAGCACCGGTACCGCAACCAAGCCTCGCAACCACTGTCGACGCTTCACAGCGGGGTTCTCCGCAGGACGTTGCCGACCGACAGGTTGAAGGTGCCAGCCGCGGTGTCGATGCGCAGCCCGAGGTTGGCATTGAAGCCGATCGGCGCAACCCGTTCATGCGCGAGCTTGCGCTCACGGCGTTCGGTGGCATCGCCGGCCAGAGTGAACAGGCCTGCGCCGAAGAACAGATCACCCCCATAGACCCCGCGGGTGCGGGCACGGCGAAACAGCGGGATCGTGTAGTCGAGGTCGAACCGGCCGAACAGCACACCGAACGTCCGGGTACCGATTCCCGTCTTGAGAACGTCGATCGGGTTGCGCGTCGAGAAGCGCAACCCGAGTTCACGGCCGGGCGTCCA
>CANLQR010000166.1 GCA_947492135.1 Deltaproteobacteria bacterium | reverse complement strand
AACTCGCTGCGCTCGGCTTTGCGTTGCGCCGGCTCAAGACCGGGACGCCGCCGCGGCTGGACGGCGAGACCATCGACTATCGCGGGCTCGAGCCCCAGCCCAGCGAGGAGCCGCCGCCGCGGTTTTGCCACGCGGATGATCCCGAGCCGCCGCCGTCGCTGCTGCCCCAGGTCTCTTGCCACCTGACCTGGACCAACCCGCAGACCCACGCGCTGATCGTCGACAACCTCGCCCGCTCGCCGATGTACAGCGGTCAGATCACCGGTAAGGGCCCGCGCTACTGCCCGTCGATCGAGGACAAGGTGGTGCGGTTTGCCGATCGCGAGCGCCACCAGGTGTTTCTCGAGCCCGAGGGCCTCGACACCGTCAGCGTGTACCCCAACGGCATCTCGACCAGTCTGCCCGGCGACGTTCAACGGGCCATGATCGCCACCATCGCCGGACTCGAGCACGCCGTGGTGCTGCGCGACGGCTACGCGGTGGAGTACGACGCCGTCGACGCGCGTGCCCTCGATCATCGGCTGGCCAGCAAGGACCTCACGGGCCTGTTCTTCGCGGGGCAGGTCAACGGCACCTCGGGCTACGAAGAGGCCGGCGCCCAGGGACTCATCGCCGGCGCCAACGCTGCGCTCGCCGTGTTGGGACGCGAACCGATCGTGATCGGGCGCGACCAGGGCTACGTCGGCGTGATGATCGACGATCTGGTCACGCAGGGCTCCGACGAGCCGTATCGGATGTTCACGTCGCGCGCGGAGTATCGGATCGTACTGCGCGAAGACAACGCCGACGTTCGCCTGGCGGCTTCGGCGTTCGGAGCCGGGCTCATCGACGAGCGTCGCCGCGATTGTGCGCTGCAGCGCGATGCCAATGCGCGGGCACTCGCCGCGGGGCAGGGGCTCTCGGGCGGTGCTGCGGTCACGGCTGAGCTACGGGCACGGGCAGACGCCATCCTCTTGTACGCAGGCTACGAACAGCGAATGCGGATCGAGATCGAGCGCATGCATGGCGAGCAAGCATGCCTGCCACTTCCTCCGGATCTCGACTACTTGCAGCTTGGCGGCCTGTCGCGCGAGTGTGCGACGCGGCTCGCTGCAGTGCGACCCGCGAGCACGGCTCAGGCGGCGCGGATTCCCGGCATCACGCCCGCAGCGCTCGCGTGCGTGTGGGCCCACGCCCGGCTGCGGTTGCGCGTGGATCGGCGCGACGCCGAAGCCGCCTCGGCCGAAGCCGCCTCGGCCGAAGCCGCCTCGGCCTGAAGCCGACGCTCAGGCCGGCTCGGTGCGGTCGCGCAGCAACGAGGCCAACGCGGCCACGTCGACGAGGCTGGGCTCGAGCCAGCGCAGCGCGAGACCATGGCGCCTTTGCCCGGCGCTGGGCTCCTCGAGCCGAACGACCTCGGCCCTCAACACCAATGGGTTGCGAGTGCGACCGCGGGGGACCTCGACGCGAACCGCCTGGCCAACGCTCAGCCGCGCGCGACCGTGGAGCAGCGCGCCGCCCATGCTGACGTCCAGAGTTCGGCCCTGCACGACCAAGCGCGTGTCATCGAAGACCTGCGCCGGCAGCGACACCGAAGTGCGTTGATGGCCACGACGATCGTTCATCGAAACGGTCCCCTGCATCCCATCCCTGCCGTAGCACGGGACGACCCGCGGGGGCCAGGCCAACCCCGCCGCGAATCGCCGTGCGCAGTGTCCGGATTCGGCCCCACCTCGCATTCATCGGCCGTGGCAGCCGTCATCGCGCGCACCACTTGGGCGCATGCTGATCCTGCTTCGCCAGGGGTTAACCCCTGCGATCGAGACCCACAGCCTCCGGCCTGCGCAGTTTTCCCATCCGGCGGTTGACCGCGGGCGCTGCCTTGGGCCATATCTCGCGCGCTTTGCGGGTGCATTTCATCGCGATCGCCGGGACCGGCATGGGTGCGCTCGCCCGACTCTTGAAGGAGGCGGGCCACGAGGTCCGCGGCTCGGACACCGCCGTCTACCCGCCGATGTCCGACCAGCTGGGCCGCGCAGAGATCCCGGTGATGCTGGGGTTCGGCGCGGCGAACCTGCAGTGGCAACCCGATTGCGTGGTGGTCGGCAACGTGTGCAGCAAGGACCACGTCGAGGTCGTCGAGGCCACTCGCCTCGGGCTGCCGCTCGAGAGCTTCCCGAGCATGCTCGCCAAACTGTTGCTGCCCGGGCGCGACAGCCTCGTGGTCAGCGGTACCCATGGCAAGACCACCACCACCAGCCTGGTCGCGTGGTTGCTGCAGTGCGGCGGCGCCCAACCGTCGTTCCTGGTCGGCGGGGTTCCGATCAACTTTGGGATCGGGGCCCATCTCGGTGCTGGTCCCGCGATCGTGCTCGAGGGCGACGAATACGACACCGCGTTCTTCGACAAGGGCAGCAAGTTCCTCCACTACCGGCCCAAGCGCGCCATCCTCACCAGCGTCGAATACGATCACGCCGACATGTTCGAGGACCTCGAACAGGTCCGCGCGGCCTTTCGGGCCTTCGTCGCCACGATCCCCGAGACCGGCGAGCTGATCGCCAATGCCGAGGACGCCGAGGCGCTCGGGATCGCCGCGACCGCGCGCTGTCGCGTCACGACCTATCGCGTGATGCCGGAGCATTCGCGCCAACCCGACGGCGCGGACCTCTGCGCGCTGTACAAGCCGCGCACAGCCGGCCGCCGCGCCAGCTTCGAGGTGTTCGAGCGTGGTCAGAGCCTGGGCGAATTCACCACCCAACTCGTCGGCCGCTACAACCTCGGGAACGTGCTTGCAGCGATCGCAATCGCCCGATCCGAGGGCATCGAGCTCGAGGCGATCCGTCGCGCCGTGCGGAGCTTTCGCGGGGTCAAGCGGCGCCAAGAGCTGATCGGAATGGCCCAAGGCGTGCGGGTCATGTCGGACTTTGCCCATCACCCCACCGCCGTGCAGCTGACGGTGACGGCGATCCGCAAGCAGTATCCCGAGCAGGCGCTGCACGTTTGCTTCGAGCCGCGCAGCGCGTCGTCACGCCGTCGCGCCTTCGGTGAGGCCTTCGCCGCAAGCTTCGACGCTGCAACCACTGTCTACGTCGGCCCGCTGTTCCAGCCCGAGAAGATTCCGCCCGAAGACCGACTCGACACCACCACGCTCGCGCGCGGCATCGCAGCGCGCGGGGTCAAGGCGAGGGCGTTCGCCGACGTCGACACGCTCGCGGCCGCGGTGCTCGACGCGGCGGTACCGGGGGACACCGTGCTGCTGCTGACCTCGGGGGCCTTCGGCGGTCTCGGCGACAAGCTCCTCTTTGGCTTCGGCGATCCGGTGACGTTCAACGCACCGGAGGACGCACCCGAGATCGATGCCTTGCTGACTCGCTATGCTCTCCCTGCGATCGTGCCGGGGGGCGACGTGGAGACCCTGGTGATGCGCGGGCCCGATGGCATTGTCGGCTGCGTCACATTGCAGGTCTCCGGTGATCTCGGGTTCCTGTTCGGGCTCGCGGTCCACCCGGATCGGCGCGGGACTGGCCTGGGCTGGGTGCTCGGGGACGGGGTCTTGCGCCGGGCGCGGAGCCTCGGGCTGCGGCAGATCTACCTGCTGACCAACACCGCGGCGGATTTCTTTGGGGCCAAGCTGGGCTTTTCCCCGATCGAGCTGTCGACCGTCGACCCCGCGATCCGGGACTCGCCCAACTTTGCCGCCGCCGCCGCCCAGCCCAATGCCGTGTGCATGGAGCTGGCGCTGCCCGCCGGCTAGCCCCGGCTACCCGCGGCCAAGCCAGCAGGGCCGGGTTCGGCTTGGGTGTGAAGACCGGCTTTTGGCCCCGCGTGCGTCCACGCGTTCGCGGACGAGGTCCGGCCATTGACGAAAATGGCGCGCCATCCTAGCTTCCGGGCGCGAAAAGCCGTGCCTGGCAAAGAACTCTCCACTCAGATCGAGGCTCGGATCCAGCAACTGTGGCCGCGCTTTCCCGAAGGCCGTGCGGGCCAGGCTCTATGCCTGCCTGTGCTTTATCTCGCGCAGGAGCAACACGGCCATGTCGATGCTGAAGTCGTCGACCTCGTCGCCGCGCGACTCGGACTCACGTCCGCGCACGTCACCGGCGTCGCGACGTTTTACTTCATGCTCAACAAGGTCCGCCCGGGCCGCTACCACCTGCAGGTCTGCACCAATATCGGCTGCCAGCTGATCGGTGCCTACGATGTGTTCGAGCGCTGCAAGAAGCGACTCGGGGTGGACAACAAGGGCACGAGCGCGGATGGCAATGTCACGCTCACCGAGGTCGAGTGCCTCGCGGCGTGCGGCTATGGCCCGGTGGCCCAGATCGCCGAGCGCGAAAAACCCGAAATTCCCCTGTACTTCGAGAACCTCGACGCCACCCGGATCGACGCGATTCTCGACGCGCTCGCCGAGGGCCGCGTGCCCACCGAGCTCGGCAGCTAAGAACGGCAAGAGTGCAACGATGGGCCTGTTCGACGTCAAAATCATCAGCGAGCACTTCGACGTGCCCGAGGCCAGAACCCTCGAATACTTCGAGCGCAAAGGCGGCTATCGCAGCGCGCGCAAGGCCTGTGGCATGGGTCCCGAGGCCATTGCGGCCGAGGTCGCGGCGAGCAACCTCCGCGGTCGCGGCGGCGCCGGTTTTCCCACGGCGCTCAAGTGGAGCTTTGTCCCCAAGGACGCCGACACCGTCTACCTCGTGGTCAACGCCGACGAGAGTGAGCCGGGGACCTTCAAGGATCGCCACATCCTCTACTGGAACCCGCACCTGCTGATCGAGGGGATGATCGTCGCCGCGGTCGCGCTCAAGGTGCGCAACGCATACATCTACATTCGCGGCGAGATGGCGCGGGAAAACAAGGTCCTGCAGGCCGCGCTCGATCAAGCCTACGCCAAGGGCTATCTCGGCGAGCGCATCTTCGGCACCTCGACGTCGCTCGACATAACCGTGTACCGCGGCCTCGGGGCCTACATCTGTGGCGAAGAGACCGCGCTGCTCTCGAGCCTCGAGGGCGGGCGGGGTTGGCCGCGGCTCAAGCCGCCGTTCCCGGCCGTCAAGGGCCTGTGGGGCAAGCCGACGATCGTGAACAACGTCGAGACCCTCGCGAACCTGCCGTGGATCGTCGAGCACGGCGGCAAGGCGTTCGCCGACCTCGGCAGCGGCCGCTCCGGTGGCCTGCGCTTGGTCTCGGTGTGTGGCCACGTCAACAAGCCCGGCGTCTTCGAGCTCCCACTCACGGTCACTGGCCGCGAGCTGATCGAGGACGTCTGCGGTGGGATCAAGGGCGGCCGCAAGGTCAAGGGCGTCATCCCCGGCGGGGTCTCGATGCCGGTCCTGGCGCCCGACGAGCTCGACGTCCCGTTCGAGTTCGACGCGCTGCAGAAAGACGAGCGCATCCGCGAGGTCGAGGTCCGCCCCGGGCAGAAGTTCGATCTCGGTGGCAACCGCACGCTGCGAACCATGGCCGGATCCGGCGGCGTCGTCGTGATGGACGACACCACCGACATCACCCAAGCGGCGTGGCGCATCATCCACTTCTTCGCCGAGGAGAGCTGTGGGCAGTGCACGCCGTGCCGCGAAGGCACGGGATGGCTGGCCCAGGTCGCGCATCGCATCGCCTTCGATCACGGCCGGGCCGGCGATGTCGATCTGCTGGCCTCCATCGCGGACGGGATCGCGGGCAACACCATCTGCGCTCTGGGTGACGCGGCGGCGTGGCCGACCCTGGCCTTTCTCACCAAGTACCGTGACGAATTCGAGGCCAAGGTGCGCAATGCACATCGGCCCAAGGGGGCGGCGTGACCGGCGAACAAGTGGTGTTCTATGCGTTCGCGGCGCTCGCCGTGACCAGCGCGCTGGCGACCGTCACGCGACGCAACCCCGTGGTCGCGGCGGTGTGGCTGGTCGCGACGTTCTTTGCCGTCGCGGTCTGCTACGTGATGCTGTCGGCCACGTTCCTCGCGGCGATCCAGATCCTCGTCTACGCCGGCGCCATGATGGTGCTGTTCGTGTTCGTGATCATGGTGCTCGACGTCGACGAGCGCGGTCGCGAAGAGCACCGTCGACCCAGCCGCATCGCCAAGATCAGCTACTACGGCTCCCTGGTGCTCTCGGGCGGCTTTCTCACCTGGGTGCTGGTCGGCAGCTTGGCGCGCCAGTATCTCAAGCCCGGCGCCGACCTCCGGCTGCGCCCCGAGTTCGGCTCGGCCGAAGACGTCGGCCACCTGCTGTTCACCAAGTACCTGTTCGCGTTCGAAGCCATCTCGTTGATGCTGCTCGCCGCGGTCATCGGCGCCGTCGTGGTGGCCCGCAGCCACCGCGAGCGGGCCAAAGAGGCGACGCGTAGCGGCATGTCGCCCGAGGCGCTGCACGCCGCGGGCTTGGGCGATCACGACCCGGCCGGTGACATCGCGCCGGGTGGACCCACCCCCATCACCGACTTCGGTGCACCCTCGGCCACCGGCCACGACGGCGGGACCTGACATGTTGCCCATCACGCACTTTTTGTACCTCGCGTTCGCGCTGTTCCTGATCGGTACCGCGGGCGTGCTGCTGCGTCGCAACGTGTTGATCGTCCTGATGAGCATCGAGTTGATGCTCAACGCCGCGAACATCGTGCTGGTCGCGTTCTCACGGATGTGGGGCAACACCGATGGCCAGGTCCTCGCGATGTTGACGATCGCAGTCGCGGCGGCCGAAGCCGCGGTTGGCCTGGCCATCGTGGTCAGCATCTTCCGCGCCCGCACCGGCACCGACATCGACGACCTCTCGCTGCTTCGCGACTAGAGCGCGTCTGGCCATTTTTTTCGGTCCGCGCCTGCTCGCCCAACTCTCCTGCTCCGAAGACCTCCTTTTCGCCCTTGGGCCTGCCATGAACGAAGCCAATCTCACCCTCGGTTGGATCCCGCTGTTCCCGCTCATGGGCGCAGTCTTCAACCTCGTGTTCGGGCGCTGGATCATGCGCGCGTTCGGCGATCGCATCGGTCGTGAGGTGGTCCACCTCGTTGCGATCGGTGCCGTCGCGTTCTCATGCTTCTACACGTTCTCGATCGTCTTCGAAGCGATGGTCGACGGTGGTTACGACCGCGTCGTGCACCACGTCTATCCGTGGATCGTGTCCGGCGAGACGGTGGTGGGCTTCGATCTGATGATCGACCACCTCACCGCAGTGATGTGCATGGTGGTCACCGGCGTCGGCCTGCTGATCCACATCTTCAGCGTCGGCTACATGGCCAAGGACGCCTCGTACTGGCGGTACTTCGCCTACCTCAACCTGTTCATGGCCGCGATGCTCATCCTCGTGATGGGCAAGTCGATGGTGATGACGTTCGTCGGGTGGGAAGGCGTGGGCCTGTGCTCGTACTTGCTGATCGGCTACTACTACGGGGAGTCGGAGAAGGCGACCGCTGGGCGCAAGGCCTTCATCGTCAATCGCATCGGCGACTTCGGTGTGATCCTGGCGATGTTGCTGATCTACGCGGTCACACACAGCCTCGACTACGACGCGATCCGGGCCGCGTGCGCCTCTGGTCCTGAGTCGGCAATGGTCACCCAGACCATCTTCGGCGTCAGTATCGCGACGGCCGCGACCATGCTGCTGTTCCTGGGCTGCACCGGCAAGAGCGCCCAGCTGCCGCTGTACACCTGGTTGCCCGACGCGATGGCTGGTCCGACGCCCGTCTCGGCGCTGATCCACGCGGCGACCATGGTCACCGCAGGGGTCTACCTCATCGTCCGGCTGAACCCGTTGTTCGCCCTGGCGCCCACGACGATGGCCACCGTCGCGCTCGTCGGCGCCGTGACGGCGCTGTTCGCCGCAACCATCGGCATCACCCAGACCGACATCAAGAAGGTTCTGGCCTACTCCACCGTCTCGCAGCTCGGCTACATGTTCCTCGCCGCAGGGATGGGCGCGTGGGTCGCTGCGATCTTCCACCTGGTCACCCACGCGTTCTTCAAGGCGTGCCTGTTCCTGGGCTCGGGCGCGGTCATCGAGGCCTGCCACCACAACCAGGACATCCGCACGATGGGGGGCCTGCGCGAGAAGATGCCGTGGACCGCCGGTACCTTTCTCATTTCGTGTCTGGCGATCGCGGGCATTCCGATCTTCGCCGGCTTCTTTTCGAAGGACGAGATCCTGCTGCACGCGTACACCAACGCGTCGGCGTGGTCCCCGGGGCTGAACTACGTGGCGTACGGCCTCGGGCTCACCGCCGCGGTCTGCACCGCCTTCTACATGTTCCGGCTCTACTACCTCACCTTCGAGGGTGAGTTTCGCGGCGACCATCACACCTGGGAACACCATGTCCACGAGCAGTGGATCATGTCCTTTCCCCTGATCGTGCTCGCGGTGCTCGCCACGTTCGGTGGGTTTCTCGGCATCCCGCACGTGCTTCCGGGACATCTCGCCCATGTGCTCGATGGCTGGCTCGAGCCGGTGACCGCGCTGTCGGCCACGTTCGGCGGGGAGTACTTCGTCGGGGTCCGCGAAGGCTACGCCGACGAGCACGGCCATGTGCTCGCCAACGTCGAGCTCGGCCTGATGGGACTGTCGGTCGGCGTGGCGCTGGTGGGGATCCTGTTCGCCCGCAAGCTCTACCTCAAGGGGCCCTCGGCCGAGGCGAAGAGCTGGTCGGAGAAGCTCGGTCTGCTGTATCGCGCGAGCCTGGGCAAGTACTGGGTCGACGACATCTACGACGCCACGATCGTCAAGCCGCTGCGCGTCGCCGGGAGCGTCTGCTACCAGGTCGGCGATCAGTTGTTGATCGACGGGGTAGGGGTCGGCGGCGTCTCGGGGACGGTCGGAGTTCTCGGCGAGCGAGCCCGCGTGTGGCACAACGGCAACGTCCGGCGCTACATGGCAGTGCTGCTGGTCGGCGTGGCGCTCGTGCTGGCCTCCGTCTACGCCAACCCTACGGTGTCGCAGCTGGGTGCCTCCGCGGTGCATCCGGTCGACCTCGGTGGCTTGCGGCCGACGTTGGGCGCTCAGCCGATTCGCATCGAAGGTCCGACGCTGTTCAGCGACGAACCTTGGTTCTCGTTTCAGGCCGGGCCTGGGCAGGTCTCGCGTCCCGTGCCTGCGGGAGCCAACGCTGCGGCTCCGCCTCCGCCGCTCCCGCAGCGTGATCCGATCCAACGCGCCGACGGCAAGGTTCCACCGTCTCGGCCGGCACGGCCCGCGCCAGACGGCAAGCCAGATGCCAAGCCAGACGGCAAGCCAGACGGCAAGCCAGACGCGATGCCCAGCGAGCGACCCGACCCCAAGGCGGACGCGAAGGCCCCCGCCGATCGCAAGGCCCCAGGTGCGCCATGACCGATATCCTCACCATTCTCGTCGTGCTGCCGATCCTCGGCGCCATCGTGGTCGCCACGTTGCCGCAGGCCGAGACTCGTCTCGCCCAAGGTGTCGGCCTCGCCATCGCCGCGCTCGAGCTGCTGGTGTCGATCCCTCTGGGCACGCAGTTCGAGGTCGGCAAGGCCGGCATGCAGTTCGAGGTCAACGTGCCGTGGATCGAGTCCTTCGGGGTCCACTATCACGTGGGTGTCGACGGCTTCAGCCTGTGGATCATCCTGCTGACCACGCTGCTCACGCCGCTGTGTATCTGGGGCGCGTGGAATTCGATCGAGAAGCGCGGGGCTGAATTCGTCGCGGCGATGCTGGTGCTCGAGGCCGGCATGATCGGCACCCTGGTCGCGCTCGATCTGGTGCTGTTCTTCACGTTCTGGGAGCTGATGCTCGTGCCGATGGCGCTGATCATCGGCATCTGGGGCAGTGAGCAGCGCGTCGCGGCTGCGATCAAGTTCTTCCTGTACACGATGGTCGGATCCGCATTGATGCTGGTCGCGATCATCTACCTTGCTGTCCAGCACCACACCGCCAGCAAGGGCGTGTGGAGCTTCGACATGGCCGACCTTTCGCAGGTCGTGCTCACGCCCGAAGCCCAGTTCTGGTGCTTCTGGGCCTTCGTGTTGAGCTTTGCGATCAAGGTCCCGCTGTTCCCGCTGCACACGTGGTTGCCCGACGCGCACACCCAAGCGCCGACGCCTGGCTCCGTGATCCTCGCCGGCGTGTTGCTCAAGCTCGGGACCTACGGGTTGATCCGGTTTGCGTTCCCGTTGTTCCCGCTCGCGGCGGGAGAGGGCGCCCAGTTGCTGGCGATTCTTGCGGTCGTCGGCATCGTCTATGGTGCGCTGGTCGCCTGGGTGCAGACCGACGCCAAGCGGCTGGTGGCCTACTCTTCGGTGAGCCACATGGGTTTCATCGTGCTGGGCATCACCAGCTGGAGCACACAGGGGCTGACCGGCGCGACCTTCCAGAGCCTTGGCCACGGGCTGACGACCGGCGCGCTGTTCATGGCGATCGGCGTGCTCTACGAGCGCCGTCACACTCGGCTCTTGTCCGAGTTTGGTGGCGTCGCCAAGGTCATGCCGATGTTTGCGGCGATGTTTCTCATCGCGTTGCTAGGCTCGGCCGGCGTGCCGGGTCTGGTCGGCTTTGTCGGCGAGTTCCTGATCCTGGTCGGCACGTTCACCCACGGCGGGGTGACACTGTTCGCAGTCCCCATCCTGGTCGCGGTCGCAGCCACCGGCGTCATCCTCGGTGTGGTCTACCTGCTCCACCTCTATCAACGGCTGATGTTCGGCCCACTGGCCAACCCCAAGAACTTCGAGCTGAAGGACTTGAGTGTCCGGGAGTTCCTCGTGTTCGTGCCGTTCGTTGTGCTGATCATCGGCATGGGTTTGTTTCCCCACCCGTTCACCGCGCGCATCGACCCGACCGCTCAAGCGGCGGTCGCAGCGTTCAACCTCAAGCGGTGTGCGTCGATCGCCAACGCGAACGGGACCGGGCCAGTGCTGATGGAGACGGTGGTGGACAAGTGCGCCGACCCGGTCGCGACGGTCGTGGGGGTGTATGGCGACGAACGTCCCGCCAGCGCCGCGAAGGCAGCTGCGGACAAGGCGGCGGCGGCTGCGAAAGCGGCGGCGGCTCCCAAGGTCGAGGCCAAGGCCCAGGCCGTCGAGAAGGCCGACGCGAAAGCGCCAGGTCTGGACGGCAAGTCGCCGCCCGGTGACGCGAAGCGGCCTGCGGGCGATGCCAAGCGCCCGCCCGGTCGGGTCGAGATGAAGGGCGGTGCGCCCGGGTCGGGCGCGCCGACGGACGCCGCGAAAGCTGCACCCCGGCCGCGGGCCGATGCAAAGGCGGGAGGCACCCCATGATCGCACCCGAAGCCGCGGCCGTTGCCGCATCGATGAGTTCCCCCGGCGCCGCGGCGCTCGCCGACCTCGCCCACCTCGGCCCGATGATGGTCGTCGCCGTGTGGTCGTTGCTGCTGCTGATGGCCGACGCCTTCGCCGGTCCGGGCTTTCGCGGTTTCCAGCGCCGCATCGCGTTGGTGGGCCTCGCCATCGCCGGTGCTCTTGGCGCGATGCAGTTCGGCACGCTCGAGTACGACGCGGGCGTCTCGGTATTCTCCGGGTTCCTGGCGGTCGACCACTTCTCGGCGTTGCTCGACCTGGGTGTCATTGCCATCTCGGCAGGCGTGATCGCCTTCGCCGGCGATTACTCGCGCTCTCACCGTTTCGAATACGGTGAGCAGGAGTCGCTCGTGCTGATCGCAGCGTTCGGGATGATGATCCTGAACCACGCCAGCGATCTGGTCGCAGTCTTCCTCGGCATCGAGACGATGAGCATCGCGATCTACGTGCTGGTCGGCGCGCGCTGGAACTCGCGGGCATCCTCAGAAGCCGCGCTGAAGTACTTCCTCATGGGCGCGTTCTCGTCGGGGATCCTGCTCATGGGGATCGCGCTGCTCTACGGCGCGACCGGGACCACGAATCTCGATCAACTCGCCATCGCGATCGGCCAGGTCTTCACCCAGTGGGGTGCGGCCCAGCCCTACGTCGAATTGGTGCTGCAGTCGGATGCTGCCCGCCTCGCCAATGAAGCACTGCCCCCCGCCGAGGCGGTCAAGGCGGCGGTGGACAAGTCGGTCATCGGCATGGCACCCGCGGCGCTATTTCTGCCGGGCATGTTCCTGTTGCTGGCCGCGCTGCTCTTCAAGGTCAGCGCGGTGCCCTTCCACATGTGGACGCCCGACGCCTATGACGGCGCGCCTACGCCGACCACCGCGTTCATGGCCGCTGGCGTGAAGATCGGTGGCTTCGCGGCGCTGCTCAAGGTGTTCGTCGGCTCGCTGGCGACGCAGCGCCTGGCCACCGCGCCTTATGGGTGGACCTCGGTGGTCGCCGTGATCGCGCTGCTGTCGATGACGGTGGGCAACTTCGCCGCCGTCCGACAGACCAACGTCAAGCGGCTGCTGGCGTACAGTTCGATCGCGCACGTTGGCTACCTCTTGGTCGGCCTCGTGGCCGCGGCGAACTTCTATGGCCACGCCTACTCTGTCGGCACGATGCGTCCTGCGGACCAGATCGAGTGGTCGCGTCTCACCGGCGATTTTTCGGTCGCGACAGTGCTGTTCTACGTACTGACGTACGCGATCGCGACGCTCGGCGCCTTTGCCTGCGTGAGCTGGTACGGCGCCAACAAGGCCGAAGCCACGACTGCGCACGAGTGGTCGGGCCTTGCCCAGCGCCACCCTGCGATGGCCCTGGGGCTGACGATCTGTCTGCTGTCCTTGATGGGGATGCCGCCGACGGTCGGGTTCTTCGGCAAGGTCGGCTTGTTCCGAGCCGCGCTCGAGAACGACAACATCATGATGCGCGTGCTGGTGATCGCCGCGCTGCTGAACTCGGTGGTCGGCGCCTACTACTATCTGCGTCTTATCGTCAGCATGTACTTCCGTCCGCCGGCGAGCGCCGAGATGCCGACGCTTCCGGGGCGAGGCGCGCAGGTGGTCGTGGGGCTGTGCGCCGGGATGGCGCTGGCGCTGGGGCTGTTCGCGGACATGGCCTTTCGCCGGGCCGAGCTTGCCGCCGCCGGCTTCCCCTATGCGGCGGGGTCCGAGCAACGCACCGCGTGGGTCGATAAGCTGCGAACCCGCTGGGAAGACCAGGAGATCGCCGCGCAGGCGCGCAAGGACGCAGCAGCTGGCGAGGACGACGCCCCCGAGCCCGGCAAGGACGTGAAGGCACCGACGGACGCGAAGGCACCGACGGACGCGAAGGCACCGACGGACGCGAAGGCACCCGCGCCCCGCCCGAACCCCTGACCTGTCGAGATTGCTCGCTCCACGGCCTTCGCCCGCCGTGGGCTGATGCCGCGCACCGGTTTTCGCGGCCGCCGCACGGCCGACTGCGCGCCTTTTTGCCGCGGCCGGGACCCGCCGGCGATGTCGCGGCCGCCGTCGAAGATGCTACGCAGGCCAACAACAGGGGCCTCGACGACGCCGGCGTCTCGCGGCAGGTGGGGCTGGGGCGCCGGCGCCGTCCGACCGCTTGCCCAGGTTGCGCAACCATCGTCTTTCGGTGAACGGCCGACGCGGTGCGACGCACTCCTGGGCAGAGCCCAACCGTGAAGCACGTTCAACGAGACACCCGATGGTTCGTCCTGATCACCCTCGCCCTTGCCACCGCATGCGACTCGCCAGAGTCCACCGACGAACCTGAAGTCGTTTGTGACGGTGCGAAGTGTGACGCGCCCGACGATGACGCCATGACGTGCGGCACCGATGAGGATCACATCGCGTTCGCCCGCGAGGTCTACGCGCAGCTTGATCTCGGCACTCGGGAGTTTGCGGGCGAGACCTCGGTGGTACGGCTGGGCGACATCAACGGTGACGGTCGCAGGGACCTCGCCGTAGCGCCCGGGATCAGCTACGCGGGGGAGAATGCCGAGGTGGCGATCTTGGCCAGTGACGCGAGCGGTTGTCCGCGCACGTACGTGGGCAGCGTCATCGGTTTCGACGTTGTGGCGCAGACGAGCAGCCACGCCGGCTGGAGCGATGTTCGGAGCTTGTACATCGAAGGCTGCACGAATCTCGACTCGGTGTACGCGTT
>CANLQR010000165.1 GCA_947492135.1 Deltaproteobacteria bacterium | reverse complement strand
CAGCACTTGAACCCGCCTGTCAGGTCGGACACGTCCACCCCGAGCACCGTGCCGGCGTAGCGACTGCCACCCTTGCTCATCCACTGTCGCCGCCACGGCCAGTCGACGGTGCCACCACCGGGTGCCCAGCGCGAGCCGAGCGCGACGTCGGCCCCAGCGCGACACGCCGCTCGCAACCGTCCGATCTGGGTAGGCTCGTGCGACAGATCGGCATCCATCTGGACCACCTGCGTGACGCGCTCGGACCACCCGAGCACGTGAAGGAAGGCGTCGACGTAGGCCTTGCCGAGCCCCTGTTTTGCCGGGCGATGCAGCACGCGGATCCGCGGATCCGCGGCGGCAAGCTCGTCCGCGAGCGCCCCGGTGCCATCCGGGCTGGCGTCGTCCACAACCAGGACGAGCACGTCGGGCTGGGCGGCAAAGATCTCCGCCAGGACGTGGGGCAGGTTCTCCCGCTCGTCGTAGGTCGGCAGCACCACCACGGCGCGCTCAGGGTCGCTCACGCGCGGGACGATACCGCCGTTGGTGCCGTGATTGTATGCGCGCGAAACAACCGCACCACAGCCGGGCGCAACGGCTCGCCGACGCTGGCGCGCCAATGCCCGGTGTACGCACTACTGCGTAGTCTGGCCCGGTGTTGGGCATCGGCCGAGCGTGCCACGCTGGGAGGTGATGATGCCCGCGTCTGCACGAATGCCCCGCTTGGTCCTCGGTCGAGTCACCGCCGGCTTGTTGTGCGCGATCGGGTCGTGCGCGATCGGGTCCACGACCGCCGTCGCGAGCGACGATCCGCACGAGGACCACCACGATATGCCGCCCGAGTACGCGGCGCCGGGCTGGTCGCTGCCGCCGGTGTCGTTCGCCGAGCCCGAGTATCCGCTGGCCGCCGGGTTCATCGAGGCCGACTCGAGCAACTTCACCGCCAACGGCATCACCGAGGTTCAGTACGTCGTGCTGCACACCATGCAGGGCTCCTACGAAGGCAGCATCAACTGGTTCCTCAACCCCGACTCGGATGTGTCCGCGCACTTTTGCATGCGCAGCGAGGACGGCGAGATCACCCAGATGGTCGCGCTCGACGATCGGGCGTGGCACGTGGGCAACTCGAACTCCTACGCGATCGGCATCGAGCACGAGGGGTTCGTCGACGACGCCAGCTGGTACACGTGGGCGATGTACAGCGAGTCCGCCAAGCTCGCCCGCTGGCTGGCCGATCACTTCGGGCTACCGCTCGACCGTGATCACATCGTCGGCCACGTCGAACTGCCCAACCAGACCCACACCGACCCGGGACCCAACTGGGACTGGCCGCTGTACATGGCGCTGATCCAGGACGTCGTCGGCGAGGGCGTGACCGAGGGGGTGGTCGTCGACCCCGAGCGCGCCTGCACGATCGTCGCGTCCGCCGACACGGTGCTGACAGCGACGCTCGAGGACCCCGATGCGCTCGCAGACGATGCGAAGTGTCTGGTCGCAGCCGGCACCGAGATCGCGTATCTGCACGCGGGCGCGGACATGATCGGGCACCGGCGGGTCGTGCTCGCCGACGCCAGTCCGTGTGCCGCGCTGGGCGACGCGTTCGCGACCACCGCACAGTTCGAGGGTTTCTGCGCGCCCGAGCTGCTCGCGGTCGCCGGTGCGGCGGTGCGGCTCGATGGTGGAGAGCCTGTGGTCGCGGGCCCCGACGGAGCGTTCGCATGGACCGGCGTCGGTCAGGGCGCACACACGATCGAGGCGAGTGCAGCAGGCGCCGAGGCCGTCGTGCCCTTCGACCACGCGGGCTATCCGGGCACCCGCCTGGTCGTCCGTCTGCCGGCGCTCGACGCCGGCGAGGCCACAGGCGCGGGCGAGTCCACCGGCGACGGCCCACGACCGCCAGACCCTGCCACCTCCGAAGGCAGCGACACCGGGGAACCGGGCAGCACCACCGACGCCAAGCCAGACGACGGTCAGGCCCTGCCCGGGACCTTTGGCGAGACCCAGGACGAGGCGGGCTGCAGTTGCCGTGGAGCCAGCGACGGCGGTCGCACGACCCCAGCCCTACTGTTGGTGGGTCTCGGGCTGGTCGGGCGCCGACGTCGACGCCACCGGGTACCACCGCTGGCTCCGGTAGTTTTCCGGTCCTAGGCGTGAACCCTCGCCTTCGCGTTGCGTACGAGGGCTTGCGGATTGTGCTAGTGTCGTGAACGCGCATCCTCGGAGCCGTAGTCGACCTTGCGGAAAATTCGCTGCCACTACCCGTCGCCCGACGCCTACGTCCAGTCGCTCGAGCCCAACAGTGAGCTGCACTCGCTGCAGGTGTTCACGACGGACGCCTTCGAGCCCGGTGAGGAGGTCCTGCTCGAGGTCTACTTCGCGGGCCTGCCCGGCAAGATGATGGTGCGGGCGATCGGCAAGGACTGGCACTCCGCCCGCCCTCGTCTCCGGGTCCGTGCAGGCGGCGTGCTGCGCTGCACCGGCACCGAGTGGCGCAAGCTCGAGTTTCTCCGCGATGTCGGCAGCGGCAGCATCGATCTCACCGCTCGGCGTCGACATGTGCGTCTGCCGGTGATGGTTGAAGTGCGCTGGCGATCACCGAGCGACACCGACTTCGGGATCGCGGCGCTCTCCGAGATCAGCGAAGGCGGCGCGCTGCTGCTGACCCGCAAGCCGCCCCAGCACGGCACCGAGATCATCGTCGAGATCACGCCACCGGGCAGCGAGCGCCCACTCGAGGTGCTCGCCGTGGTCCGCAACGCCGAGAACCCCGATGGTGTGGGTCTCGAGTTCCTCGCCCGCGACATGGGCGGCGTCCACCGGCTGCGCGAAGTCATTCGCCGGCTCGTCGAGCAGTGACACACCGCTTCGAAGTCCTCCTGCTGCTGTTGTTCGGAGCGTGCCGGCCGACGGCGGCGCACCCGCCAGCCACGATTCCGGTCGCACCGGACCTCGAGACCCGCGCCCAAGACAACGACGATCCGATCCGGGTCGCGATCACCGTCGACGACCTTCCTGCCCACGGCCCCGTGCCACCGGACGTCACTCGACTTTCGCTTCACCAGCGAATGCTCGAGGCGTTCGCCGTCCACCAGGCCCCACGAGTCTATGGCTTCGTGAACGCAGCGCGGGCCGCCGACGCACCCGACCACCTCGCCGCGCTGCACGCCTGGGTCGACGCCGGTCACCCACTGGGCAACCACACATTCTCGCATCCGCGGATGCAGGACCTCGACCTGTCGGCCTATCTCGCCGAGATCGACGGGAACGAACCGCTGCTCGCCGAGCTGGTCCACGACCCGAGCGTCTATCGCAAGTTTCGCTATCCGTTTCTGATCGAGGGGACCAGTGAGGCCACGACGCTCGCCGTGCGCGAGCACCTGCGCAGCCGCGGATATCGCGTCGCCGAGGTCACGATCGATTTTTTCGACTGGGCCTTCAACCCGCCCTACGTGCGCTGCTTGTCCCTGGGAGACGACGAGGCGGTGACCCGCTTGCGGGGGTTGTTCCTCGATCACGCCCTGCGCATGTTGCAGTGGTCGGACGCGGCAGCCAAACAGATGTATGGCCGCGCGATCCCCCACGTGCTGCTGCTTCACGTCGGCGCCTTCGGTGCCGAGATGATGGCGCCGCTGCTGACCGCCTACGAGCGCAGCGGTGTCGAGTGGATCACGCTCGACGAGGCGTTGGCCGATCCGGTGTACCTCGACGTGCCCATCGAGCCCGGCGTCACCCAGGGAACCCTGCTCGACCTGATGATCGAGGCTCGGGGCGTTGCCCACCCACCGCGACCCATCCAACCGACCGCCGAGCTCGACGCGATGTGCCGGTCGGCCTCGAGTGCGCCCCGAGACTAACCGGTCGCGCTCGACGTGCCGGTCGAGCTCGAACCGCCGCTGGTCGAGCTCGAACCGCCGCTGGTCGACCCATCGGAGGTGCCGGTGGTGTCCGGCGGATCGTCGACCGTCGCGGGCGCAGCCGCAGGCGCGGGCACAGCCGCGCCGGTGATATGCACGTCCACGTAGTAAATCTCGCCGGGAACTCCGGTCATGAACATCGCCGTCTGAAATTCGCCGTATTCCTCGCCCACGCCGAACACCGCGTTGGCGAGGGCCCCACCGAGTCCGGTCGCAATTTCCTCGACCTCGCTCATCAGGCCGTCGTCGTTCATGAACACGCGAACCAGCCGCGCCGGGCCGCCCATGTTGTTGTCGACCCCGTACAGGTTGCCGCAGACGTCCATCGAGAGGCCATCGAAGCTGCCGCCGAGCGGGGCAACCAGTACGGGAGTGCCCGCAGTCCCGTCCGCGGCGATCGGTGCCTGCCACAGATCACCGTTGCCGAAGCTGACGTAGAAGAGCATCTCCCGCAGCGGATCGAAGATCAGGCCGTTGGGCTGGTCGACCATCGCCATCTGCACGGGCAGGCCACCGGCGAGGTCGAGCCGCCACACCCGGTTGTTCAGGAACTCGGTGTACCAGGCGACGCCGTCGGTGCCGACGTAGACGCCGTTGGGCAGATTGACCCGCTCTAGCAGCGTGGTGAGTGTGCCGCTGGTGTCCATCGCCCGCAGCTGATCGTCCTCGCCCTGCGCGAGAATGAGATCGCCACTGGGGGCATAGCGCAGACCCAGCGTCGCGGAATTGAACAGCGGCGAGTCGAGCAACTCACTGACCGTGAAGCCCGGATCATTGGGCGTGCCCAGCGTGCCACCGGTGACGTTGAGCCGGACCAACCGGGTTCCGCTGCGCGCGACGAAGCCGCCGTGGCCGTCCGGTGCCATGTCTTCGGCCCCACCGGTGTCGGTCTGTTCGAACAACGTCCCGACGCTGATCACATCGTACGGCCCGCGCTGCAAGTCGTCGCACTCGGGCGGATAGTCGATCGGCGTCGGACCGCTGTCGGTGTCGGGATCGATCGTCGTGGTCACCTCGGACGTCGTGACATCGCCCGTGCCGCCCGAGCTCGCCGAGGCCAGCGTGTCATCGGTGTTCCCCAAGACGCGATCGAGCAGTCCATAGAATTTCGAGAGCTCGGGGTCCGCGCACTGGACGTGACGTGGAAGCTCCTCGACGCGACAGCCGTTCAGCGAGACCCACGCGCCCTTCCCCGAGTTGAAGTCGCGCTCCGAGATCCGCCCGACGTTCACATCGGTCAGATCATCGGGCAGCGCGCCCCGATAGCTGACGACGGCGTCGTAGTTGAGTCGTTGCGGCGGGTCGATGATATACGCCGCGCCGAACACGTCGGGCGGCGCATCGCTCGGGCTGATGCACAGCCGCTCGTCGGAATCGAGCGCCTCCGGCTGGATCGCGATCGACAGCACGGTGTCATACGACTGCAACATCCCGCCGGCGCGTCCGATCGTGGAGCAGACCGTCTGTTCGGCCTTCTTGCAGCCGGCGAGCCCAACGACCAGGGCGAGCGTCGCGGCCGTCTGGGCGGGGATTCTCGAGCGGATCATCGGCGGGGTCTCGGCCAATAGACTACCCGAATCGGCGTGGAGACGGTGTCAACGCGGCGGCCCCCACGGCGGCATCGTCGAGTCGCACACGGTCTTGGCGATGACGTCGAGCGCACCGTCGGCGCGCAGTGCGAGTTCCGTCCGTTTGTGCGGCGCTGCACGGATCCTCTGCTCGTGGGTCTTGCCCTCGGTATCGCGCCACGCCACCCGCAGCGCCCGCGGCGTCCGCGACGCTGGGGCCCGACCACACTCGCCAGGGACGAGCGCGACGCCGCCGATCTCGAACTCGACCGCGCGATCGGGCGTCGCCTGCACGCAGACGACGGCCGGACTGTCGGCGGCGCACACCCGCGCGGACTCACGCTGCCAACCCGTCGCGGGCGCACACCCCGTGAGGCCGGCTGTCGCGATCGCGCCCCACAGTGCGGCGGCGGTTTTTGGCCGGCGCGACGCCATGCCGTGGCAAACTCGCAGCAGGTGCGTCCACGTCGTCGCAATCACGGCCGCAGTGTCCCGGCCGCAGAGCTCGCCGACAAGGCGCTGCGCTCGATCGTGCCTGCCGAGCGTCTCCGGCTGGTCCGGGTGCAGATCGCCTGGGCCGACGCCCTGCCCGCCCGGCTCCAGCGCGTCGCCACCCCGGTGGCGATCGACGACGCCACACTGGTCGTGGACGTGGTCGACAACCAGTGGCTGCACGAGCTGCAGTATCTCCGATCGGATCTGCTCGAGCGGATCCGCGAGGCGTTGCCCGACGGCGGCGTCAGCAAACTACGGTTGCGCGTCGGCCAGGTTCCGCCGCCGCCGGAGGTTCGCGTCATCCCGGTCGTGGCGTCGACCCCAGTGCTGGCGCTGCAGCCGAGCGCCGACACGCTCGAGGCGATCGCGTCGATCCCGGACGATGGGTTGCGCGATACGATCGCGACCGCGAGACAGGCGCTGACGCGACTCGGCCGCGGGGCGTGATGGCGACTCGTGCGTCTCTCCACGCTTGGCGCTCGCCGGCTGCCATTTGTAACTCCTCTTCCCGGCAACTGGTGCCGCCTCCACGTCCTCATCCGCCTACCGCACGACCGCAGCACGCAGTGCCGCCACCGCACGTGACAGCGCTGCCGTCCCTTCGTGCGCGGCCTCGACCAGCGCGCTACCCACGACGACGCCGTCCGCGTGCGCAGCGATGCGGTGAGCATCGTGCGGCGTGCGAACCCCGAACCCTGCGGCGATCGGCAGCGAGGTCGACTCGCGCAACGCGGCAATCCCCGCTGCAAGCTCGGCCGAATCGGCGGTGCCCAGCACTGCACCGGTCACACCACGCAGCGTGATCGCATAGACGAACCCACTCGCTGCCTCGCAGATCGCCCGCCGGCGCAGCGCGGTCGTGGTGGGCGCCGACAGGCCGATCCAGTGCACGCCGGCCGCGACCAGCGGGTCGCGCAACACCGCGGCATGCTCGGGGGGCAGGTCGACGACCAGCACACCATCGAGGCCGCTGGCGTGGGCTCGTTCGACCAGGCCCAGGCGCGAAGCGGCCGAAGCGTTCGCGAGGCGGAGCAGCGGGTTGGTGTACCCGAACAACACCACCGGCGCATCGCTGTCGCGATGAAAATCCTCGACCAGCTCGAGCACTCCCGCCGCAGTCGCGCCGGCGGCGAGTGCTCGGACCATCGCGGCCTGAATCGACGTACCGTCCGCGCTGGGATCGGAGAACGGCACGCCGACTTCGAGGATGTCGGCGCCCGCGTCGGCCGCCGCGTGCAGGCACGCCAGCGAGTGCTCGCGGCCACCGTCGAAACCGGTCAGATACACGACCAGAGCCGCGCGCTGCTCTGCGTGCGCGCGGTCGAACGCGCGACGGATACGATCGGGCGCCGTCATCGGTCGCCTTGTGCAGCGCCCAGGCGCGCCGCAATGGTGTGCATGTCCTTGTCGCCGCGACCTGAGATGTTGACGACGATATCGAGCACGGCCGCGGGGTCGCGACTCGTGGCCAGCAGCCTCAGCACCTCGGGCAGCGCCGCGATCGCGTGGGCCGTCTCGAGCGCCGGGATGATGCCCTCGGTCCGCGCGAGCAACTCGACCCCCCGCAACGCCGCCTGATCATCCACCGCGAGGTAGCGCGCGCGTCCGGACTCGAACAAGTGCGCGTGCTCGGGTCCGACCCCGGGGTAGTCGAGGCCTGCCGAAATCGAATGCGCCTCGAGCAGCTGACCGTGCTCGTCTTGCAGCACCAGCGAGCGCATGCCGTGATACACGCCTTCGCTGCCCCGGCTCATCGTCGCCGCGTGCCGCCCGTCGAGCCCCTCCCCCGCTGCCTCGACCCCGAACAGCGCGACCTCGGGTTCGGGGATGAAGTCCGCGAAGATACCCATCGCGTTGCTCCCGCCACCCACGCACGCAACAACCGCGTCGGGCAAGCGCCCAACCTGCGCGTGGAGCTGGGCTTTGGTCTCGCGACCGATGACGCGCTGGAGCTCGCGCACCATCGTCGGATAGGGGTCGGGGCCCATGACCGAGCCGATGACGTAGTGAGTATCGAGCGGGTGAGCGACCCAGTCGCGCAGGGCCTCGTTGATGGCGTCCTTGAGCGTTGCCGAGCCCGACTGCACCGCCACGACCTCGGCGCCGAGCAGGCGCATGCGCAGCACGTTGAGCTGCTGGCGTTCGATGTCGACGGCGCCCATGTACACCACGCACGGCAGGCCGAAATAGGCGCACACCGTGGCCGTGGCAACGCCGTGCTGGCCCGCGCCGGTCTCCGCGATGATGCGGCGCTTGCCCATGCGCTTGGCCAGCAAGACCTGACCGACGCAGTTGTTGATCTTGTGTGAACCGGTGTGGTTGAGGTCCTCGCGCTTGAGCCACAGCCGCGCAGTCGTGCCCAACGCGGCCGCGAGTCGGAGCGCGGGCGACAGCGGTGAGGGGCGACCGACCCACTGCGCCAAGATGGTGTCGATGGTCGCGGTGAACCCAGGATCGTTGCAGGCGTCGCGCCACGCGGCCGCGAGTTCCTCGACGGCGGGCATCAAGGTCTCGGCGACGTAGCGGCCGCCGAAGCGCCCGAAGGTGCCCGCGACTGCCGACGACTTGGACTGTGCGATCACGGCCGCACGGTATCGCAGATCGATCGCAACGCGGCGATCCGATCCCGCGACTTGTGCCCGGGCACCGCACCGAGTTCGCGCGGTCCCTCGGCGCCACTTGCGACATCGACACCCCAAGGACGTACCGCTGCGATCGCAAGCGCGGCGTTGTCGGGATCCAGCCCGCCCGCCAACCACACCGGCGTCGGCGCCAGCGCCTCGCGAGCCGCCGCCGCCCAGATCCAATCATGGGTGACGCCGCGACCACCGAAGCCCGCAACCGCCGCATCGAGCAGAATCCACTGCGGCTCCGGATGCGGTCGTCGCAGCGCGGTCAGTGGGACCGTCCCGCGAATCACCCAGATGTAGGGCACCGCGAGGTCGGGATAGTCGGCCGCCGCGCGCGTGCCGTGCAACTGCACCGCATCCAGGCCGACCTGCTCCACGGCTTGGTACAGCTCGGAGGGACTCGGATCCACCACGACGCCGATCCGCAGCGGACCCGAGCTCGGCACTCGACCGGCCAGCACCCGCGCGGCCGCCACCGTCAGGCCCCGCGGCGAGCCCGGCCACAGGTTGAAGCCGATCGCGTCCACGCCGAGTTCGCAGCAGGCATCGACGTCCTGCGCCCGGGTCACGCCACAGATCTTCAGCGCACAGCCCATCGTCAGCGCACGGCGCCGATCCACTCGGCGAGCGTGGCTCCGGGGTCTTCGCTCGACATCAACGCCGAACCGACCAGGATCGCATCGACCCCGGCATCGACGAGGCGCTGGACATCCTCGGGCCCGTTGACGCCGCTTTCGGCGACGTACAAGAAACCCTTGGGCACCGAGCGCCGCAGCACCACGGCGCGCTGCAGATCGACCGCGAAGGTCCGCAGGTCGCGGGCGTTGCCGCCGATGATGCGCGCGCCGGATGCCAGCGCGCGATCGACCTCGTGCGCGTCGTGAGCCTCGCACAGCACCTGCATGCCGATCGCGTGGGCAAACTCCACCAGCGGCCGCAGCTGCGGTGCCGGTAGTGCCGCGACGATCAGCAACACCGCCGCTGCCCCGGCCCGCCGCGCGTCGAGGATCTGTCGACGTTCGAGCACGAAGTCCTTGCACAGCACCGGCACAGACAGCGCAGCCGCAGCCCTGCGGACATCGTCCATCGTGCCGCCGAAGTGAACGTCGGCGAGCACGCTGACCGCCACCGCGCCGGCCGATTGATACCCCGAGGTGGTGGTGACGACCTCCGCATCCTCGCGAATCGGTCCAAGCGAGGGTGAGGCGCGCTTGAACTCGGCGATGATTCGCGGGCGGGTTTGCTGCCGCAGCGCCGCGGCAAAGTCGCGACACGGCCCGAGCCCGCTGAGTTCGGCTTGCAGCTGCGCGTCGGTCCAGTTGGCGTGCTCGTGGCGGGAACTCGCCAGCGCCGCGCGCTTGGCTGCGAGAATCCGGTCCAAGTAGGTGGTCTCGTCGGTCATTGCGCCCCCGTGGGTCTATCGCATTTCGCGGCCGACGGCGCGGCCCGAAAGTTGCGGCCGTTCTTGGCTGCGCCCGACGAGTTCCGCGAGCTGCGAGCGCGCGCGTCCGTCGTCGAGCACCTCGCCGACGTGCCGAGCGTAGCTCGGGAGATCGCTCCAGTCGCCGGTGCCCGCGGCGAGCAACGCGAGCGCGCCCGACCACTGCACCGCGGTGCGGTAGGGCCCCTGCTCGCCCTCGACCAGGCGCAGCAGCGCCCCGGCGTTGCCCATCGGGTGATCGTCGTGCAACTCGGCGAACGCGACCTCCGGCAAACCGGCGTCGGCAGGTCGCACGACGTGCTCGGTGAGCGCCCCTTGGTGCCATTGCCAGACCAGGGTCTCGCCCTCTGTGCTCGCATCGTCGATCCCGGCCGGGCTGCCGGCACGCGCGGGGACGCCAGCGCCAAAGCCATGCACCACCAGCACTCGGACGCTGCCGAGCTCACCCAATGCCGCCGCGAGATCCCGACACCGCGCGGGGTCGTGGACGCCCAGCAGCTGTCGTGTCGCCCCCGCCGGGTTGCACAGCGGCCCCAGTAGATTGAACAACGTGCGAAAGCCCAGCGCGCGGCGCGGCCCGGCGGCGTGGTGCATCGCGGGGTGCAGCGCGGGCGCGAACAGAAAGCCCAGGCCAATCTCGTCGATCATGGCGGCCACGACTTGCGGCGGGGCCTCGAGGGACACGCCGAGGTTCTCGAGCACGTCGGCGCTGCCACAGGGGCTCGAGGCCGCTCGATTGCCGTGCTTGGCGACCGCGACCCCGCACGCCGAGACCGCGATGGCGACCGCGGTCGAGACGTTGAACCGGGGGACCTTGCTACCCCCGGTCCCGCAGGTATCGAGCAAGTCGCCGCGCGTGCACACCACCGGAACCACCGCCTCGCGCAGCGCTCGCGCGGCTCCGACGATCTCGGCCGTGCACTCGCCTTTGGCCGCGAGGCCCATCAGCAGCGCGCCGATCTGTGCCGGGTCGCAGGCGCCCGCCATGATCTCACGCATGACCGCGGCCATGCCCGCAGCCTCGAGGTCCTCGCGGCGGCGGAGCTGTTCGAGCGCTGCGCGAACGACCTCGCTCATGGTCGTCCCGTCATGGCAAGGAAGCTCCGCAGCTGGTCGTGGCCATGCTCGCTGAGGATCGACTCCGGGTGAAACTGGACCCCGTGCACGGGGTGGTGCGCATGCCGAACACCCATGAGTTCACCCTCGGGCGTGTGGGCATTGGCGATCAACTCGGCCGGCAGGCTCGGCTCGAAGGCGATGAGGCTGTGGTAGCGGGTCGCCGCGAAACCCGAAGGCAGGCCTGCGAACAGGCCGGTCCCGTCGTGCAGGATGGGCGAGGTCTTGCCGTGCATGATTCGCGGCGCCCTACCGACCGTCGCACCGAGCACTTCGCACAGTGTCTGATGGCCCAGACACACGCCCAGCAGCGGCACCTCGCCCGATCCGGCCAACCGCAGGCACAGCGCCCGGCATACGCCACTGTCGGCGGGCGTCCCCGGACCGGGTGACAGCACCACGTGGGTCGGCGCCATCGCCATCACGCCGTCCGCATCGGTCGCGTCGTTGCGCACGACCTCGACCGTCGCACCGAGCTCGAGCAGGTACTGCACGAGGTTGTAGGTGAACGAGTCGTAGTTGTCGATCATCACGACGCGCGGGGTCTCGCTCATGACAGCCCTCCCTCGGTTCGCGCGCCGCGGGCCAGAGCCACCGCGCGGAGCACTGCGCTGGCTTTGGCGTGGCACTCTGCGTCCTCGGCCTCGGGCACCGAGTCGAAGACGATGCCGCTGCCGGCTTGCACGCGCAGGCGGCCGTGACTCGCGACCAGCGATCGGATGCAGATCGCGAAGTCCGCCGCGCCATCGTAGCCGAGGTAGCCGACGGCGCCGCCATACCAGCCGCGCGGTCCGGACTCGAGCTCGTCGATCAGCTGCAGCGCGCGGATCTTGGGGGCGCCCGAGAGCGTCCCGGCTGGGAACGCGGCGAGCAGCGCGTCCAGGGCAGTGGCGCCCTCGCGCAACCTGCCGCGGACCTCGGACACCAGATGCATCACGCGACTGTAGCGCTCGACCACGAACGACTCACGCACGTGCACCGTGCCACCCTCGGCGATGCGACCGAGGTCGTTGCGGCCGAGGTCGATCAGCATCAAGTGTTCTGCGCGTTCCTTCGGATCGGCGAGTAGCTCGGCCTCGAGCGCCTGATCCTCGACCTCGTCGCGTCCGCGGGGGCGGGTCCCCGCGATCGGTCGCAGCGTCACGGTACGATCGCGACCGACCCTGACCAGCACCTCGGGCGAAGCGCCCACGAGCATCGCGGCGGGAGTCTGCACGGCGTACATGTACGGCGCGGGGTTGGTCGCACGCAACACACGATACACGTCGAGCGGATCGAGATCGTCGCGGGCCTGCTCGTAGGCCTGCGACAGCACCACCTGGAACACATCTCCGGCGCCAATGTGCCGCTGCGCGACGGCGATCGCCGCGAGATGTCGCGCCCGCGTCCACGGCGCGGCCGGTTGGGGGACCGCGTCCGCGAGCCCGTCACCGATCTCGGGCAGTGCGAGCCGCACCAGCGGCTCGCCTTGGTCGAGTGCGTGCATCAGTCCCCGGATCCGTGCGGCTGCGGCTTCCCGCGCCTGGTCGACGCCGCCGTCCACGGCAGGCATCGCGGCCGCGATCACGAAGCGTCGCTGGGTCAGGGCATCGAACGCGATCACCAGGTCGGTCGCCACCAGATCGATCACCGGAGGGACCTGCACCCCACGATGGTGCGCCGGGGCTGGCAGCCGCTCGATCGCGCGGACCATGTCGTGGCCCCACACGCCGACCAGCCCACCCCAAAACGGTGGCAACTCTTCGATGGGCTCGGCGCGCATCGCCGACATCCACGCGCGGATCACCGCGATCACGGCGCCTTGGCGCGGGGCCTCGCCAGGGATCCGCGCGCCGGCGTCGATCTGCACACGCACCTCATCGCCCTCGAGGGTGCCGACCAGCCGCGCTCGCGCGCCGACGCCGATGAAGCTGTAGCGGGCCCAACGCTCACCGCCGGTGACACTCTCGAACAAAAACGCGCTGGGTGACTGGGCGCGGACCCGGGCGAAGCACGACAGCGGGGTATCGGCGTCCGCGATCCACTCCGACCACACCGGGATCACCGCTGCGCGGTCGGCGAGGCGACGAAAGCGTTCGGGATCGGGGCGCACGCGCACGCCGCAAGCATAGTCTACACTCTCGACAATGACCGAGCCCCGACACGACCTCTCGCTCGCCGACGCGGACCCCGAGCTGTGGCGCCTCATGAAGGGCGAGGACACCCGTCAACGGGACAGTCTGCGACTGATCGCCAGCGAGAACTACGTCTCGCGGGCGGTGCTCGAAGCCAGCGCGTCGTCGCTGACGAACAAGTACGCCGAGGGCTATCCGGGCCGCCGCTACTACGAAGGGATGGACTTCGTCGACCCGATCGAGTCGCTCGCCATCGCGCGCGCCAAGTCGCTCTTCGGGGCCGATCACGCCAACGTCCAGCCCTACAGCGGCTCGCCGGCCAACCTCGCGGTGCTGCTGGGGCTGTGCAAGCCCGGCGACACCACGATGGGTCTCGCGCTGCCCGCCGGCGGCCACCTGACCCACGGCTGGAAGGTCTCTGCGACCGGCATCTACTACAAGTCGGTGCAGTACGGGGTGCGCCGCGACGATCATCGCATCGACCTCGACGAGGTCCGTAGCCTCGCGCTCGAGCACCGGCCAAAGCTGATCTGGGTCGGCCACTCCGCCTACCCGCGGGTGCTGGATTTCCCGGCGTTTGCTGCCATCGCCAACGAGGTCGGCGCCCACCTCGTCGCGGACATCGCCCACGTCGCGGGCCTGGTTGCAGGCGGTGTGCACCCCAACCCAGTGCCGCACTGCGCGGCC
>CANLQR010000164.1 GCA_947492135.1 Deltaproteobacteria bacterium | reverse complement strand
GCCTCCTCGCCCCCCTCGCACTCGCCCTGCTCGCATCGACGCAGGCCCAAGCGGAAGGCGACGCCAGCGCTGCGCCGCCCGCCCAAGCACCACCCGCGAACGTCTTGGTGCTGCGCGAGAACGCTACGGGGTCGGCGGCAACCGCCCAGCCCTACGTGGACGCGCTGATGGTGCACCTTGCCCGCGCCAATGGTTGGAGCGGGGCCAACGGCACGTACCACACCAAGCGCGCCGCCGCGAAGAGCTACATCGCCACCGCCCAGCCGCAGTACGGCATCCTCTCGTTGGGCGCGTTCCTGGCACTGCGCGGCGACTTGAAGTTGCAAGTCGTTGGCCAGGCCGAAGTCGAGGGCGGCGGTGGCCTCCAGTACTACGTCGTCAGCAAGACGCAGTCGGATCTCGCGGGCTGCAAAGGCAAGACCCTCGCGACCAACCACGGCGGGGATACACGCTTCGTCGAGAAGGTGATCGCGCAGGGGGCCTTCGTGCTCGGCGACTTCACCGTGGAGACCACGTCGCGGCCGGTGCAGACCCTCAAGAAGGTGCTCTCGGGTGAGGCCGAGTGCGCGTTGATCGATGACGCGCAGATGGGTGAGTTGACCAACCTCGAGGGTGGCGCCCAGGTGCACCCCGTGTGGTTCTCGGCCATGATGCCGCCGATGCCGATCGTGGCCTTCGCGAACGCGACCGCACAAGGCGTAAGCAGCTTCAAGGCCGCGCTCGCGAGCGTCTGTGCAGGCGATGGAGCCCAAGCGTGTGCGGCGGCTGGGATCAAGGCCCTGCATGAATCGGACGGCATCCCGTACGATGCGGTCATCGCGTCGTTGTCGGTCAAGTAGGGCCACAGGTCCCCGCGCCGTGATAGCGTGCGGCGGTGCGGTGGATCCTGTTGCTCACGCTTTGCTCGGCCTGTACGCCCCGTCCGTCGGAGGCGGTGAGCTCACCAGGGGCGCGCCCTGAGCAACCGGTGGCCGTGTATGACGCACTCGAGGATGCCATCGCGAACGGCGTCGACTCCGAACAACAGCGTGTGGACGCGCTTGCACGCGTAGAGCGAGCCCCGGATGATTCGAGCGCGGGGTATGCCTTCGTACGCGCGGCGCTCAACGGTCGAGTTGCCGAGCTCCGCGGTGCCAACGCGGGGCGCTTGGTGACCGAGGCCGAAGGCTGGGCTCTCAAGAGCCTCGAGCGCAACCCGGCGTTCCGTGAGGGTGCCGCCACCCAAATGCTCGGCTCGCTCTACGTGATGGCGCCCGCGCGCCTGCTCGAGCACGGCGACTCCGAGAAGGGCCTCGAGATGCTCGAAGCCCTCGTGAAATCCCAGCCGGACCAACCACAGTATCGCCTCCGGCTAGCGCAGGCCTATCTCCATCTCGGCGACGACGCCGCCGCGACCCCCCATTTGTGCGCAGCGTTGCCCGCCCGCAGCACCCTGCGTGGCGACGAGCAGAAGCTCCTCGACAAACTCGTAGCCGAGGCCGGTGGGGCGCCCGCCCTGGCGTGTCAGGAATCCTGAACCGGAGACTTTCGCGTGTTTCGACGCCTCGCGATCGGCCTCGCCCTGCAGCTCACGCTGGGCTGTAGCGCGGCACGCGTTGCGAAGGACGGATACGTGGCGAGCGAGGCGCTGATCGACGCCGCAGACAACCGCCACCGTCCGCCACGGCGTGGGGCAGCGCGCGCCTTGGCGGCGGCTTTGGTCGCGCAGGGCAACGCCGAGCGCGCTCGCGACGTATTGCTCGGCGACTTCCGCCGCGGCGGCCAGATCGCCTCGCTCATTGCGCTCGCCGATCTCGAGCGTAGTCTCGGTCGCGACGGCGTCGCGGCGGTTCACTACACTCGGGTGCTGTCGCTCGATCGCACCGCGCTGCGGGGCCGGCGCGACGTTTGCACGCTGCTGCGTGCCCGTGCGGCGGCGTGGGTGAGCCTCGGCGAGGGGGCGGCCGCGCTCGACGATCTCGACGCCATCGCGGCGGTGTGCGCAGGTGAGCAGGACCGCCGCCTCCGAGCACGCGCGCAAACCCTGCTCGCGTCGAGCCTGCGAGCACGACGACTCCCCTCCGCGTGCGGTGCCCAGTGCGATCACCGAATGACGCCGGCGCAGCTCGACGCGGCAGTGCTCGACGCGCGTCGGCAAGGCTCGCTCGCTGTGCGGGAGTTGGCCAGACGCGAGAGCCTGTCGCTGCCCAGCGCCGACATCATCGCGCTGCTGATCGCCGACGTGCGCGGTGCGGCGGGTCGGCGACTGCTCGATGATGACGAGCTGCGCTCGTGGGTAGGGGAGGCCGGTCCAGGGACTTTCGCCCCCGAACTGCGCGGCCTGCCGGCGCCCGAAGGCGCGTATGTACGACTACGGCTGGAACGTGTACTCGCGCGCTCACCCGAGGGTGGGTTGGCCTCGCCGACCGAGCGCATGCTCTGGCTCGACCGCGCGAGCGTGATCGAGGGCGTCGTGCGCTGGCGACTGCTGGCCTACGCCGGCGACCTCGTTGCGGCGGAGCAGGACCTCGTGGCGCGCTGGCGGCCAACCGCCGACGCCGATCGCGGCAGCCCATCGACGCCAGAGACCGACGTGGTTCGCCCCGCCGAGCGGCACTGGTCGCTGCGGATCCCGACAACTGCGACGAACTTTCTCGACTTGCTGATGTTCGCGCGGCTGCGCGACGCGGCCGACGATCGCGATCTCGCGTTCGAGCTGACCCGGCGAGTCCTGGGCGCGGCCGAACATGACCAACTCGAAGGCGCTGCCCAGGCCGTCAGGGACGAGGTCGAGCACGCACTGGGCTGGGGGCGTCCCTGGCTCGCCCTGGGGCTGGCCGATGTGAGTGCGACCGCCGACGTCGAGCCGCTTCGGCGCGCAGCGGCGACCGGTGTGTTGCTGTCCGAGACGCTGTGCGAAGGCCCGTGCGAGGAGGACCGCGCCGATCTCGAAACGCTCGAGCGCACGCTGGGCGAGTCGTGGGTTTCCCAGCAGCGTGCCGCCCTGCGCGAGTATTCCCGGGGGCGACCACAGCCGCGGTTGCCGGCGGGACCATGCCCCGGTCTCGACGAAGTGTTGGCGCCTGGCGCTCGATCGGTGCTGGCGCAGGCCCTCGAGCGTGCGCACGCGGGCGAGAGCGTCGGTGTTCCGCGGGGGCTGGTGAGCGCGATCGAGTCCGATCCGACCCTCGCGTGTGGGGCCCGGTTCGTCATGCCGCTGCTCGTCGATCGAGACGCGGCAGTCTCGGCCGCGCGTCTGTCCGACTATCTCGTCCACGGCGCTCGACCGCCGGTGTCGCGAAGCCTGACTTTGTACGCTGAGCTCGCGCTGCTCGGGCACCAGCCCATGCGGGCGGAACACCTCGCGATCTTGGCCGCGACTGCGGGCGATCCACGCGAGGCTTGGCGTCACCTGGCACGGTTTGCTCGCCGCACCAAGGCCCGGGACCTCGAGGTCCTCGCGCTGCGCGAGCTGCTGCTGCACGCCCCGGGATTCGAGGACGACGCCGTGCGCCGCGAACTCGTGGCCCACACGATCGTCGATGGTGCGCGCACCTGGGGTGTCGGCGAGACTCCGGCGGGTCGTGAATCGGTGAGCTATGTCGTCGACGAACACCTCTTGCGGCTCCCACCCTCGCAGCGGTGGGCCGAGCGCGCGGCGGTCTTCGACGCGGTCGCCCGACACGGCCTCGAGCCAGCGGTGGTTGCGATCGTCGAGCGCACGCTGCTGCCGGTCGAGCGGGTGGCGGAACTAGGGGTCGGCGCGGCTGCGGTGCATACCACCAATGCCGCCAGCTGGAGTCCTCATCGACTGGCACGTGAGGTCGACGCGCGTCGTTTGGCCGGGCCGCCGCTGTCGGCGACGGTATTTGCAAACGTTGGGCGAATGATCCCGCTTCGTCTCGCCTTGGCCCGGACCGCCCGAGATTGGGGCGTGCGCCGTCGAGCGGCGATCGGCCTGGCGATCTTCGGTTCGGAGCAAGAACGTGCCGACGGCGCGGCCGCGTTGCTGTCGATGACGTCGGCGACGACGCGCCACGAGCTCGAGCGACTTCTGCTGGACCGCCCCGCTGCGATCGCCCCGTGGTCACCCGCGGTGTCGACTTCGGTTGTGCCGGACGATGATGTGCTGTTGCACCTGCTGTTCGGCCTGTCGCCCGAGCATGTGCTCTGGCTGGGTCGCGCCAGTGCGGTGGTGCCGTGACGCGCGCGCTACTCGTGGCGTGCGTGGCTGGCCTGATCGCGCTGATACTCGGCGGGTTTGCTGACGTCGATGGGATCTCGCGACGTGTCGCGGCGGGACTGTTCGAGTCCGAGCTTGCCCTCCTCGATCGCACCGCGGGACTGCGCGACGATGCGGGGCACGCAAGTGGTGCCCCAGTGCTCGTACGAGTGGAGGTCGACGGACCACAATGGGTGCTCGAGGCTGGGCGGGCTGCGGTGGTCGCCGACGGCGCCTTTCAGATCGCCGAGAGTCCGCACCGGCTCATCGGAGAGTTCGTGGTCGATGGCCACGCAGCCGCTGCGCGGTGGTCGCTCGAGCGGCGCGGCTGGTCACTCCACGCGCCGGCGCCGACGACTCGGCGCATGTTGCCGGGGCTCGTCGTCGTCACGTTCGTGCTGGGGGCGTTCGCGTACTGGCGCTGGGGCCGGGCGCGATGGGTCGTGCCCATCACGGCAGCGATGACGCAAGGTCTCGCTTGCTTTTGGCCGTGGCCCGCTGGCCTGCCCGTCCCAGGGGTCGGCGCCCAGCTGGCGGCGTCACCCTTGATCGCGCCCCTGGTCCGACTCGCGCAGACCATGGACGAGGTCGGCGTCGCCATCGCAGGTGGAGTCATCGCGCTTTGCATTGTGCTCGCTTGGTTCGATCATCGACGCTCACGCGAGCAAGCGTCGGTGATCGCAGGCGTGGCGATGGTGATCGGAACGCTCGTCTGGTGCGAGGCTGCGGCTCGCGTGTCGTTCTTCGCATGGCTGGCCACCCCGCTTGGCGCAGTCGCTGGGGTTTGCTTGGTGGTGCTGGGTTTCGCGTTGCGGACTTCGGCCCGCGCGGGTGAACGATGACGCCGGCGTTGCGTTGGGGTTTCGTGGCAGCCCTGCTGATCGGTTGCGACAGCGGCGAAGTCCCAGCCGTCCAGCCGCCAGCGGGTGCCGCTCCCGTCGCGGCACCCGTGGCGGCCCCGACACCGCGAATGCAGACCCGCGATGAGTGGGTGGATCTGATTCACCAGCGGCCAAGCGCCGTCGTGCTACGCGACGAGCGGATGGTCATCGATCTCGGGACCCAAGCGTCTCTGAAACACCTCGCGCTCGGTCAGCAGTCCGCGTGGCGCCTCGGACAGGAGGTCGAGGGCCGCAGCACTGGCGTTGTGCTCGGCAAGTCCGCGGCCCTCGATCTGCCCCTGGACGGGACTCTCGCGCCGGGGCTTCATCCCGACCTCGAGGGGCACGCGGGCCTCGCGATGGCGATCACGCTGCGCGCACTGGTTCCGGAGCAGGTCGTGACCGTGTCCATCAACGAGCGCGTGCTCGCTCATCTCACGGTCTCCATGGGCTGGGAGCGGCGGACGTTCTCGTTGCCGGCGGACGCCATCCGCCCTGGCGACAACCGGGTCCGCTTCCATTTTCGGCGAACGCCTGTTGCCGGCGCGGCCGCGGTTTCCGCCGCGGCGGCCGGTTCCGCGGCGGTTGCACTCGTCGAGGTCGGTGCCCACGCGCTGATCACCTCGTCGGTGCCGATTCCAGAAACGCCGCCGTTTACCACCGTGCTGGGCGATGCCGGTGTGGGTGCCCTGGAATTCGGCCCAGGCACGGGGCTGGCCTACTACATCCAGCCACCCCGACGCGCGCGCCTCGAGCTCGAGGTCGCTGGGCGCGGGGTTTTCGAGGTCCTGGTGAGCACGTCGGACGACCATCGCGCCGGTCGCCCGCCCACCGTGGCGTCGCAAGAGCCGCTGCGCGACACCGGTCATCATCGCAGCGTCGATCTCAGCGCATGGGGGGACCTTCCGATTCGCCTCGAACTGCGCGCGCGTAGTGATCGGGATCGCGAGGCGCGGGCGATGGTCACCACCGCGCAGGTTGCCGTCAAACGCGTGCGGCCACTCGACCGCCGGGAGCGAGGCAACCGCGACGTGATCGTGATCGCGATCGAGGGCGCCCGGGCCGATGAGGTCGAACTCGGCGGTCGCCCGCCGCTGCCCGAGATCGAGGCGCTGCTCAACGACTCCTTGGTATTCGAGCGTGCCTACGCGGTCTCGCCCTCGGCGGTGCCGAGCCACGCCGCGTGGTTGAGTTCAGTCGTCCCACCGACGCATCTGACGGTGCGCGGCTCGTTTGTTGCCGACGGACAAACGCTGTTGCCCGAGACCTTCGAGCGCCTGGGACACTACCGCGCCATGATCGGAGCGAACGACGATCTCTCGGCTGATCGCGGGCTCGGGCAGGGTATCGATGACCTGCGTCGGGTTTCCGACCAGGGACCTGACGAACACGCACGCGCGGTGGTCGAGGCGGCGATCGAGCGCTTCACCGGACGCGCGGGGCGATGGTTCCTCGTTGTCGACTTCACCGACCCGCAAGCCCCCTACGAGCCGCCGCGTGAGTTTCTCGGGGAACTCACGGCTCCTGCCCGGGCTCCGCTGGCCCACCTCACGCATGTGTGGGCCGGGCGGGTGCGGCTGGGTAAGCACGTTCCAGACGCGCGCGAACTCGCCTATGTGCGTCGCCTGTATCGCGGCGAGCTGCAGATGGTGTCTGCCGCCACCGGTGACCTCATGGACTTCCTTCGGCGCGAGGATCGCCTCGACGACGCGATCGTGGTGTTGCTCGGCGTGCATGGCGAGGAGTTCGCCGAGCACGGAGGCGCCGGTCACGGCATCACGCTGTTCGAGGAGAGTCTCCGGGTGCCGTTGGCCATTCGCGCACCCGATCTGCTCGCTACGGGACGCATCGTCGCGCCGGTGGACTTGCTCGACCTCGCACCCACGCTCGCCGACCTGCTGGGGATCCCACCGCCCCAAGGGTGGCAGGGGGAGAGCCTGCTTGGCATCATCGACGATCCGATGCCGCCACCCCGGCTCGTCATCGGCTACCTGGGCGACGGCAGTCGGGCCGCGATCGTCGGTGACGCCAAGCTCTGGCTCGGTCCAGGGACCGCCGAGCGGTTCTTCGACCTCTCTGCGGACCCCGGCGAACGCGTCGATGCACTCCCCGAAGGCGGGGTCGCGCTGCGAATCGTCCGCACAGCGCTCGCCTGGGAACTCGCGTTCTCCGAGCGCTGGCGACGGGGCCGCTGGGGCACCGGTGCGAACCTGCGGCCGGCGTTTGCGCTCGATCATGGGATGTAGTAAGCCGCGGCCATGTCCGAGGCTGCCGCACTGCTGAAGTCGATCCCCGAGCTCACCAAGGCCCGCGCGGCCGACAAGCTGGTGGCCCTGCGTGATCACCCGGACCGCGAGGTTCGCAAGGCGGTCCGCAAGGCGCTGCATAGCCTCAAGAGCAAGGGCATCGAGATCCCCGAGGTCGGTGCCAAGAGCTGGTCGCTCGGCGAGGGTCTGCAGTCGATGCGCGGTGATCTCCGCCCGCTCGCGAGTCTTGATGCCCGCTCGATGCCCGGGGCGCTGCGCTTCGTGCTGAGCATTCCCGATGATGACGGGGCGCGCTTGATGGCCGGCACCCTGGGTCCTGACGACCGCATCCTCGACTTCGCTGCGTATCGCCAGACCGACGGGCAGCGCACGCGGATGCTGCGGGACTGGGAGCGCAGTCACGGCGACCGCGAGGTGCCGGTGGAGTGGCTGGGTGCGCGCATTCGATTTGCCCGTGACCGCACGATCCTCGCGGGGTTCAGCGTTCCACGGGCGCTCGATGAGTCGCTCTCGGTGCTGGGAGACGCCCCGACCGAGCGTCCCGCGAGTTTCGTCGCCGCACGCACCGCCGAGGTGCCGGCGTTCGATCCTGCCGACGTCGAAAGCGTGATGGCGAGCGCTCGGGTCGATCTTTGGCCGCCCTTGAGCAACCTCGACGGGATGCTGCAGCGCGCGGCCGAGCTCCACGGGGACAAACCCCAGCCCACCGACGATGATGGACGCGTCGCTCTGATTGCGCAGGCGTGCGCAGGCGACCCAGCGATCCGCGCTGGGCTCAAGGGACCGATCGCCAATGCCCTCGAGGATGCTGCGAGCCATGCGTGGTTCGTCGGCGATTCGGCGACTGCACGTCATCTCGACGAGATGGCGCAGACGTTGCGAAGCCACCCCGAGCCGGAGTCGCTCGTGTGGGCGCATCGGGTGTTGGGCTACCAGGTCGCGAGCCTGTTGCGCGTGGTCACCAAGGGCGGTCGCGTGCCGCTGCCGGGAATGGAAGCCGCACAAGTCGACCACGACCACGACGCACCCGGTCACGACCACGCGCACGATCACGCGCCGGGACATGACCACGACCACGGTCATGACCACGACCACGGTCATGACCACGACCACGGTCATGACCACAGTTGATTCCCGCCGCTGGGCCCGGATCCTGGCGGAGCGCTAGATCGATCCAAAGCGCGAGGCGAGCGCGAGGACGTCGTCGGACAACAGCTGGCCGAGCAGCTCCTGAGCGCCCCGCGAGCGATTGACGCGCTGCTTGAGGCTCCCGCCGATGACGCCGTCGAGTGCGCAGGCGGCAGCGCAAGTCGAGCTCAGATCGGCGCTCAGCAGCGCGGCAAACAACAGATCCGTCCCGCGAATCGCCCGCGCCGTGCCACCCGCGTCGAAGGGGTGACCTGCCAGGGCTTTGCAGCAGTCCTCGACGGTCTTGAGGTGTCGCCGCGGGAGCAACGTGCGCAGCTGCGCGACGAGTTCGGCGAGCACGCGGGGGTCGGGGTCGGCGGTCAGCGGATTGAACACCCCGGCCACCTCGAAGGCGCCCGCGAGCAGGAGGTCGATCCCCGCCGGCGGCAAAGCCCGAACCCGCGGCGCGCCGAATGCCAGCCGAGCGAACGCCAGCGCCACCAGGCCACGGGTCGCCCCCTCGTCGCCGAGGTTCCACAAGTTGAGCCCCAGCCGCACGGTCGCGAGCGGGTCCTGCAAGAAGATCACGGTGTTGTGCGTGTTCGAGGCTTGAAACCGCGGCGGTCGTGCGCCGACCAGCTCGGCCAGTCGCCTGGCAACCTCGGTAACGGCCAAACCTTCACCGCGGGGCACCGGCGCGAGGTCGCTGGAACCGACGATCGGGAAGTCCTGGGACAGCCGGCCCACCGTCCCGTCGAGTGCCCCGAGCAGGGTGTGCAATGCCGGCGGCTCGCCAGCCGAGAGCAACGCGTTGCGTACGTCCGGCGTATCGATGAACTGGCGGACCTCGGCGCTGGTCGGCTGCGGCAGGGTCGCGGGGTTCCCGGAGCCGGGCTCGATCGCCGCGGCAATCGTCTCGGCCATCTTCGCGAGCGCAGGATTGGCTCGGCGTGCAACCTTCGCGAGCAGGGCGAGGTCGCGGAGGCTGACCGCCCCGCGAGCGATGTTCGCGTTGACCGCGGCGCGAATCGGTCCGAGAAACGACGCGATGCGCTCGGTTTGGCCGGTGTCCTCGAGCTGTCCGACAAACAGCGCGACGGTCTCGCGATTACCCGGGCTCAGGGTCGCTGCGCGCTCGATCGCGTCGAGAGCCGCGGCCTGATGCCCAGGTTGCGTGGCGAGCAGTTTGGCGCGGTGCAGCAGGATATCGTGGAGCTTCTCGCGATTGCGTTCACGGCCGGCGAGACGATCGAGGATCTCAGCGGCTGCGATCGGCTGACCGGCGCGGTCGAGCAGGTCGGCCATCAACTGCAGTGCTCGCATGTCATCCGGTCGTGCGTCGAGCACGATGCGGGCATGATCGAGGGCGCGCGGTAGGGTCTCGGGGCCACCGGCAAGGAACGTCGCGATACCCATCCGAAGGTCGATCGCCGAGGGCTCGGAGGGATCGAACAGTTCGAGTAGACGCTCGGTGGCCGCCGCCGCACGGCCGTAGTCGCCCATCTGCCGGTAGGCATGCACAAGCCCACGCAACGCTCGCCTTCCACTGGGCTTCGCCGCCGATGCGGCCTCGTAGTACTTCACTGCTCGCTCGAGGCCCAGACTCTGCTCGGCGAGAAACAGGGCGAGATCATAGCGAAGTGCGGGCTCGTCGATGCGTTGCCAAGCCTGGTCGAGCAGCGCAACCACAGGCGCCGGGTCGGTGAGCTGGCTGGCGAGCGAGCGCGCCAGTGTGATGGCATCCCGATGCTTGGGGTCACGCCCGAGGATCTCCTCGATGAGGGCGATGGCCCGGACTCTCGCCGCGCTGTCACCCCGCGTGGCAAGCATCGCGGCGTCGCGTGCCTCCGCGACCAGCACGTGGATCGACTGCCGCCCCTGCGCGGTGGGGGCACTGCGGCGTGAGTCGGTCGCGAGACGCTGCAGGCCAAGGTCGGCCGGCGCGAGCTGGGGCAGGGCACCTTTGGCCGCGAGGTAGGCCCGTCGTGCTTGGCCCCATGCACCGACGCGCTCGAGAAGTTCCGCGCTCTCGACGTAGAAGATCGCGCGCTCGGCATCCGACTGGGCCCGAACCGCTCGGGCACTCACTGCATCCTTGATCACGAACGGCGAATCGGGCTCAGTCAACAGCCGTTCGAGGTGGCGCACGGCATAGGGATTCCCGGGATCGACGCGAAGGGCATCGAGAATCGCGTTGCCCGCGAGGTCGTGGTCTTCTTTCTCGCCGGTCGACAAGAGCAACTCAGCGGCCTCCACCAGCAACGTGGCCTGGAGATGCTTGTCGGAGGTATCGCGCGCCGATCGCAGATACAGCGCTGGCAAGGACTTGCGGTCGCCCAGAAGGCGGAGCAGGACCTCGAGTTCGTGGCGTACGATCGGGTCCTCGGGGGCGGCTTCGAACGCCTGTTCGTAGGCCCGGCGAGCGGTCTCGAGCGCGCCGCCATCGGCAAGATGGGCTCGAGCCAATGCGACGTGCGCCCAGCTTCGCGCGAGTCCGGATGCGGACTGCGCGGCGCCCTCGAGCATGCGCACAAGGTTACCCAGGTCGTTGTGGGCCACCAGGATCCGGCGCGACCGCTCGAACGCGAGGCCATGGTCGGCCTGCTGGAGCATCGCTGCGCGGTAGTGCTGAAGCGCTGCGTCTTCGTGCGCAGCGATGGATTGCTCGTCGCCACCTTTGCGGGCACAGGCCTCGGCGAGCAACCCGAGGCGGTAGTGATAGTCGGCGGCCGCCGAAGTGCTTCGCGGCGGATCCTGAGCGCGTAGTAGGTCGTAGGCGGCGTCGAGCTGACCGCTGGCCGTGAGCAGCTGCAACAGCAGTTCGCGCGCGGGAACCAGATCTGGATTCACCTGATACGCGATTCGCAGGTGCTCGATCGCGCTGTCGACGTCTCCGATCTCGTCGATGTAGACCCGTGCGGACTTCAAGGCCAGCAGCGCGGGATCGGTGATGGGGTCGACGTCGGGGCTGAGCAGGCGCACGACCTCCGCGAGGTCGCCGGCGTCGCGATACAACCGTCCCAACGCCCGCAGCGCGGGGGTGTAGCCGGGAGACAGTGCCAGCGCGCGCTCGTAGCACGCACGCGCGGCGGGGCGATGCTTGAGCTGGATCTCCTGGACCTCGCCGAGTTCGAACAGCAGCCCTGTACGTGCGATGTCGTCGTCGATGCGATCCGAGAGCAGTTCGAGTGCCTGGACCAACACCGTCGGTCGGCGCGCGGTTCGACTGAGCCGCGCGAGCTCGTACATGGCGAGAAGATCGGAAGGCGCGAATCGAATGATCTCTTGCAGCACAGAGATCGCGAGGTCGATGTCGGCAAGTTCGTTCTCCGCAAGGCTGGCCAGTCGGCGCAACCCGGTGAGCTTCTCTTGATCGTCGTCGACCGCGTCGATCTGCCGGCGAAGGCACTGGGCAGCCTGGGCCCAGCGACGCATCCGCTCGCAGACGGAGCCCAGCGCGCGCTGACAGTTTTGGTTCTCGGGATCCTCGGCCGCGGCGAGTTCGTAGATCTCTGCGGCACGGGCGAGGTCGCGCCCAAGCTGCTCGTGAAGCCGTCCGAGCCGCAACAGGATCGCCGCGCGATCGGGTCCGGCCGACTGCGTGCGTGCCCACTCCTGCAGGTGGAGCACGAGACTCGGAATGTTGCCTTGTTGGCGGAGAATTTCTGCGAGCGCTTCGCGGACCCAGCTGTGCTCGGGCAGGTGGACCAGGCAGAATCGAAGGTCGGCCGCGATCGCGTCGGCGAGCGTTCCGGCGGCTGGATCGCCGTTGAGGACGTCGGGGGCCGCGTTCGCCCCGATCGCGCGCCGCAGCTCGGTCAGGCGGATTCGCGCGAGTTGCTCGCGTACCAACGCTTGCTCGCGCGGATCGTCGAGACAACGCCAGAGTCGGGCGAGAACGGTGGTGTTCTCGGGCAAGCCGCGGCCATCGTCGCCGGCGGCGATGCGCTGCTCGACGTACATCGCGACCTCGGACAGCGGCGCAAGCACGTCGGTGGCGTCGGCCCGCTCGGAATCGCGGGCCGCAAGCTCGAGGACCAGATCGTTGACGGGCCGGCCGGCCTCCGCGAGGGTAAGAAACGCGAGGTGCAACGCGGTGCTGGCAGATATCGGATCCTGCGCGATGTGTGCGAGCTCGCGGTAGAGTTCGCCGAGACGATCACGATCGCCGGTCCGCGACAGCTGGCGCAGGTACCGACGCAAGATACTCTCCTCGGTCGGATCGGCGGCGTGCGCCTGAGCAAGCAGGGCTACGCTCTCGTCAGGATCGGTGACGACATCCGCAAGATCCACAAGCGCGGCGGCACGCTGCTGGGGGCTGACCAACAGCACGAGCAGCTCTCGCAGATGAATCTGGCTCGCCTCGGTATCGCCGAGCAACAGCGCAGCCTCCGCCGCCAGAGCCCGGGCTACGGGTTGTTCGGGACGCAGTTCGAGCGCGCGCTCGTAGGCTTCATACGCCCGGCGCCGCCCCGGCGTGCGTTCCTCGCAAGCCAGGCCGAATTCGATCCACGCCGCTGCACGGGACTCAGGTTCGAGCTGGGTATCCCGTGCGCTCTGCTCGAGCGCCGCCAACTCGGCCGCAAGCCCTCGCGAGGCGCCACGCTGACTCTCGCGGAGCCGCTCGACCAGCGGGCTCGCGCTGCGCCGCAGCAGCAGTTCGCCTTCTTCTTGTCGGCCGAGTCGTTCGATGAGGATGCGGCCGGCCTCGCACAGCATTGCGCTGCGCAGCGCTGGATCGTCGCAGAGTCGACTCTCTTCCGCGAACTCTTCGACCAGCGACTGCCAGGATTCTGCGGTGCCGATCTGGGTCGAGACCGACACCAAACTCGCGTGGATGCCAGAGGTGATTGGCCACAGCAGTGAGGGGTCATCGGTCAGCCGCCGGGGCACGCTGTCGGGGGCATCAGAGCTCGCGAGCTCGAGGTCGTCGAGTTCTACCGGGTCGATCGGGTCGTCCAATGTGAGCGAGCCCAGCCCGGCGGGCCGGAACAACGCGCCGGTCAGATCGAGTTCGTCGCTCACGCCGATATCTCCTGGGAGCGCCGCCTCGGAACGTTCATCTCGAGGATGTAGCCCAGCTGCCGCCGCGCCTGGAGGTGGTCGTCGGAGAGCAGGTAGCCGATCAACATGGCCCCGCGAGCCTTCCGCAGCTCATCGATTCGACGCAGGTGCTCGAGCGCCGCCCGCGGATCGCCCGATGCGAGCACCCCCGCGCGATCCTCGGCCATCGCGAGAGTCGCCCGTAGGACCAGGGGATCGAGACCTTCGCTGGCATCACGGAACGCAATTGCCGTGGGCGCGAGGTGTTGCATCGTTTCGCGGCTTGGGAGCAACGAGGCGACGTCGCTTGCGAACGCTCGATCATAGCTGCGTGCGACGTCCAGCGTCACGCCGCACGACTGGCACAACGCGACGCACAGGGCGAGCGGTCGGGCTGGATCGGTGCTGTGAGACACGCCGTCACCGCCGGTCG
>CANLQR010000163.1 GCA_947492135.1 Deltaproteobacteria bacterium | reverse complement strand
GCGGTCTGGACCTCGTCGAGTCGCAGGTCGCGATCCAGGTAGCTGTACTGCACCACGCGCCCGTGTCGGCGGAGCATCGCCACCACCGCCGCGTCGTCACGAGCCCAGTCGATCCTGAGCAAGCGTGGCGATCGTACCGAGCGCTCCACCACCCACGCGCGCGTGCCGTCGGGCAACGTCATCGCATCCCCGACCCCGAGTGGATCGGGCGCCGGCCTGTGCTCGGTCGGGGTCCGCCAGTCACCCTCCCCCAGCAGCACCACCCACCACCCCGTTGGGCCGCCCGCTGTCGCCACGCGGAGCTCGTGCACCCGGCCGCTGTGGGTGAGGACCGGCAGTGACGCCGGCAGCGTGGCCGCGTCGTTGACGACGACGAGATCGCCGGGCTGCAGCAGCTCGGGCAGTCGACGCGCCGCGGTATCGAACGCGACCCCGGACAGCGGATCGATCACCAGCAAGCGCTGGTCCTCCACGCGTCGCGGTGCGGTGGCCGCCCGCCATGGCTGTACCGCGCTCATGCGGCCACCGCCCCGCGACCTGCGATCACTCGGGCACCGTTGGGCGCTGCGAGCCGATCGTCGAGCAACGCCAGGATGCGCGCGGCGACCTCGTCGGGGTCCGCGAGGCTTTGCGGGTCGGCATCAGGCAACGCGTCGGCATGCATCTGCGTGCGCATCTCGCCGGGATCCACGCTCAGCATTCTCACACCCGCATCGCCGAGCTCCGCTGCCCACACCCGGGAGAGATGATCGAGCGCCGCCTTGCTCACCGAGTACGCGCCCCACCCCGGGTACGCCTCCACCGCAGCGTCGGAGCTCACGTGCAGCACCGTGCCGCCGGGCCCGAGGCTGCCCAGCAGCGCCTGTGTGAGCCGAAACGGCCCCAGGACATTCACTTCGAGCACGGCCTGCAGGGCTTCGGGCGAGGTGTCGGCCAGCGCGCGCATCGGCAACGGTCCCAGCGTGCTCGCGTTGTGGATCAGCAGGCCGATGGGGCCTACCCGCGCCGTCGCCTGCGCGGCGATCGAGCGGGCGTCGAGTGGCCGTCCCAGATCGCCAGCCACGGTGTGGACCAGACCACCGCGGTCGCGAATACGCAGGGCCTCGGCCTCGAGCGGGAGGCGCTCGCGGGCCACCATGACGACGGGATGGCCACGCTGGGCGAGACGGCGGGCGAGGGCCAAGCCCAGTCCGCGAGATGCACCGGTGACGAGAGCTGCGGATCGTTCGCTCATGCTCGCAACATGGTCCGGTGGTTCCATGCCGTCATCCGTGGTGACATTCTATCAACAAGCGGTCATCGTCATCATCATGCCCGACGATCCGGCGGCCAATCTCGCGCTCAACATCAAGCAGCTTCGTGAGGCGCGTGGCCTCACCCAGCAGCAGATCGCCAAGGCCGCTGCGCTGCCACGGCCGACCTGGGCCAACCTCGAGTCGGGCGCGGCCAATCCCACGCTGCTGGTGTTGATGAAGGTCGCCGGCGCACTGCAGGTGACCCTCGAAGAGCTCGTGGGTCCGCCGCGTGCGGTGGCGCGACTCTACCGGGCCGACCAGCTGCCGCTGCGCCGACGAGGCAAGGTGAGTGTCCGGCGGTTGTTGCCCGATCCCATCGCGGGCATGGAGCTCGAGCGCATGGAGCTGCCGGTCGGGGCCTCGATGGCCGGAGTCCCCCATACGCCCGGAACCCGCGAGTACCTCACGTGCGAGACCGGTCAGCTCGAACTCACCGCGTCGGGCGAGCGCTGGACGCTCGAGCCGGGGGACGTGGTGGTGTTCCGGGGGGATCAGGCCCACGGGTATCGCAATCCTGGTCGTGCTGCTGCGGTCGCGTATAGCGTTGTCACGCTGGCGCGCGCGACCAGCTGAGGTTGCGTGTCGTCGCGGTTGACCCAAGACCGTCGAGCGAGACAAGATGGCGGATGACTCGTTCGCTCGCTCGGCGAGAGGTCGCCGCGTGGCTCGGTACCCTGGGCCTGCTGGCATGCCACGGCGATCCGGCGCGCTCGAGTCACGACACCGGCGACTCGGGACCGCACAGCAGCGCGGACACGGTGGGCAGCGACCCAACCACGACGACGACCACGGTGCCGGGCACCGACCCCGACTCGGGCTCGTCGAGCAGCACGGGTGCACCCGAGGTTGCGCCGCCGGTGCTGGAGAGCATCGAGCCCGCAATCGTCGATCCCATCGGCGGCTCCCACGTCGTCGTGCGCGGCTTAGGCCTGCTCGGCACGGATCGACTCCGCATCGGCGACGTCGACGTGCTGAGCCTCGAGGTCGTGAACGACACCGAGCTTCACGCCATCTCGGCCCCGGTTGGCTCGGCGCCGAGTCTCGACGTCACCGTCGAGCGCGATGGACTGGTCGCCATCCTCACCGGTGCGGTCGAGTCGTGGAGCCCCGCCGAGCTCGCCGGCGCGCGGCTGTTCGACGCCGCCGTCGGCGTGGAGTCCGAAGAGCCGAGCACCACCTACGAGTGGCAGCGACTCACGGCCAACATCGGCGACGACTGGCGCGTGCGCGACGGAAACACCACCACGTGGCTGCCGGCAACCGAGCGCTTCTGGATGGTCGCGGGCTGGAACGGGTTGCAGGAGCCCGAGGGTTTCAGCACGGTCCCGCCCGATTCCGTGTACCCGCCGCAGAACACCAGCGACGAGGTCTGGTCGAGCCCCGATGGGGTCACCTGGACACTCGAACTCGAGCACGGCAACGGGCAGTTCGAGCGCCGCCACTCGCACAACACGGTGCTGTGGAACGACCGGTTGTGGATGATCGGCGGCGACACCCACCAGGGCTACTACAACCACGATGTGGTCTCGAGCGCCGACGGGCTCCACTGGGACGTCGAGCTCGGCCCCGGCACGACGCCGCCGCCGTGGGGTGAGCGTGCGATCCAGACCATTGGGGTCTACGACGGCAAGCTGTGGATGTTCGGTGGTCAGGACCTCTTGGGTCCGCCCGAAGACTACGCGTACCACAACGACGTGTGGAACTCGGTGGACGGCGTGCAGTGGACGCAAGTCGCGGGCGACGGTCCCGGCAGCGCGACCAGACCTGCGGGGTGTGGCGTGCTCGATGGCCTCGTCGAGTTCCACGGCGAGCTGTGGCTGGTCGGTTGCGCGCGCGAGCGCGAGGACGCGGTCGGGCACTCGATGTCGCGCGAGGTCTGGTCGACCACCGACGGCGTCACCTGGACCCTCCACGCCGAACCGCCTTGGGTCGGAAAGATCTGGCCCAACGTCGTGGTGTGGGACGACAAGCTGTGGATCCTGTTCGGCTACACCTACGGCGACGCGGCCAATGGCTGGACGGCAGGCAACGCCAACGAGGCCTGGTACTCCGACGATGGCGAGACCTGGCGATCGCTGCCGATCGATGCACCGGTTCCCGGCTCGCACGCCCAAGGTGTCGCGGTCACCGACGAGTTCTTGTTGTACGCGGGCGGCAACTATTCGTTCGGCTTTGGTGCCGGCCTCGACAAATCGGCGTGGCGACTCGTCAAGTTTCGCGGCGACGCGGTCCGCACCTGGACCGATCGCGGTGCCGACAGCCTGGCGGTCTGGGCACAGGACGACGGTGCCCGCCCGACGTGGGTGCCCGATGGACTCGGCGAGGGCATCGCGGGCCTCCAGTTCGATGGCTCGTCCTCGGTGCTCGAGCTCGCAGCGCCCGACGAGCAACCCAGCGGTCGATCGGTCTTCTGGATCGCCCGCGCGCCGTACCTGCCGCGCCCCTGGGGGTGGGATGAGGTCTACGATCCGGTCGGCACGATCGTCGGCGGACCGCAGACATCGAGTGTGCCGGTCAGCTCGATCGGTTTGAGCGACGGCCAGGTCGTGTACATGAACCGCGAGGCCGAACTCGGAGAATTCGGCGAGTTCATCTATACGCGAGTGGCGGGGGGCGACGGCCTGCAAGAAGGCCCCGGCCAGGTGCGGATGGCCGGCGCGACGCATGCAGCCGACGGCACGGTGCAGGTGTGGGTCGACGGCGCCGCGAGTGCGACCGACGGCTCGGCGGGTTACGCCTCTCCGCGGATGTGGAACCGCATCGGCGGCGGCAGCAACGGCAGCTACTACGGGGTGAACTCGCGATTTGCGGGGACCCTCGGCGCGGTGATCGTGCTGCCGACGGTCGCCGATGCCGCGACGGTCGCCCGCATCCACGCATGGGCCCAGGGCCGCTTCCTGAGCCCGTGAAGTCCAGGCCGCCGGTCTTGCGCAGGTCGTCGTACTCCCGTGTAACCGACCGACGAACCGAGGCGATAGACTACCCACACTGTGGACCGCCGCAACTTCATCGGTGCGCTCGGCGGGTTCGCCATCATCGGATGTTCGCCACGGGGGACCACCGCACCCGCACCCGCAGCGGCTGTGGCCGCGGGCCCGAGCCCCGCGGTTCACCGACTCGAGATCGGCGGCTCGATCCTGCACGTCCACACCCAAGGGCGCGACTCGTTGCCGATCGACATGCTCGCGCCGTGGGTGGCGCAGTCCGCCGCGATGATCGCCACGTACTACGGAGGAGCGCTGCCAGTCCCGGGACTCGACATCGCGCTGCTCGCGTCGTCGGGTAGCCGCGTGGGCTTCGGCATGCACCAAGATGGCCGGTGGATCCGCGTCTACTACGGCCGGCACTGCAGCACGGAGACGCTCGCGCGCGACTGGGTGATGGTCCACGAGATGTTGCACGCGACGTTCCCCGATCTGCCGGACCGGCATCGATGGATGCAGGAAGGCTTGTCGACCTATCTCGAGCCCATCGTCCGCGCCCGCGCGGGTGCGACCACGGACGCGGAGGTATGGCGACGTTGGACCGCGTCGATGGAGCACGGTCGGCCCGGCCATGGCGATCGCGGGCTCGACCGCACGCACACCTGGGGGCGCACCTACTGGGGCGGCACGCTGTTCTGGCTGGTGGCCGACGTGCGGCTGCGCGAAACCACCAATGGCGCGCAGTCGATCCGCGACGTCGTCACCCACATCGCCGGCATGGGTGGCAATGGGCGTGCGCAGTGGTCCACGAGCAAGGTGGTCGCCGAGGCCGACCGCGCGACCGGAACGACCATCGTTTCGTCGCTCTACGCCGAGCTCGCACTCGCACCCGGTGACGTCGATCTCCCCGCGCTGTGGGCGAAACTCGGCGTGCGAGCCGAGGGCGACAGCGTCGTGCTCGACGACGATGCCCCGCTCGCGGCGCTGCGCCAGGCGATCACTCGCGCCTAACGCGACCGGGTGACGGCCCCAGAGACGCTCGGCTCCGGCACGTCGCGATCGCAGCGCGCGAGCAGCAGTGCGATGGCCAGCACCACCGCTGTCACGATCGCGATCTTGACGCGGTCGAGCGGTGCCGCACCGACGACCTTGCCGCTGTGGCCGTTGACCACCACGCGCCACGGCCTGTCGCGGTAGCGAAAGCTCCCGATCCACAGCGGCAACGCGTCGAGGCTGGTGCGCACGTCGTGCAGCTCCGCGGTGCCGCCAGCATCGGACAGGCTGCGCTCGCGCGACACCACCCGCAATCGCTCCGCGAGCAACAGATCGTGCCCGATCGCGAGGGCACCTGCCGCGGAGACACAGGGCAACTCGGACGGTACCGCGCGATCGTCCTGCTGCCAGGGGCGATGAGTCGCGGGAAAGGGTCGCAGCGCCGACATCTCGCCCTGCCCGACCCCGCCTGATGCGGGCACGAGGACCTCCGCACAGCCGCTGTCGACGCCCGTGCGAGGGCGCCTGCCGCTGCGCGTGGGTGCGGCAACGAGTGCCGCCCAGTGCAACTCGACCTCGGCGCTGATCCGCCACGTCGGGATCCACACCGGCTGCAGCGAAGCCGCCGCCGCGTGCAGGGCCTTGGGCCGCCACCACGAGCGACGCACCCAGCGCCCGAACGCCGCCTGGGCTGCATCGGCATCGATCGCGAAGGTCACGACTGCGTTGGGCGGCTCGGGCGGCGCATCGACGGGCACCGGGCGCAACGCCACCGCCGCACAAAACAGGCAACGCACCAGCGCATGGTTCGGATCGTAGGCGACCGCGCCACCACACGCGTCGCACTGCACCACCGTCCAGGCGGCGGTCATGACCACGCACCTGCCCACCACAGCACGAACACGATCACAGCGGCGACCGCCGCCGCGACCCCCGACACCTTCGCGGCCGACACCGGTGGGCGGCCGACACACTCGCCACTTTGCCCGTGCACCAAGAGTCGACGCAGCCCGCCACGATAGCGATAGGTCGCCACCCACACCGGCATGAGCACGACCTCGAGCGTGTGCACAGCGATATCGCAGTCGAAGGCCACGACGTCGTGGTGATCGCCGGGCAGCACCCGCGTCGCCAGCCGACCCAGCGCGTGGCGTCGGATGGCCGTGCGCGCATCGGCATCGACCTCGGCCTGCGTCCGGGTCGGCAGCTCGGCGCCGAAACCGGCGATGACCCGCGGATCGAAGACCACCGCATGGCCGAGATCAAATCGGCCCAGGCGTTCGGCCTCGGCCGCTGTGAGCGTCGCGGAGGCGCACTCGTGATGGCCATCGCGACGGCCCACCGCGGTACCACTGCTGTCGAACCACTCGGTTTCGCGGACCTGCCGCGTAGTCGGCTTGCCGTGCTTGTCCTTGGTCTTCTCGCTGCGCCACCAATCGAGGCCGATACGGGCACGCCAACGGGATCGAGTCGACGCGGCGTAGACGAAGTAGGGCACCAACACCCCGCGCAACTCCTCGGGCCTCAGCTGATCGAGTCGGGCGAGCCGACGAACCTCGCCGGGCGCCCAGAACGCCGAAGCAAGGTGCGTGCGCAACCGCTGTTGGGCTGCCCGCGCCGTCACGCGAAACGGTACGACGTGATCCACGGCGGGTGCCCGCGCGGCATCGACCATGGGCGAGCCACACCAGCTGCACCCGGTCGCGATCACGGCCGGCGCCGCAACAAACGCAGCACCGCACGAGGTGCAACGTGTCGTGGAGACCGTGCCGTTGTCGCCGCTCAAACTCGCTCCATCATAGGCCCGTTCTCCTCGCAGCGGTCGGATCCCCGCGCGGCTGTGATACACCCCCAAACGTCATGGCCGACGATGACCACGAGATCCTCCTCCCGGAGCCAGACGACCGTGAGGCCATGCTCGACGCGCTCGGGGGCCTGGTCGCCAGGCGAGGCTACGAGCACCTCGTGCTGGCGCCGCTGATCCAGCCCGACGAGACCTACTTTCCCGACCGCTGGGCGGGCGGCGAGGCGAGTGTTCGTCGGGTGGTCCAGCGTCTGCTCATCTACGCGGATCTCGAGCACCTCGAGCCCGTCGTGCAGGTCGAGGACGACGTTGGCTTGGGTCCCATGTCGCCGGTCGGCGTAGGGTCGGCGGGGTGGTTCTACAAGTTCGACAGCGGCCGGCCGATCATTCGCGTGCGCGAGTCGAGTCTTCGCGATCCTTTTGTGCTGGTCCCGGCGCTCGCCCGAGCGGTTGCAGCCGCGTTTCGCGAGCACCACGGCCTGGCGGTCCGCGAGCCGCTCGCCGAGGAGCGTTTCGTCGACCTCACCGCGGTGTACCTCGGCTTCGGCCTGGTGACGCTGCCCGCGATTCTCCGCCACCACACCTCACGCTCGGGTGCTCGCGTGCGCAGTGCGGTCTCGCGAGTCGGCGCCGTCGATCCGCGAGCGCTGTCGTTTGCACTGGCGGTCGTGCTCGCGGCCCGTGGCGCCGCCGAGCAACAACGCAAGGCCATCGCGGTGCTGGTCGGCGACAACCCGGCGGCCTTCATCGCCGCCGCGGATACCTGGCTGGCGGCGATGCGCCCGGGACTGTTCGAGCGGCTGGGACTCCCCGAGCGTAGCACCTGGCCCGAGCCACCCGCGCTGTCGATGCTCACCTCGCCGTTGCCCGACGACGGCCCGGCGGTCTCGCAGGAGCTTCGCCGCGACGCGGAACCGGGGGTTGTCGGCATGAACGACGGCAAGCCGGTGTTCCGCGTCGAGCGCAGCAAGGCGCTGCGCTTGGCCAAGATTCTCGGCCTTCCCGCGCTCTTGCTCGGCATGCTCTTCGGCCGCGCCAAGATGGGCATCGAGATCGAGATGTGGAAGGCGATGTCGGTCGCAGCCGTACTCGGTCTGGCGGGCCTGGGCATCGGTCGGATGTTGCCAGACTCGCGGTGCTCGGAGCCGCGCTGTGGCTCCACTCTCGCGCCCACGATGACGACCTGCCCGCGGTGTGGCGGCCGGATCTCCGGTGTGATCCACCATCCGCGCGAGCGGCTCGCGGCCGAAGATGCGCTCACACGGACGCCGACTTCGAGCGCGACGGACTGAGGATGGCTGTGGCGTGAGCGCGTCGCGGCGCCCTGCCAAAGCGGTGTGACCGCAGATCGAACGCTGTGCGCGGTGCGTTGGTGGGTGCGCCCACGCTAGACTTTGGATCTCCGCGCCGCCCAAGCGTTGGGTTCGTGCGCGGCAATGCTGACCGCCTTGCGCGACCACGCATGGGCTGGGATACTCGTCTGGTCACCACGGATCCGTGTGAATACGACCGAGCCCCTCACGATCACCCTCGCGATCGAACGGCGCGGCGAGCCGGTCCAGACCCACGAATTTCGTGGCGCGAAGGCCCTCGTTGGTCGCGAAGCCGGAGAGATCGTGCTCCGCGACGCCGAGACCTCGGCCTTGCATGCCGAGCTCGACTGCACCGCTGGGCACGTCATCGTTCGCGACCTCGGCAGCAGCAACGGGACCTGGCGGAGTCGGATCGCCGCCGACGGCAGCGAGACCTGGGAACGACTGCCGCAATTCGCCCTGCTGGTCGGAGGTTGCTTTCGCTGCGGATCGACTGTGATTCGACTCTTGTCGGTCGACGGTGCTGTCTCCACGGCTGTCGCCGGGCGCACGGTGGTCTCGGGCGCGCGTGAAGAGGCACCGCCGCGTTCGCAGGTCACGAGCCCGCGCATCGCGAGTCGCGCGGCACCACCGAGCAGCGCGGTGACCGTCCCGGGTTCGGACAGCACGATCATCGGCCAAGCGCCGGTTCCGCCGCCGACGCCCGCGCGCCCAGTGTTCGCGCACCAGACCGAACCCTTCGCGACCGAGCCCTTCGCGACCGCACCAATCGCGACCGCACCAGTCGCGGCCGCACCAGTCACGACCGCACCAATCGCGAGTCCACCCGTCGGCCCATCCGAGATCGCGGGGAGCACCGCGACGCTTCGGGAGACCGCCCCAGCTGTCGTAGAGGTCGACGCGGGCAGCACGATGCGTGCGCCCACGCCAAACCTGACCGAGCCGGCGTTGCCCACCGGCGCGACCGTCCTCGCGCCGACGAGACCCGTTGACCCCGCACCGCCGCCACCAGCGGCCGCACCCGGTCCGCAGCTCACCGGACGCCCGCCGGTCGCCAACGCGCTGATCCAGCCGGGTCGAGCCCAAGGCCGGCCGATCACCGGGCCCGCGGCCACGGTCGCCCGACGCTCCCCGAGAAAATGGCTCCGCACCGCAGGCCTCGCCGCCGCAGTGCTGGCGGTCGTGGGCATCATCGGGGGTGGCGTGTGGTGGGCCGTGGGGCGCTTCACCGGCGGGCCGCCGGCGCTCGCGGTTGTCGTGGCGAAGGAGCTGCCCGAAGACACCCTGGCGTTTGTCGCGGTCGCTTCGCTGCGCAGCCAGCTCGAGATCCTCGGCGACGCAGTACCGCCGGAGATGCGCAAGCAAGCCACCGAAGGTTGGGGCTTCGATCCGTTCGGCACCGCCGGCTGGGAGGCCAACGGACTCGATCCCGATGCCGAGATCGGGTTCGCGTTGCTCGACGTCAGCAAGCCGACGATCGCAATCTCGATGGGACTGGCCGACGCCGCCAAGCTGCGGGCCACCTTGCCGGCGCTCGTCGCCAAGATCGCCCGCGTGCCGGAGCCCAAGTTCTCCGAGCGCACCTTCGGCAGCGTTGCAGGGCTGTGGTTGGAATCGCCGGTGCCTACCGCGATTCTGCTTCGGGACCGGCGGGTGATGGCCATCGTTGGCCTCGAGGGATCCGATGCGAGCGCGGTCGCACGTCACGCCGAACGGTTGGCCACGCTGGATCGCGACGCGACGTTGGCCTCGCGTCCCGGCTTTACTGCCGTGATCAGCGAACCGGGGACGCCGCTGCTGGTGGCCTATGTCGATGGCGTGTCGATGCGCTCTGCCGTGCCGGCGGGCGCTGGGGCCCTGCTCGCGATTCGCACCGGATTCGGCGAGGTCGACGCGTTCTCGTTCACGCTCTCGAGCGACGGTCCGCGGATCCACGCCGGCTGGCAGACCGTGCTGCGCGAGGGCTCCGCAGGCCTGCAGTACGTCGGCGACGTCGAGCGCAGCGGCCGAGCGCTGGCACGGATCCCAGGTCCCGCGCTCGCCAGCATCGACCTGGCCTTCGCTCCCGATCCCGTGGTGCAGACGCTCACAGCCTTCGCGAGCCTCGCGGGCGTGATGAGCCCAGCCGAGGCTGCGTTCAAGGAGGCTTCGAACCTCGATCTGCGCAGCGACGTGATCGACAACATCGCCGGAGAGTTTGGTGTGGTCGTACAGCGGCTGCCCTCCAAGCCCAACGGCCTCGACTTCGGGATGACCGGTTTTTTCAGCGTCAAGGACACGAAGAAGGCCAGCACCGCGCTGGCCACGGCCCTGCCGGCCCTGCAGCGCATCCTCTCGGTGCCGGCGACCACCGAGACGATTGCCAACAGCGAGGTCCACACCTTCACGATGCCAGTGGGCGCCGAGTCGTTTCGTTTGGCGCTGGTGGTCACCGCCGACCACATGTGGGTCGCAGCTGGCGAGGTGGATGTCCGCGGCATCGTCGAAGGCAGCGCAAAGTCGATCGGCGACACTGCGCGTCACGATGCGATCCGCGAGGCCGTCAAGGCGGGTGACACCGCCTCGGGGTTCGCTGATATCCGCGGGCTGTTGGCGGCGAGTGACCCGCTGATGTCGGAGTCGTCGCGCGCCGAAAAGACCAGCGCCGCGGCGCTGCTCGAGCCCCTCGAGGTGATCACCGTGCGCGCGCGCACCAGCGGCCGGGTCGCGCGGGCGTTGCTGACGCTGCACACCTCCGCTGGGCAGGCGATGCCGACACTCGTCCGCGCGGCGCTGCAGGTCGCCGGGGATGCCTTCGTCAAGGCAGTGGGGCGCGAACGGCGAGTCGCCGAGTGTGCGCGACTCGTCGCACAGCTCGAGGCGATCGCCTTGACGGACACCTCACGCACGGTGCCCGAGTTCGCGTTGCGGTTCGACGTGCGCGAGGCGTGTGAGAAGCAGGCCACCGCCGAGCAACTCGCCTGCACGCTGGGCGCCAAGAGCTTTGCCGACATCGACGCGTGCGGCGGTGCCGACGCTGGCCTGCTGCCGCCGGTGCCCGAGCCGCAGGCGGTCCCCTATGTCGAGGACATCTGGCCCAACACCCGTTCGTCGCCAAGCGACGGCGCGGCACCTCGCGCCGACGTCAACTATGGCGTCGAGGTCGGCAGCGAGCCGCAGTTCCGCGGCCGCGCTGATGCCCTGGTGACGATCATCGAGTTCGGCGATTTTCAGTGCCCGTACTGCCGCGAGGTGACCTCCACGATCGACGATCTGCTCGCCCGACATGGCGACGACGTCCGCGTGGTGTTCCGGCACAACCCGCTGGCGATCCATGCCGACGCCAAGCCTGCAGCCAAGGCCGCGCTCGCGGCCGCGCGGCAGGACAAGTTCTGGGCGATGCACGACCGGCTGTTCGAGTCCCAGTTCGAGCTGGCCTCGGGCAAGTTTCATGACTACGCGGTCGCCCTGGGCCTCGATGGCGCGAAGTTCGACACCGACTTCGCCGACGCTGCACTCGATCGCCGGCTCGCAGAGGACCTCGCGACCGTGCAGCGCTTTGGCGTGACGGGAACCCCGGCGTTTTTCATCAACGGCCGCTTCCTTTCGGGCAACCAACCCGCCGCCGTGTTCGACCGGGTGATCAACGAGGAGCTCTCGCGGGCGCGCACCTTCGTCGAGCGCCGCGGCAACACGCGCAAGCGACTGTACGAAGACATGGTCGCGCGTTGGGCGACCGAGGTGGGCCGTGCGGCCGCGGCTGCGCTGCCGCCCGACACCGGCGAGCGCTTCAACCTCGACACCACCGCGATGCCGAGCAGGGGTGCCACGGGTTTTGCCCGGGTCAAGTTGGTCGAGTGTGGAGACTTCGAATGCCCCTACTGCCAGCGGGTCACCAAGACCCTGCAGCGCATCCTGGCGGACTACCCGACCCAGGTGACGATGGTGTTCGCGCACAATCCTCTATCTTTCCACAGCAACGCGGAGCCCGCCGCGAGGGCCGCCGCCGCCGCCGAGCTGCAGGGAAAATTCTGGGAGATGCACGACAAGCTGTTCGCCGCGGCGGATTCGCTGAGCGAAGCGGCCTTCGTGCTCTACGCCAAAGAGCTCAAGCTCGATGTCGACAAGTTCAAAGCCGACCTCGCCTCCGCCGCGGTTGCCAAGACGGTCGCCGATCAAAAGAAAGTGTGTGGCGACAACGGCGGCTCGAGTACGCCCACGTTCTTTCTCAACGGCCGCCGGATCGAGGGCGCCCAGTCCTTCGAGACCTTCAAGGCGCTGATCAACGCCGAGCTGCTGGGCGGGCTGTAGCGCGCCTTTGGTGCCCTTTGGTGGCCGGTGACCGGCCTCTTCGAGAAAGCCCGCAAAGCCGGCGCCGCCAAGGTGTAAGCTCCCCGATGCCCGTGGCTGGCACCCTCGTCGCCTTTGTTGCGACGTGGCCGCGGAGCCACCATTTTCCCAAGGATCGTGAATTTCATGATGCGCGCCAAGCTTCGCCATGCCCCACTCCTCGCAGCGTCCCTACTCGTTGCCGCCTGCGCTGACGACACCGCCAGTCAAGACACCGACGCCGGCTCGTCCTCGAGCGGCACCGACCCCACCGACACCCTCACCGATCCGACCACGACGCTCGACCCCGACTCGTCGAGCGGCTCCGACACCGATCCGATGACCTCGACGGCGACGTTCACGACGACGTCGACCGAGAGTTCGTCCGGTGGCGGTGCCTGCATCATCCCGACCACGTTGCTGGGGGACCCCGGCTTCGAAGGCGGCGCTGGCGGCGGGACCTGGGGCGAAGAGTCGTCGGCCTTCGGCACTCCGCTGTGCGACGACGGGTGCGGCGGTGCACCGGCGCAAGAGGGCAGTTGGTACGTCTGGCTGGGCGGCGCTCCCGGTGGCGACATCGGTGGCGTCTCGCAGGAGGTCACCATCGGTGCGGCCGATGACCTCACCCTGCGTTTTTACTTCTGGTACAGCGCCGTGGGCTCGGGCGCAGACGTGTTCCAGTTGCAGATCGATGGCGACGTCCTGTGGGAGGTCACCAACGCTGACGCTGGCGACTACGCGGCGTGGACCGAGGTCGAGGTCGACGTCTCGAAGTACGCCGACGACGGCGACCACGACATCGACTTCACCGGCATCGCGTCGGGCAACGCAAGCCTGCTGCTCGACAACGTCCGGCTCGAGAGCTGCGGCACCGGTGCCCCGATCACCATGACGGACAGCGTGGGCCCGGCGATGACCGGCGGTGAGACCGACGCCACCACCGACACCGCCGGCATGCTCACCTGCGAAGATCTCGGCAACGCCGTGCCGGTCGCCCAGGCCGACAACAACGGCGGCTCGGGCGACGACATCGTGGGCTCGTGCTTGACCCCGAGAGGCGACGACGCGGGCGAGGACGTCGGCTACACCTGGACCGCGCCCGCCAACGGCACCTACCGCTTCGACACGCTCGGCAGCCCACTCGACACCGTGCTCATCGTGCTCGATGACTGTGAAGGCGGCGCAGAGATCGCGTGCAGCGACGACGCGGCAGGCTCCCTGCAGTCGTCGTTGACCCTGACGCTGACGCAGGACCAAACCGTCGCGATCGTCGTCGACGGCTGGGGCGCCGGCGACATCGGCGACTTCACGCTCAACATCAATCAGATCGCATGTGAGGCGCCCGATGATCTGGGCAACAACCTGCCGATCGAGCAGGAC
>CANLQR010000162.1 GCA_947492135.1 Deltaproteobacteria bacterium | reverse complement strand
GGGCCTTTGGTCTGACGCAGGTGACCGATGCCGATGCGGACGTACCTCACCGTCGAGCTCACGCTCGCGTGGCCCAACAGCACCTGCACGGTCCGCAGGTCGGCGCCGCTCTCGATCATGTGGGTCGCGAAACAGTGGCGAAGCGTGTGCGGCGACACGCGACGCGCCTTGCGGCGAGAGCCCGTCAGGGCGCAAGGCGGGCCTGCATGGTCGGAAGGTCGCGACAGGCATCGACGCTGCCGAGCTCGCAGGCCCTTTCGGTGTCGGCCACGCCAGCTTCGCGCTGACCGGCTTGCCACTTGGCACCACCGCGCTCGCGGTACGCCCGCGCATCCTCGGGCTTACGAGCGAGGTAGTCGTCCCACGAGGTGACAACCTCGCCAAAGCGCCGCGACTTCGCGAGCGCGTGGTCGAGCAGCAGGCGTAGATCGTAGTTCTCGGGCGCGGCAGCAACCCGCCGTGCGAGTTGCTCGGGACCGATCTCGGCCGCGTTCCATGCCTGACGCTTGCGGAGGTCCTGATCGTCCGGGGCGAGCAACGACGCGAGCTCGAAGTACCGGACGGCGTCGTCGTTCTTGCCCGCCTTGGCCAGCAAGTCACCCTCGTAGCGCAGCTTCTCGATCATCCACAGGCGTGACTTGCTGAGATCGGCATCCGTGGGATCGAGCGTGTGCGCGACGGCCAAGTCCTCCGCCGCACCGAGCAGATCGTCGTTATCACGTCGCAGGAAGTACCGCGAGGTGCGGGCACGGATGGCGTGCGGGGAGATCCGGAGCGCAAGATCCAGATCGGCTCGAGCTTCGTCGATACGACCCGCGTCGCGCAGGATCCGCCCGCGGGTCTCCAGGAATGCCGGGTCCTGTCCGAACGCGATCGCCTCGTCACAGGCCGCGAGAGCACGCGGCACCTCGCCTTGCTTTGCCCAGGTACGGCAGCGGTCCAGCGGCGCGAAGCCACCCAGACGACCCAGCTTGGGATTCCCCGCCACCGACGACTTCGACTCGGCCACGAAGGCATCCATCGCGCTGTACGAACCTCCCCAACGCGGCGTGAGCGCGATGAGTCGCGCGGCGCGGCTCTGGTAGCAGGTTGTGCACTGTGCCAGCGCCGCGGCAAATCGCGCACGCCTCTGGGCATCGCCACCAGCAAACGTTGCGATCGTCATGAGTCCGAGGTGGGCCGCAATCGCCTTGGGATGCATTGCGATCGCCCGCTCGAGGTCGGCCTCGGCGATGTCGAAGTGGTCTTCCATCGCCTTCATCTGGGCTTCGGAGGTCTTTGCGGCGACGTCGGTACCGCGTGCAGCGAGCCCGCAGGCCATGCGCCACGTTCCCCGGGCGAGCACGGCGGAGAACGACTCCGGCGCCGCACTCACCCAGGCGTCGAGCGTCACTCCGAGCGAGGGCTCAGCCACCTCGAACGTGTCGAATGAATCGACTGCCCAGTTTTCCTTGCGCGGGTCTTCCTCGAATTCCTGCTGGTAGAAACCGAGCCACCGATCGAGATCCGCGAAACGTCTCAACCGCAGCAGGGTCAGGATCGCCACGCGATCTGGGCGTTGCTTTGGCTCCCCGCCGACGTAGGTGCCGTCCTCGCCGACGAACATCGGCTCGTGCCCTGGCCCCGGTCCGGGCGCCAGCCCGGCACCGTTCGACGGCATCGGCGGTGCGCGTCGATTCGCCGGCGCGCCCGACTCTGCCGGGGGCGCGCACGCGAGGGCGGCAAAGAGCCCAAAAAAGCGTCCCAGTCGCATGATCATTCGCTAGCTTCGCTCGCAAGCTCCACAACCGCCAGTCTGTTTGGGCGAGTTGCGACGCACCGGCTCGCCACGCCCCAACGGGGGGTGCTGTTCGATCCCGTGGGCCTGACGCGCTTCCACCAGGATGCCCCTTCAAACGTCTTAAGCGCCCACTTCAGGAGGTGGGCGTCGGCAGACGAGCTCGAGAGGTCCGGCGGATTCTTGAGGGGCGGGGTGGGAGGCGTCGAGGTCGCGTCAAAGCGGGTCGCCGTCGACCGCGGTGCGCCCGGGCTGCATCCGGTGATCGACGCGGCGAGCGCGATGACGCAACCGAGTGAACGCGCTGCCACCGCGGCGATCGTACTACGCGCGATGAAGCGTCGCGCTACCGCGGCCGTGGCTTGCGCACCACTTTCTGCGGCTGGGTGCCCGGCGAGATCGCCGACGGACGCGCGCCGGCACGCACAAGTCGGCGTGCAACGAGAACCCGTGTATCGACACGTTCAAGGGGTCCGGTCGCGACTTCCTCTTCAAGTCGAGGAGGAAATTCAAGAATTTCGTGCCACCGGAGTTCGTGGAACGCGGGCCGAAGTTCCGCGCCGGCACCGGTGGGAACGCCGTGGTCGTTCCGCGGGAACGCCTGGCAGCATTCTCGTTTGCCGCCGTCGGGGTGGCTCGGAAGCGACTCGAGGAGCGGGGTCTTGAAGGAGGGCCGCACGCGGACATCGGCAAACTGGAGTTCAAGATCGGTGACGTGGGTGCGTAGACTACGCTAGCCTAGCAACATGGTCCCTTGTCTTGGCTGTCACCGTCACATTCGATTCGACACTCGCGCGTGTCCGTTCTGTGCGACGCCGCTGCGCGAGGACGCGGCGCCGCCCTCCCGATTCGCCGGGGTGCTGCTCGGTCTCACGCTGTTCGGCTGCGGCGTGGAGTCCGACGGCGACACGGGCGACACGGTTGCGAACTACGACGGCGGGACGTCGACGACCGTTGGTGAAGACGCGTCGATCACGGACGTTAATTCCGCGGGCTGCATGACGTACGCGGGACCGGGGTGCTCGTACACGGACGCAGAGGGCGGGAGCTTCACTGAGGATACGGGAGCGCCGTCGAGCTCGACATCCGACCACAGCACGACAAGCGAGGAGAACAGCGGGAGCTCAGGATCGAGCGGCGCCGCGACCGGCGACAGCACCGGGAGCACCGGAGGTGACACGAGCACAGGGACGGGCGCTAGCGAAGATGGTGGCTCGGCCGAGACGGCGAACTTCGACGTCGGTTGATGGCATTCGCGATCACGTGATGGCCGGATGCTCCTACCGCCGGCGACTCAAGTCGTGCTGGCCCGGAGCGCCAGTCGATACGGCTGAACAGCGGACGTCTGATCGACGGCCTCGCGGACAAAGCCGCTGAGTTGGTCGAGGTCGAGCGCCGGGAGCAGTCCGAGATCGAGAGCAAGGTCGCGCTCGCCGCGGTGAGCGTCCACGAGTGCGCGGGGTCGAGCCCACAACTCGCCGCCGCGCAGGCCTCGAAGACGTCGCACTGCGTGCACGCTGCGCCGGCGCCACCGCACGCGCCGTCGACCACCTCGGCCGACGGCTCGACCTCGATCGCGGAGGGCAGCAGCATGGGCGCCGAGAGTGACAGCGGCAACGGGAGCGAGAGCATCACGGGCGCCGACGACCTCTGCGGCTATGATGATCCACTGCGCCGAGGTCTGCGACGACGGCAACGACATGCCCGACGACGGCTGCGAAAGCGACTGAACCTGGATGATCGGCGTCGCGATGATCGAGACCGGCGGTCAGCACACATGTGCACTGACCTACGCGGGCGCCGTACGGTGCTGGGGCGACAACCAGGTCGGCCAGCTCGGCTATGGGCACACGATGAACGTCGTCGCCTTGCTCGGCGAGCAGATCGGCAGCGGCCTCGACGAGTGCCTCGCGAACCGCTGCCTTGCCCCGAGCCGGAGCGGTTGAAGTGGCGCTCATGGGAAGATTTAGTCATGTGACTAAATCGGTGTCAAACTGCGGTGAACGCCGCGTAGGTCGGCGGCGGTTTGCGGGTCGTGTCTGTCATCGACGACGGCGACGAAAGACCACCGCGAGCGCACCGAAGAGCGCCGCTGGCAGGCCGCGTTGCGGTGACGGGCTACATCCGCAGCCGCGCGGCTCGGCATCCACTGCTGGCGCGACGCACTCTTGCACCGGGGTCGCGACGTTCCCCGACGCGTCGTGCACGATCGCGGTCACACAGATCTCATCGTCGCTCAGTTCTTCGTCGACGTACATCACGCCGCCGAGCGACCCGGTCGGCAGGATCGGTCGCGTCGCTCGTTCGACTTCGTCGCCGGCGACGTGCACGACCAGCTCGATCCAGGTGAAGGGTTCGCGAGCGTCGATCTCGACAGTGATGTCAATCATCTGTTTGCCTGCGATCGCGAAGCAGTCGGTACCCGCATCGTCCTGCGGTAGCGTGAACGCGAGCGACGCCACTTGCGCGGGCGCCGTCGTGTCGGCGGCGCCGACCGTGTACTGCGCCAGCAGGATCTCGGTATCGCCGTCCTCACACGCGAGATCGTCCTGCACCATGCAGTCGAGGAACACTTGGACGTCCGCACCGATGGGCGTAACAAAGCCCAGCGGCACCTTCGCGATCGATCCATCCACCTCGGGGCTACCGAGCATGGTCGGCACACCATCGATCACGACCGTCCACGGCTCGACCGATCCACCACAGCCGCTCCCGAACACGAGCGGGGCACCGTTGGGGATCTCTGTCGCCACGGTGTCGACCAGCGACCAACCGGGAAGGCAAAGGCACGCGCGCGCCTCGCTGGGACCACCGAGCCCGACCGCGAGCCCGACCGCACTCGCCACCCAGATGGACCTCATTGGTAGACCCTACCGTTCTTCTCGCTTGGGTTGAAGACCGGTAGGGCCAGGGTGGCGGGGTCTTGGTCAATCAGCGTCACTGCCACCTTTGTCGTCGTCCGCAGGGATCGGGCCCTGGCTGATGACGTATGCCCCGTCTCGTACAGCGTCGTCGGCCCTGTCGTCGTACGCGGCCAGCTCCTTGGTCGCCTCGACCAGCGCCGGGTCGGACTTCGCGTCGAGCTGGAACTTGACGCCACCGCCGAAGAATACCTGCACCTGTTCCCCGAATGCTTTGTCCGGGCTCCCGAGATCGAGCGTGTACATCGACTCGACCATGCACTCGCGGAGCGCATCGGATGCCCCTTGCCCCGTCAGCGTGACCGACTCCACCAGCGTGCCGACCTCCGGAGCTGCCACCACATTCGCCGTCAACGTCAGCTGCCCCTTCGTTCCGGTAGTCTGCTCGCGACAGCCCTCGAGGATGTTTTGCACCTCCTCCCCCACGCTCGCACAACCCCGCCCGCTGCATGCACCGACTCGCTCGGCTGCGCCGCGGACTGCGTGGGCCTTGCGGATCTTCGCGATGCGCTCGTCGTGCGCGACGCGGTCGCGTTGGAGTCGGGCTTCACGCGAGTCGATCGCGGAAGAAGGTCGGCTCGGCTGGGGCGCGCTTGGCTCGGCCGCGGGAGCATGCGCGACCGGCTCAGCTGGCTCGGCCGGGGTTGCAGACTCCCGCCGCGTCCCCAGCAGAACGATTAGGACAGATGCGAGCGCCAGCGCAAACCCCAGTAGCCACGCGGTCCTCCTCATGGCGCGAGTTCACGCGATTTCGAATCTCGACGCAAGCGACAACGCGTTGAGTCCGGCACAGCGCGGCGCAACCGGCGACGGTCTGCCCGCTGCTCGCGGCTCGCTCATCTTCTTCCGCGTCACCATACGAGTCACCACCGATCGCGCTGGCCGTCACCGCGCCCGTCGAGAGGGGGCAGCCGCGCTCAAGACGTTGGTGGACGGAATCCGCGGCGGAGCCTTTGGCCAGAACTCGACTGGTACGCAGGGCGGCGCTCGCGATCCCGCCCGTGAACGCCATGGCGGTCGACACGCCCGTCGATGCGCATCTGGCACGTCCAGCCGCGATGTCGCCAGTCTGGGCCGGACTCGGCCAAATCTCGGCGTCACCCCACGACGTGGGGTACAGTCCGCAGCGCCGTGTCCGACGCACCGCGAAAGCCTTTCGTGACACACGTGCTCCACGGGGCCCGGTTTGACGGGCACTCGGTCCCAGTCGACGTGCTGCCCGACATCGCGGCGTACCGCGAGCTCGTCCTTGCGGTCGCCCGAGCACTGTTCTTCGAACGCAACCCCGGTCGCAAGCGCGTACCGAAAGGGTTCGAAGACGGCTTCAACCTGGTGCTGAGACACATCACCGATCCGGGCTGCGCGGGCCTACCCCTCGAACGAGCCGAGGATCCCGCGACTGCCCAGCTCGCGCTTCCCGTAGCAGACGAGTTCGATGAGGCCCGCGATCTCATCGCCGCCACCATTGCCGCCGTCAACGCCGGCCGACCGGTGCCTGCGACCTTCCCGCTCTGGGCCGCAGCAATGTTCAACGCTTTCGGTGGCTCGCTTCGCGAGGGCGAGCGCATCGATCTATCTGGACCGAGCGGCACAAGCTCCTACGACCGCGACACGAGAAAGAAGCTCGTACTTCTGCGCGAAACCACCTACGAGGACCGCTGTGATGTCATCGGACGCATTGCGCTTTTCGACATCGACCGGATGAGCTTCGAGTTGGTCGTGGACGATCGACGTGTTGCGGGCCGGTTGGACGAGGTCGCCGAACAGCCGTTCGCGGTCGTGCGAACCGCTGCGGTTCATCGGGGCCTCTTGGTGCGCGTCGTAGGACGTGGCGCGTTCGACCGCCACGACCGCTTGACGAAGTTCGTTCACATCGACGAGGTAGCCTATGCCGAGGATGAGGCGATGAAGGCAGCGCTCGATATTGGGTCACGCCTGCGCGCACTGGGCGAGCTCCAGCCGGGGTGGCTGGATGGCGAAGGAGTCGCGATGGACCCCGCCGGCCTCGACTGGCTAGCGCGGGTGCTCGAGTTGGTCGTGGCAGAGAACGCGCCGCGTCCACACCTCTATCCGACTCCCGACGGGGCCGTGCTCGCCGAGTGGACCTTCCCCGACGCGGAGGTCAGCGCCGAGTTCGATCTCGGGCGGCGGCGCGCTGAAGTGGTGGGCACGCACGTGCGGACGCAGGCCACGCGAGAGGCCGACTTCGAACTTGCTGATGTCGCGTCGGCGGTGGCGATCCTCGACTTCGTCACAAAATTTGGCCCCGACGGAATGGCCCGAGCATGAGTAGCGCGCCGGCCTTCACCGATTCCGAGCTGCTGCATCGCCAAGTGCACCCGAATTTCGTCGTCGCGGGTCGCGTGTCGAGCCAAGCCTTCTGTCCGACCGCCAAGGATCAAAACCGACTCTCTGTGGATCGCGGTTCGTCGGCGAGCGCGGAGGCGGCGTTCCGACGATACTGCGCGGAAGGCCACAAATCCGCGGGGGTGTGGAGTGTGACCGTCGGCGAGTGTTCGTCCCTGGAACTACCGGTCGCCGCGGATCCGATCACGGACGTGACAGCTCCGAATCCGGCTCACGCCTACGTCGACTTCGCCGCAACGACCAGCAAGCAGACAAAGTCGAAGGCGCAGATCCTGGCGCGCCTGGCGAACGACCGTGGGATCCAACACGCCGCTAGCGAATGAAGCGCGGCACAGGCCCGGCCGCACCGCACTCCCCGCTTTCTGGCACTGTTTCCCCCATGCGTCGTCGCGGCTTCCTCCGCCGTACTTGGCTCCGGCTGCCTGGTCGCACCCAACACCCGACCAGAATGCCGTCCCCGGCTCCACCCCACAGGACGTCACTAGAGCAACGATCAGATTGATACAGCAATCTCACAGCCCCGAGTCCACCGCTGATCGCGCTGCCCGTCACCACGCCCGAACCTCCGGCGCAATCACGACCATGACGTCGTTCCTGGATGGGTTACAGAGTACCTCGGCGTCGAATCGGTCCACCGCGATTTGGGCCCACTCCTGAGCGTGGCGCCGCGGCGAGGGTCCTGGGCGCAAGAAATCTACCGAAGGTTCATTGTGCCGCTCGTGTTCCGAAAACGCCGTGTTCTGCCGGAGGGTCGTCGGTGTCATTTGAGGGGATGCTTCACGGATACCCCCCCAGTCGGTTCCACGCGATGAAATCTCAGCCCGCCATAGTCCAGGTAGGCATTCCCAGCAAAGTTCTGGTACTTGAGGCGTTGCCCAAGGAGTGGAGGACTCATAATGACCAGTGTAGGTGGCTCGCCCTCGCCGAGATACCAAACCTCGCTTTGCCACTCCCCGAAGTCGGCGACCGTGACTCCGCCCTGTGAAGTGATCACCAGGTCCCCGAATCCGAGGCTGACAAACCGGCCTGCGACCTGCTCGGCGACCGTCGCCGGGATCGGGAGGGCGTCTCGAAGCAGCCACTGAACCAGGGAGCGGCTCTCTGCTACCCGGAACAGGTAGGGTCCGCGAGGCGCGCGTTGACGAACGCTTCGAGCGATTCTTTGTCCTCCGGGTGCGTCCGCGTATGCCATTGGGCCATCGTCGGAGGCTCCCCCGGTGGCCAGCCGAGGATGGCGGCGGAGGTCTCGGAGACGAACCAGTCGTTGGCTGCCGTGGACCAGTCCCAGACGCCGGTGTTGGAGGCTTGTGCGGCGAGGTCCAAGCGCTCCTGATGCAACCGGACTTCGCTCTCCGCGCGCTTGCGATCGGTGATGTCGCGCACGGTTCCGCTCATGCGGATCGCGTCCCCATCTGCGTCGTAGTGGGTGCTGCCGGTAGCGTGGAGCCAGCGCACTGCGCCGTCCGGCAGCAGGACCCGGAGTTCGGTGTCGAGCCGCGAATGTCGGCTGATGGCGTTGCTGACGTTGGCCGTGAGGGCCTCCCGATCATCCGGGTGGATCCGGTCGTGGACCTGCTGCCGAGGACGAGCCTCGCCGGGGGTGGGCAGATCGAGCATGGTCTCGAGCAAGGCGCTCATCGTGAACATGTTGGAAACAAGGTTCAAGTTCCAGAGTCCGATGCTGCCGGCGACGACCGCGAGTGACAGCGCTTCTTCGCTCTGTGCGATGCGCCGTTGGGTCTCCCGGTTGCGGGCCAACGTGCGACGCAGCTCGAGTTGGGTGACCGCGAGCCGGCCAAGGCTTCGCAGCGACTCCAGTTGGGCCTCCGAAATCTGCCGTGGCGTTTTATCGATCACACACAGCGTGCCTATAGGCATGCCGCCGCTGCCAACGAGCGGAAAGCCGGCGTAGAATCGGATGCCAAGCTCGCCGGTCACCAGTGGGTTGTCCTGAAATCGGGGGTCGGATGTGGCATCGCTGACTTGCATGACGGTGACATCGAGGATGGCATGCGCGCAGAACGCGACATCTCTGGAGGTCTCTGCGGCCGGTAGCCCGATGCGGGCCTTGAACCACTGGCGCTCAGCGTCAACGAGGCTGATCGCCGCGATTGGGCAGTTACAGAGCGCGCTGGCCAGCCGTACGATGTCGTCGAACTCGACCTCGGGCGGTGTGTCGAGGATTTCGTAGGAGTTGAGCTCGCGCAGACGCTCGGCTTCGTTGGGGGGCACAGGCGCGTTCATGTGGAACGCGCCAGCGGGCACAGCACTTGAAAGCGCGCCCCGGTGACGCTGAACTTGCCGCGAAGCTGGCGAGTGAGGGAGCGTACCAATTGTAGCCCCAAAGTGTTTGAGGTGGCAGGGTCGAATCCAGGCGGCAGGCCGGGACCGTGGTCAGTGACGGCGACGCTCACGGCGTCGTCTTCGGCGTTGACCTCGATGAGCACGTCCCAGTTCGCGCCTTCAGCGGGCTTCGTGCTGGCCGTTCCCGCCTGACTGACTCCGTACTTAAACGCGTTGGTGAGCAGCTCGTTGAGGATCAAGCCCAACGGAACCGCAAAGTCTACCGTTACCTCGGCGAGCGTGGCGGACACCTGAATGCGTGCGTTCGGCGCGAACGTAGAGCGTACCGATTCGGCGAGGGTACGCGCGTAGCTGCCGAGATCGACACGTTCCAGCGACTCCGCGCCGTAGAGCTGCTGGTGGATCAGCGCCATCGAGCGCACCCGGAACACGCTCTCTTCGAGCATCGCCTTGGCTTCCTCCGACGGCATCTGTTGGCTCTGCAACATCAGCAGGCTGGAGATGATCTGCAGGTTGTTCTTTACGCGATGATGGATCTCCATCAGCAGCGTCTCTTTCTCGCGCAGGGACTGGGTGACTGTGGCTTGCGCGGCGACCCGCTCGCTGACATCGCTCAATCCCACGAGAACGTGCGGCTCATTGTTCAGCTGCAACTGTACCAAACCCACTTCGGCGATAAATCCTGTCGAATCTTTTCGCACCCCGCGGGCAGTCATAATGTCTGCCGCATCCGCTTGGGGATTGGCCCAATCTGAATCTGGCGCCAACTGCCGGCAGGCTACGCCGATCAACGACGACTCGTCGTAGCCGAACAAGCGTTGTGCGGTGCGGTTGGACTGCACGACGCTCCCTGCTCCGTTTACGATCAACATCGCTTGGGGCGCGTACTGGAACAGGCGTTGGAAGCGATCATCGCTGGCACCCAACTCTCGAGTGCGTGACTCTACGCGGGCAGCCAACTGGGAGTTTGCAATCAGCAACTGCTCTTGTGCCGCTTGTTTGGACAGGTGCGCCGACGCGATGGCCGCGCATTGTGCCGCCCACTCGATCTGTTCTACGGTGGGTACTGCGCTTTCGGAGCCAGACACGTTCAGCGTACCGAAAGTGCCGATGGCGCCTATCATCGGGATGACGATGTAGTTTTTATCACCGGTTCGGTTGTGGGCGGCCACCCAGTCGGAGAACGCGTTGCGCTCATGCTCGCGGGTGGTGACTGGCTTACCGGTGGCGAGGGCATAGCCCATGGCGGTGCCCACCAGCTCCGAAGCAGACAGGCCCGAGCCCGGCGCCGTCAACGGTGCAAGGCTGTTTCTGCCATCGGAGCCTGACGGGGACTCTTCGATCGCCCACAGCCGATACCGGCCGTTACTTGGATCCAACTCCAAGAAGTTGACGTGCTCATGCCGCAGCACCGCGCGCAGGCTGCGGCGAAGCTCGACGAGCAGGGCGCCGCGGCTGGTCGCCCGCGCCAGATCATTGGACAGGTCGAGCAGCGCGCGCTGCCGTTCGCTCCGCACGGACATGCGCTCATTGAGCTTGTGCAGGGCGTCTTCATCGCTGAGGCGTCGAAGACCGGCGGTCATCGCTCCAGCGATAAGCTCGAGGACATGGGAGAATTCTTCGAGGTGCAGCGGGGCGATCACTGGACCGTCGAGGCACAAAACGCCCTGCAGTTGACCGGCGAGGATCATCGGGGCGGCTACCACGGTGGTGTCAGCGCCTGCGCCTAACGCTGCAGCATAGGGCCCCGCGCCCCCAGTAGGCACTTGCACCGCCGAGCCGTTGGTCATCGGCCCAAAGTAGGCATTAAACACACCCCGCGGCACATGCTGGCGTTCTTGGCGTTTGGATTCGACCCCAGAAGCGCACCACTCGTGGGTGTGCGCGGCTGCTGCGGCATCAACGGCGTACAGGTACGCTCGCTGCGCGCCGATGTGCACACCGATCGCGGCGAGGGTGTTTGCCACACGTTGGCCACCGTCCCCCCCATCGGCGTCGAGGAAGATGTGGGACACTGTGGTGACCAGCCGCTTCAGATCGAGCAGCCGATTCAGGCGGGCTTCGTCGCTTTTCCGAGATGAGATGTCGAACGACGCGCCGATCGCGCGCACCGGCGCTCCGGCGTCATCGAAGACCAAGCGTACGTCGTCCCGGAGCCACAGGTAGTGACCATCGTGATGCCGCAGGCGGTACTCGTGCTGGTGCCGGCCGTTGACGAAGAGCTGCGGCAGGTTGGCGAACACGCGGTCCCTGTCGTCCGGGTGCAGGCCTTGCTCCCAGAAGCCGGGTGCGCTGAATTCTTCGGCGGTGAAGCCGAGCACGGCCAGCGCAGAGTCGCTCGCATATTCGATCGCGAAGCCGGGCAGCCGCGCTGAGTAGATGACGGCGGAGGTGCTGGCGAGCACGGTGGCCAAGCGCGCGCGTTCCTGCTCCAGCTCCTGCAGCTGCGCGCGCTCCTCGGTGATGTTCCGCACCAGAACGGTGGCTTCGTCGTTGCCCATCGCCGCGACGCGGGCCTCGTAGTATTCGTTAGCGTGCTCCCCAACTCCGGCATACTCGACGGTTTGTACCTTGTTTTCTTTGACTGCCGCTTTGGCAGCCACCCGCAGAGCGTCTTGCGTGGCGGGAGGTAAGGCTTCGGTGGAGCGGATCGCAGGTGCGTCGCTGTTATCCAGCCAGTGACGTACTTTTCCATCGAGTGTCAGCGAGAAAAGCTTGTCGGGCAGCGCCTGCCCGAGCGAGCGGAACCGAAGGTTCTGGGTTTCGATCTCGCGCCGGGCGCGCTCTTCTTCGGTCACGTCCCGGAACGTGAGCACGACCCCGATGATCGCGCCGTGCTCGAGGATCGGCGCCGCGCTGTCCGCGATGGACGTTTCGCTGCCATCGCGGCGGATCAGCACCGTGTGGTTGGCGAGCCCGTGAATCAGCCCGGTCGCGAGCACCGACTCGACGGGGATCTGCGCGGCTTCTCTTGTTTCGGCGGAGATGATCTGGAACACATCGGCGATCGGACGACCGACGCTATCGGCGGCCGACCAGCCGGTGAGCTGCTCGGCGACAGCGTTCATCAAGGTGATCCGCCCTGCAGTGTCGCATGCGATCACGGCATCACCGATCGACGCGAGGATCACCGAGTGCCGCGCTTCGAGTCGCTGCCGTTCGGAGCGTTCGACCGCTTGGAGCATGGCGGCAGCGACATCCTTCACGAAGGTGACCTCGCTTGGCCGCCAATCCCGCGTGGTCTTGGACTCTACACAGACTACCCCGACAGTCTCGCCGAGAATCCGCAGCGGGGCGTCGAGCATGGAGGCGACTCCATTTGGCGCGAGCAGTCTCTCATAAATAGCCGTTGTCGCGGGGTGGGTTTTGACGTCCACAGCGACCACCGAGTCTTCATGCCGGAGGGCGCTGAGGTATGCCACCATCTCTTGCGGGGGATGGTGCGTGACGGACGCGTGGTTGCCGGGGTCAGGCTCGTAGCGGTCGCGGCACACCATTCCGGCGTCAGTCAGCCGGCAGAACGTGACCGCGTCTACGCCGAGCGCCTCGGCTGTGGTCTGGGCCAAACTCCGCTTGAAGGGTTCAAAATCCTGCGTTGCGCTCCTTCCGATCTGCAGCAGCGCGTCGGTGAAGCGACGGGTGCGCTGCTCTTCGTCTTCGCGCAGCGCCTCGGCCTGTTTGCGACTGCGGATGTCGCGCAGCACGCCCATGAAGTATACGCCGTGACCTTCATCCACCCGGCTCAACGAGAGCTCGACCGGGACTTCGTAGCCGTCGGTGTGCAGCACGATCAGCTCGACGGGGCGCCCGATCACCCGCTGCTCGCCGGTCTCGATGTGGCGAGCCATGCCGCGCACGTGGGCGGTGCGAAAGCGCTCCGGCATGATCATCGTGACCGGCTGGCCTACCGCCTGCGCGTGGGAGTAGCCGGTCAGCGCCTCTGCACCGCGATTCCAGTACAGGATTCGTCCATCCAACCCCATGCCGACCACGGCGTCGGGCACGGTGCCGAGCAGGTAGCTGATTGTCGGGCCGGCTTCTTCGGGGTTGTCGATGCGCTCTGCCGCTGTTTTGAGCAGGGACGGCATGCCGGTCGCGATGCGCTCGCACGCGAGAGCGATGAGCCCGGCTACGGTGGTGAGCGTGGCTTGCTGCGCCGACAGCACAGCGGCATCTGACCCGAGGAGCCCAAGCGCGCCGTGGGTTTGGCCTTCGGCTTTTACGGGAATCCAGAGCGCGGCCCCCGTGAACTGCGGCAGCCCCGAGCGGGCGACATCACCTGCTATCCCCGCGAGCGCGGCCGCTTCGGCGTCGTGCTCGCCGGTTGCCCCCAGACCGCGCGCGTAGACGAGGTTTAGCTTAGAGCGATCTGCGCTCCAGAGCATCAGGAGCTGCGCGTCATGGCCGGCGAAACCCGAGAGCAACTTTGCGCACCGCCCGACGAGGTCGACGAGCGTGGATGCGCTTGCGATGGAGAAGAGACGTTGCAAGGTCGCCGCTTCGGAATCAAGCGCCTCGCGGGCAGCCGGGTTCAATGGATGATCGTCCGGGTCGCGCATTCGAACTTGGTACGCTATCACGGATGCCTGGCACCCCACGCGAGCATCCGCGCCTACGTGGTCAAGGACGGCCGTGGCCCGCCGCCGAGCAAGGCCGAGATCGCAGCGATGACCGCGGCGAGACTCGCAATGCCGGTGGGGTCA
>CANLQR010000161.1 GCA_947492135.1 Deltaproteobacteria bacterium | reverse complement strand
GCTGGTCCGGCGCCACGAATGATTCGAAGCGCGGGGCGGACTTTAGCCGCTGCTGCCCGAACCACCGGTGCGCGCGTCGCTGCTGCTGCCGTCGGAACCGCCTGGCGCCACACAGTAGCCGCGCTCGGTGCAGCTCGCGGTCGGATCGCAGCAGGCGGCCGCGTCGAAACACCAGCTGTTCTCGTCGCCCGGCTCCACGCAGTTCTCCACGCACGCGAACTCGCCGCGATCGTTGTCGGCGTACGGCGCCACGCAAAAGTCACCGGGGTCGCATGGGTTTGCGACGTTGCAGCCGTTGCCCTCACCCCCGGTCGAGGTATCGGCGGGCGCACTGGTCGAGGGCCCCGCGGAGCCCGAGGTATCGCCGAGTTCATCTCCCGTGGTGGTCGCGGACGTGGCCACCGCAGCGGTCGAGCTCGCGTCACCAGACAGCGACCCTTGGTCCGAACTCGAGCTCCCAGGATCGGTCGGGCACGCCGTGAGCGACAACGCCACGAGCACGGTCATGACTTCACGCGCCATCGGTGCCTCCGGTCGTTCCGGTGCTGCCGCTATCGGTGCCGGTTTGGGTGGTTCCGCTGTCGGATCCGCTGTCGGTTCCGGTCGAGGCGTCGGAGCTCGACTCGGTCGCACTCGACGTTTCTGTGCCGGTCTCGAGGCCCGCGACCACCACGCAATACCCCCGGTCGCAGATCGCATCCGCGTCGCAACACGCGGCAGCGTCCGAGCACCAGCGTTGGTCGTCCATGGGTTCGATGCAGCTCGACTGGCATTCGAATGGCCCGATCTCTCCGTCGAACGACGCTGCACAGACCTCGCCCATGCACTGGGCGCTGTCGACACAATCCGGCGCAGGACCACCGGAGGACTCGCAGGGCCCCGTGCCCGTCGGACCGCTGGTGCCGCAGCTCCACGGCGGCAAGTCCTCGTCCATGTACTCCTCGCCGGCGAGGTCGCCGTCCGACGCGGCGCACCCGATCGCAAAACACAGACCCATCAAGATCAATCGCATATCCCGGAGGGTAGCGCAGTCGTGCACGTCGTGCACGCTCACGGCAGCAAGCAGTAGCCGCGTGGGAAGCACTGCGCGTTGCTGTCGCAGCACGACGCGTCGTCGATGCACCAACCATCCTCATCGGCAGTGGGCACACATGCCGCGGCGCACACGAACGCAGTGCGATCGCCGTCGAACTCGGCGAGGCACTGCTGACCCTCGGGGCACTCGTCGCTGGCGGCACACTGATCGGTCGACTCGCCACCGGCCGGATCGCCCTCGGTCTCGCACGGACCGGTCGAGGTCTCACGACACGACGGCGGGAGCGGCTCGTCCATATACGGATCGCGATAGTCGTCGCCGCCGGCGGAATCGTCCTCGTACGCACACGAGCCGACGACCACCACCAAGACCAAGACCACCGCACGGCGACGCACCATGTGCTCAAGATAGCCGAATCAAGGGGTTTGCAAGGCTTTTTCGCGGGCCGTGATCGTCCGGCAGGGCCCCGGCACTACCCACTTCGAGGACCCGACGATGCCCCGCCTACTCGCCTTTCGCCCCGCGCTACAGCATGCCGGCGGAGCCCTGACCGCCCAGAGGGCCTTGCTCCACCCCGCGTGGCTCGCAGCTCTCGTGGTTCTCGCCCTCAACGATCACGTGATCAAGGGCTCGGGCCTGCTGCCCGAGATCCTGACGGGAAAGCTGAGCGACGTGGCCGGCATGTTCGTCGCACCTGCGCTGCTGGCGACCTCGTTGCGTGTGCACACTCGTCTTGGCTGGTGGCTGGCCCACGCCGCTGTCGGTATGGTGTTCGCGTCGATCAAGTTCTCGGCGGCGTGCGCGGCTGCGTGGTCGACGATGATGAGCGCGTTTGGTTTTGCCTGGACGATTGTCGTCGATCCGACCGACGTGCTCGTTGCACTCCCGGCACTGCTGGTCGCCGGGCACGTCTTGTACGGCGCCCTGGGCACGCCGTCGGTTCGACTCGCGCGCCGCAGCGCGGAGGCGGGTGCCGCAGGCATCGGGCTGTTGTGCGCGGTCGCAACCTCGCCACCGCCGCCCGAGGTCGAACCATGGGAAGAGCAGTGGCTGCCCGAGATCTTTGCCGACGTGTGGCTACACAACGGCACCGGGACTTCGCAGGTGGTCCGCATCCGTACGCTGCGAGCCTCGGTCGAGCTCGACTGTGACGCCGTCGAGGCCGACCCCGCGCGGTTGTTGCCCGAGGTCCTGTTCGGCGAGGTCTCGAGCTGGACGCTGCCCGACAACGCGAACCTCCAGGTGCTCGATCCCGACCTCGCGGTGGGCGGCGGATGCAACGCGGCGCGGGTCGACGCCGATGCCTTCGCACCGGTGGTGCTGTTCTGGCGCACGGGTTCGCCGTCTGCAAATTGGGTCCCTGGCAACGGCTTCGACAATGGGTTCACCGGTGGAATCGCGCTGAGCCTCGACGGCGACGACCGCGGCCACTACGACGACACCGCGGGCGTGCTTTTCACGCCGAGTGAAACCACCGAGCCCACCCCAGAGTGTTCGCCACAAGACGACGGGCTGCGCGTCGACTGGGGCGATGCGGTTCCCCAGGGCAGCTTTGAACTCGTCGGACTCACCGCGGGCGTGGACGGCTGCACCGCCATCGATCTCGGCCTGGTCGACGACGAGTCTTCGATCACGCGCCGGATGTACCTGTGCACGCCTCCGCTGAACCTACCGTTCACCGTCGGCGACGAGGTCGCGGTGCGGATGGAGTACGGCGTGCAATCCGAGTCGGTGGTGATCGAGCGCACCGAGCTGCCCTCGAAACGGCTCGTGGTGAGCCGTGGCGCCAGTGCTCCGGTGGTCTCGGGCCTGCAGATCGCCTTGGTCCCCCTGTATGGGTGCGAGCTCGAGGTCGACGACTGCGGCACCGCGGCGCGGGCCGCAAGCCTGACGATCGGCGGCGGCAACTACCCGACGGCGCAGACTGCCATCGGCGGGGCACCCACCGTGCTGGAGGGTGACGATGGCACGCGAATCACCGTCGCCGTCGCCCATGCCCAACAACGCTCGGTCCTCGACACCGAGTGTGCTGCGGGCCCCACGGCCCTCGGCGACGACCTCGAGCTCGCCATCGTGATCGAAGAACCCGGTGCCTGAAACGACCTCCTCGATGCCACGAAAGATCCTTGCCATGACCAAGACTGACCATCATCTGCGACTGCTCGAATGTGGACTGCTGCTGTGCGCGACGATCCTCAGCGGCTGCGCCGCGGCGGACGACTCCAGTGATGCCGCAGGCGGCGGTAGCGGCGAGGGCGTGGGTCCGGGCGTCGGCCAGGGCGGCGCCCAGGACTTCGGCCAGTTCCGCTCGATCCTCGATCAGGGTGGCATTCCCGCCCCCCAGACCCTGGACGATGTCGGGTTCTTCAACGAGCACAAGCTCGAGTTTCCTAGTCCCGACTGTGGCGACGACGTATGTCTGCATGGTCAGCTCGGTGTGATGGGCAACATGATCACCGGCAGCAACTGCACGATCGTGATGCTCGGCATGAACACGCCGGTCGATCCTTCGAAAATGTCGCGCCCGCCGCTCGACCTCGCGCTGGTCATCGACACCAGCGGGTCGATGGCCGGCGAGCCGATCGAGTACGTCCGCGAGGGCCTGTTCCGAATGCTCGATGATCTCGAGCCCGAGGATCGCGTGTCGATCATCGCGTTTTCCGACGAGGCCGAGATCCTCGTCGAGAGTGTGTCCGGTGATGCGACGTCTGATCTCACCCTTGCGATCGACGCGATCGAGGCCAAGGGCAAGACCAACATCTACGACGGGCTGCGCACCGGCTACGAGATCGTCGCCGCGAGCGCCGAGCCGGGTCGGCAGTCGCGGGTGGTGCTGTTGTCGGACGGCGAGGCCACCTCGGGCATCACCAGCACCTCGAAGATCGTGGCGATGAGCGCGGGCTTCAACGACCTCGGCCACACCCTGGCGACCGTGGGCGTGGGTGCCGAGTTCGACCCCGTGCTGATGCGCGAGCTGTCCGAGTCCGGCGGTGGTGCGTTCTACTACCTCGAGGATCCCGCCGCGGTGCAGGAAGTCTTCGAGCAAGAGGTCACGACCTTCCTGGTGCCGCTGGCGAGGGACCTGCGCATCGACGTCGACATCGACGCCGGCTGGTCATTGCGCGCGATGTACGGGACCAAGCTGTTCGACCTCGAGGGCAATGTGGGCACCATCGAGATTCCCTCGGTGCAGATCGCCCACCGCACTTCGGTCAGCGATGACGTTGGCGGGCGTCGCGGTGGTGGCGGCGCGATCGTGCTCGAGCTGGTGCCACATGCCGGCGCACAGATCGAGGAGCCGGGCGTCGTCGGACGCGTCGCGATGAGCTATGTGCGGCCCTCCGACGGCGAAACGATGACCCAAGAGGTCCCCGTGGTCACGACGTTGGCTCCGGGCGAGCTGCCCGAAGGGGGCGAGTTCGATGGCGCTGCGGTCGAGAAGTCGTTCGTGATGCTCAATGTCTTCGTGGGATTTCAGCTCGCGAGTGAGCGGGCGCTATGGGGTGATGATCCGGGCGCGTTGAGTGTGTTGTTGGCACTGGCGGAATCGGTGCAGGCTTGGTTGGTGGATCATCCCGATGAGGACATCGCAGATGATCTGAGGTACGTGCAGAAGTTCATCGACAACTTGCGAGCGCGTGGCGCGGCGGAGCCACCGCCCGAGAAGAATCCACCGGAACCTTGGCCGGCGGATTGACGGGAAAAGCGTCGGCAAAGCGTCGACGGCTGCGCACGTGACCCCGCGGGCGCACACGGCTGTGCTACCTTCGTGGTCACGTGCCCAAGCTTCTGTCCGCCACCATGCTTGCCGCGTCGTTGTTCGCCGAGGACAACCCGATCCGCGAAGGAACCTGCGCACAGGAGCTCGAGGTGCGGTTGATGAAGGTCGAGCAGGTGCGCCGGGTTGGCGGTGGCGAAGTGCCACTCGAAGTCGACGCCTACTGGCGCGAGGCCAAGGTGGAGTTGACCGCGGATGCGGAGGGATTGACGCTGAGCGTCGACCCTCGACAGGAGGGACTCCGTGAAGTTCGCTTCGTTCCGTAGGCACTGGCGACTCGGCCTGATGGTCGTGGCTTCGACCGCAGCGGTCGCGCTGGGCGTGGTGCAGTTCGCGTGTGCGGCGGACTGCCCGAGCGCCATCACCATCGAAGATGGCGAGTACTCCGCCGATGCCGACGAGGGCGATGTCTTCGCGGGTTCGGTGCTTTCGGTCGAGGGCGAGGTGGTGACAGTGGAGTACCGGGACGCGGGCGTGACATACCTGGTGGAGCTGCGGCCCGCCCCGCTGCTCTAATTTTAGGCATGACCTCCGACCTCGGGCGAGGTCTCGGGCTCACCAGCCGTCGGGGTGGGCGCTCGTGCTAGCCTTCACCGTCATGTCCACCGATGAGCTTCTGGCGCAGGTGTTGCGCCTGCCACGCACCGAACGAGCCAGGCTCGCCCAGGAGGTGCTGACCAGTCTCGAAGACGTCGACGGTGAAGAGGTGGTCGTTGCATGGGCGAGCGAGCTCGAGCGGCGCTCGCGTGAAGTCGCTGACGGCACGGTAGAGACGATAGATTGGGAGAGCGCGCGGGCGGAGGTCTCCGAGGAACTCGAAGAACGTCGTGCGCGTCGAACTTCACCCTGAAGCCCGCGTCGAGCTACGCGCGGCCGCGAACTGGTACGACGAACGGAGGGCGGGCCTCGGCGACGAGTTCATGGCCGAGCTGTCAGCGCTGCTGACTCGGATCGGGGCCATGCCCGAGGCGTTTCCGAGCTGGCCGCGGACGTCGGCCGCTCGATCGAGGATCCACATGGCGATCGTGCTCCGCTTTCCGTACCTCATCGCGTTCGAGAGGCGCTCGGGCGCCGTGGTGGTCCTGGCGATCGCACATGCAAAGCGCCAACCGCTGTACTGGCTCACGCGTGCGCTGTGAGAGTGGCTCGCATCGAGGCCCTGGACCGCCGGTGTGACGTCGTCGTGTTCGACCAAGCGTGTGTACCGGCCGCGCACTACAGCGAGCCCGCGAGCAGCGCCTGCCCAACAGAGCCGCGCGCCTGAGCCCTCAGCGCGAGCGCACCACGCGGGCCGGCTCGGCCTGGCCGATCGGCGCGAGCAAAGCGGCGATCTCGTCCGCCTCGAGACTCATGCCCGCGCCGCTACGGCGCTCGGCGCTGTCGTGGACTCCTCGCACCAGCCTGGCCTTCTTGGCCTGCAACCCCAGCATCCGCTCCTCGACCGTGCCCTCGCAGATCAGTCGATACACGGTCAGCGGCTTGGTCTGGCCGATGCGATGGGCGCGATCGGTCGCCTGGGCCTCGACCGCGGGATTCCACCACGGGTCGTAGTGGATCACGGTGTCAGCGGCGGTCAGGTTGAGGCCAGTGCCGCCGGCCTTGAGCGACACCAGCAGGATCGGGACACCACCGGCTTGAAAGCGATCGACGATCTCCTGGCGGGCGTGGGTCTTGCCGGTGATGGTCAGCCACCCAATCCGCCGTGCATCGAGCTCACGCTGGATCGTCGCGAGCATGGTCGTGAACTGGCTGAAGACCAAGGCGCGGCGGCCCTCGGCGACCAGCGATTCGACCAACTCGAGCAGCAGCGCCAGCTTGGCGCTGTCGGGCGTGCGGCCGGTGCGACCGAGCTTGAGCAGCTGCGGATCGCAACACACCTGACGTAGCTTGAGCAGCGCATCGAGCACCACGATGCGGCTGCGCGCCAGCCCGCGGCGGACCAACTCGTCGCGCACGCGCTTTTCCATGGTCAGTCGTACCGACTCATAAAGATCGCGCTGCGGCCCCTCGAGCACCGCATTGAGCACGATCTCGGTCTTGGGCGGCAGCTCGCCGAGCACCTCGGCCTTGGTGCGCCGGAGCATGAACGGCGCGATGCGAACACACAGCGCGTCGAAGCGCGTGAGCTCGCCATTGCGCTCGATCGGCGTGCGATACCAGCTGGTGAACTGCCGAGATGACCCCAGAAGACCGGGGTTGGCGAAGGTCATCAGCGACCAAAGATCACCGAGATTGTTCTCGACCGGAGTGCCGGTCATGCACAGTCGCTGCTCGGCCACCAGCGCCCGCGCGGCGATGGCGACCTTCGCCCGGGGATTCTTGATCTGCTGGGCCTCGTCGAGGATCGCGAGATGCCAGGATGTCTGGGCGAGCACGGGATCGCGCTGCAGCAACGCGTAGGTGGTGATCACGAGATCGAGCGACGCGAAGGTGTCGACCACGTCGGCCCGTTCGGCCCCGTGATAGATCGCCGTGCGCAACTCGGGCGTGAATCGCTCGGCTTCGCGCTGCCAGTTGCGCAGCACGCTCTTGGGCGCGACGACCAGCGCGGGTCGGCGGAGTCGACCATGCTGCTTCTCGAGCAAGATGTGCGCGAGCGCCTCGATGGTCTTGCCCAGCCCCATGTCGTCGGCCAGGATCCCGCCGAGCTGGCCATCGCGCAGCCACTGCAACCACCCGACGCCACGCAACTGGTAATCGCGCAGGGTTGCGGTGAGTCCGGTGGGTAGATCAGGGGTCGGGTTTGGGCCCCGACGGAGGTGATCGGCAAACCTGCGCAGCTTGGGATCGAGGGTCCAGTCGAACCCAGGCAGCGCGTCGACGCGCAACGTGTCGAGCTTGGCGAGCCGCAGCGCACCCTCGTGCAACGACTTGTCGTCATGCAGCTCGACCAGCACGTCGACGATGGCCTGCAGCCGGCTCGACTCGACCTCGATGCGGCGCCCATCAGGCAGCTCGACCACCAATGGCTGGCCGCCCACGCGTAGCCGCTCGCGGGACACTGCACTGCCTCGGATCGCCGCGACCACCGCCGGCAAGATGTTCACGCGCTGACCGTCGATGACCACGCCGAGTTCCAAGAACCACGAGTCGCCATCGCTCTCGTCGCGACCCTGGGCGTACCACGAGTCGACCTGCGTGGTGGTCCAGGTGAAGTCATCGGCGACCTCGACGTGCCATCCGAGATCGCGCAGCGTGTCGGCCGTGATCCCCGCGAGTCCGTACCAACCCGACGACTCGACAAGGGTCAATGCCGACGAGAGTCCGATCATCCCCAGTGCCCGCAGCCGTTGCAGAGCAGTCTGCTCGGTGTCGGTGTCGCGAGTGAGTCGATCGACCCGGTCGCCATCGATCCGCATCACCGTGGTGCGACCATCTTCCGCCGACACCTCGGTGCCTTCATAGTCGAAGCTCAGGGCCGCGGCGGGCTTTTGGGGTCCGCTGGCAAACCCGGTCGCGAACAGCCGCAGTACCGGGCTCGCGTGACCGCGACGGACCTTGCCGATCGCGAGCGCGCGGGGCAGCGGAATCCCGGCCTCGCGCAGGGCATCGCGAAGCGTGCGGGACAGCGCCCCCGACCACGTCGGATCGACGCCGGGGACCTCGAGCAGACGGATCTGCTCGGTCACCGGCAGCTCGAGCTCGATCGGCCCGCACTCGCCGGACAGCGGGTCCACGTAGTGCAGCGGGGCGAGTGGCAACACGCGCCACGGCGGCGCCGCGTCCTCCATGGGCTCGATGTGCAGCTGCTGGTGGGCATTCGCATCGAGTCGCCACACCAATCGCGCCGGACGGCCAGGACCGCTGCGCAGCGGTTGACCGTGGTGCGCATCGAGCCGGCACACGCCCGCGGCCACCGCGTCCGCGAGCAGCCGAGCACCGATCGCGTCGTGTGGCAGCAGGCGGCCGCCCGCGACCGATCGTTGCCGCGTCGCCGCCTGCAGCCGGACCCACAGTGCGAGCTCGACGTCGCGCAACCACAAGGGTCGCATCGCGGCTGGCAACCCGAGCACGGCATCGAGGTCGTACAGCGAAGCGCGCTCGCGCTGGCTCGGCAGCGGCATCCGCACGTGAGGCACCAACGCGACACGTCGCTGGCGGCCGGATTCGCGGACGGTCGCCACCACCAGCACCAGCTGTGGCTGCGGGATCGCGACGGGGGCCTCGTTCGCCGCCGTGGGGCTCGCGCTCGCGCTCGCGAGGCCCTGGGCCCACGCGGTGAACGCCTCCCGTGATCCCTCGGGTGATCCCTCGGGTGTTGCCATCGGGCCGCCGCCGCCGTGTTCGAGCAGTACCGTCAGGGCGAGCGCCGCGAGGTGCTTGCAAGGCTTGGGTGCCGGACAATCGCAATCGCCGTCGATGTCGATGTCGATGTCGAGCGGAGTGACACCCTCGGCCCGAGCGCGACGCTCGGCCGGTTCGAACCACACCCAGACCGCATACGGAAAGGCCGCCGAGCCCTGCACCTTGGCACTCCACACATGTTCGGCGGGGTCGTGCTCAAGCGCTCCGACGACGCGCTCGTGGTAGAGCACGATGCCGCGCTGCCACACCGCGGCGGGGAACTGCCAGGCGATTGACGCGGTGAGGTCGTGAGGGGCCAACGGCGTGCTCTTGCGGGCCGGCCCGCGAGGGCGTACGCCCGCCCAAGAGTGTAACGCCGGCGAGCAGATCCCTGAAGGGACGACGAGAGAAGGCCGATCCGACCCCTCAGGGGCCAGGTGATCTACTGTGGGCAGCCGTCGAGGATGTGGAGCGGGTCGTCGTTCTCCTCCGAGAACAACACCCTACCCTCGCTGACCTCGACCCAAGACGGTGCGTCGAACGCATCGAAACCGGCGAATACCTCCACCGGCAGCGCAGGGTCGTCGTAGTTGATCAGCGTCAACAGCGACGGGTCTCGGCCCGAGGTGTCGTCCGACAGCATCCACAGTCGGTCGTCCGCCGCCACGGCTTGGCTGCGCGAGGCCGCGAACAGGCCCAGCTCGGCGGGCTGGGTTGGGTCAGTGATGTCGACGATGTGCACGCCATCGCTCGCCGACAAGAACGCCCGGTCGCCCGAGATGGCGAGGTAGCCGCGTCCGTCGAAATCGAGCGTGGTCACCTCGTTCGTGGCGGCCGGATCACTGATGTCGAGCACCGAGAGACCCGCGGCGATGCCGGTCGCGTAGGCGAAGTCGCCGGCAACGACCACCGACTGCGTCGATCCGGGCAGCCCCACATCGGTCAACGCCACGGGCGCCGCCGGATCGGAGACATCGAACACCTGTACGCCGTTGACATCGGCGACGTAGAGCGTGCCGTCGGCGAAGGCGAGATCCTGCCCGGCAATGTTGGGCTCGTGGAAGATGACGTTGGGCATGGTCGGGTCACTGACATCGATCGCACTCCAGCCCGCGCCGCGCAGGCCGACGAACACCGTGCCGTCGCCAACCGCGATGCGCTGGACCAGCTGACCGGGGTCCAGATCGAGGGTCGAGATCTCGACCGGCATCGTCGGATCGGTGATGTCGACGATCGCGATCCCGGCGCTTTCCACCGCGAGGTAGACCGTGTCGCCCACGACCTCGAATCCCCGCGCGTTGCCGTCGCTGGGCGTGAACACGCCGAGCTCCGCAGGATCACCACAGACGACCTCGCCGGTGCTCGAGTCCCCGCTGTCGGTGTCTCCGGTCGCCGATGATCCCGAGGAGGTCGAGGCGTCGGTGGTGTCGGCGGAGTCGGTCGCACCCCCGGTGGAGGTCCCCGTCGCCGTGACGCTGGTGGAATCCGTGGTCGGACCCGCGGAGCTCTCGTTGCCCTCGGCACTGCCGGACGAGGTGTCCTCGTCGCTTGCCGGACAGCCCGTGGCCAGCGCACCACAGACGACGATGCGCGACAATGTCCCACGGGCGCGACGGGTCGAATTTGAAGTCAGCATGTCCGTACAGTATTGGGCGCCGCGCGCTCCAAAGCCCCGCTGGTAGCCCGATTTAAGCCGCGCATTAAGGCTTTGCACAGGCCGGTTCTGGAGGGTGCGCGGCTGCTGTCCTACACTTCGTCCCGTGGTGAGCCCGACGCGACAGCCGGACGACGCGACCGTCACGTGGGAATCCGATGCCGAGGGACTCACGGCCTCGGCCTGGATCGCCGCGGTGGTGGTCCATCCCGATCCCAAGTGGATTGGGCGACGCACTGCGCTGTCACCCGACGCTCCGCTCACGCTGGGTCGCGCGTGCACGGCGTTTGGTGTGGGTGCGCTCGACGATGCCCACACCTCGCGCATGCATGCGCAACTTCAGCTCGTGGGCGACGAGGGTGTCGACTTGCTCGACCTCGGCAGCCACAACGGCACACTGGTGGACGGTACGCGGGTGGTCTCGGCGCGGGTCACCGATGACAGCTTGATCGGACTCGGGCGGATCGTGATCGCGCTCGAGCGCGACGTCGCACCTCCGCAGGGGGACGTCGGGCTGCCCGATCTGATCGGAACCAGCGGCCAGTTTCTTCGTGCGGTCTCGACCGCGCAGTCGCTCGCCGCTCGTGGTCGACCGCTGCATGTCGTCGGCGAGCCCGGCGTAGGCAAGGCCGCACTGGTGCGCGCGGTGCACGAGTCGCTTCGATCGGGGCCCCTGGTCGTCGCCAGCGCCACTGATCCGGCCGCGATCGCAGCGGCCGCCGTGAGTGCGCGAGGTGGCACCCTGCTGGTCGAGCGGATGGAACGCGCGGAAGACAGCGCCTGGGCCGTGCTGCTCGCAATGTTCGACGCCTCCGGCGACGCCGACGCGCCATGGATCGCGTTGTCGACCCGCGCAGGCACTCACGAGGGCCTCACAGCGCTCGAGTCACCGCACATCCGCGCCCACATCGCCGCGTCGACGATCCGCATCGCACCGCTGCGACGCCGCCGCAGCGACGTTGCCCTGCTGATCCGCCATGCGGCAAGCCGCTACGCGGGTGACGAGGTCGTGATCGAGCCGCGACTGGTGCTGACGTTGTTGCGCCATCCGTGGCCGGGCAACGTGCGCGAGGTCGAGGCGGTCATCGAACGCATCGCCCTCGAGAGCCCCACCGCCGACCGCCTGGTCGCGTTCGAGGGACTCGACGAGCTGCTCGGTGTGGCGCCCTCGCACGAAGCCATGACCGCAACCCATGGGCCGGTCCCCGAGCCCTTCATCGTCACCAGCGACGGAATGTCGTTCACCACGCCCGACGGTGTGACCACCGATCTCGCCGCGCGCAAGGTGCTCGCCCGCGTGTTGGCGGCGCTGCTGGAGTCGCATCATGCGGCGCCGGGTCGAGCCGTCGCGGTGACCGATCTGCTGCGCGTGGCCTGGCCCGGCGAGCGATTCCAGCCCAAAGCGGGCGCGAATCGGGTGTACGTGGCCCTGACCACCCTGCGCCGCATGGGTCTGCGCGAGCTGATCACCCGCGTCGATGGTGGGTACGTGATCGACTCCGGCGTCGCGCTGCGAGTGATGCGCTAGGAGCCAGACCCTGCAAGGGTCTGGCTCCTCCGTGCCCGCGCCCGCGCCCGCGCCCGCGCCCGTGCCCGCGCCCACGCCCGCTCAACCGCGCAAGAGCAGACCATCGATGATCGCGCGGCCACGGTGACCCCAGATCGGATGGGGCACCCGACCCGCCTCGTCGGCAAGCGCGTTGGCGGCCGTCGACGTGGTGATGCCGTCGCGCGCCGCTCTCTCGAGCACGCGCTTGGTCACCACGAACACCGCGTTGTCCCAGGTGCGTCCAAAGTGGCGCTCGATCGACGGATCGACACCGACGCTGCCGTATTGCTCGTTCGCGCAGTTGACGATGCCCATGCGGTTGGCAACGAAGTCCGGCACGTATGCGATGCCGCGTTCGGCCAGCAGGCGATCGTCGCGGCGATCGTCGAGCAGCTGATTGTTCGCGGCACCGCACACCACCGGGGTCCGCAGCATCGCGATGGTCTCGGGATCGAGGACACCGCCCAGAGCATTGGGTGCGAATACGTCGCACGGCTCGGCGAAGATCGAGCGATCGTCGGGCCTCGCGTGGCGGACCTCGACCACGGTGCCGGGATGACGGGCGCGAACCTCGGCACAGCGCTCGGCCGAGATCTCGGTGGCCACGATCTTGGCGCAGCCCCGCGCGACCAGCTCGTCGATCATGAAACCGGCGACGTTGCCGGCGCCTTGCATCGCCACGGACTTGCCGACGAGCGTGCCGCGACCGAGATGATCGAGCGCGCCTTCCATCGCACACACCACACCCTTGGCGGTGGCGGCCGAAGGGTTGCCACTGCCACCGACCTCGGGCGCGACGCAGGTGACAAAGCGCGTGGTCTCGAAGACCGCGGCCATGTCGGCCGGCCCGCTGCCGACGTCCTCGGCGGTGATGTACACGCCGCGCAGCGAGGTGGTGAACGCTCCGTACTCGCGATACAGGGTGCGACGATAGTCGGCATCCTGGTAAGGCGCGTCCTTGCGGCGCACGACGATGCCCTTGCCACCGCCCCACCACAGGCCCGCGAGCGCGCATTTTCTCGACATTCCCAGCGAGAGCCGCAAGCCATCGCGCAAGAACATCTCGAGCCGCGCGTAGGGCCAAAAACGCAGACCACCCGCCGCCTGGCCTCGCACCGTCGCGTGAACAAACGCGGCCATCAACGCACCGGTTTGCGGGCCCACCGCGAGAAACACCGCCTCGTGGCGATGAACATCACGGGTATCGGCGGTCATCCACGCTGCGAGCGGCTCCAGCCATTTGGCGGTGGGTACCATGCGCCCGGAGGCATCGTCCCAGCACAGCGCCGCGGTGCCACCGTGGGCCGTGAGTTCGGTTGCAAAGCTGTCGGGATCGAGATCGAGAAATTCAGTCATGGCTGTCCTCATTTGACGATCTGCGCGCGCTTGATCCAATCGAGCTCGGGGTAGCGACGGCGCAGGTAGTCGTTGCCGTCGCGCTCGATCTCGCGTTGGTCGGGCCCCGGACCCTGCGGCGGCCCGTCGCCATACCCACGGTGCAGCTTCATCACGACGTCCATGCCCGAGGTCACCTCGCCGAACGGGGCAAACCCCATCGAGTCCAGCGGCGGGTTGTCGTTGAAGTTGATGAAGACCTGCGTGGTGCGACTGTTCGGGCCCGAGTTGGCGAAGCTGATCGTGCCCTTGGCGTTGCGCTGGGTCCGCTGGTCGTCGGCCATCCGTGCCGACTTCCAGGCCTTGTTGACCTTGGGCACGCCATGGATCCCGAACTGCACCATGAAGCCCTCGACGACGCGGAAAAATGCGAGGTCGTCGTAGAACCCCAGGGACACCAGGTTG
>CANLQR010000160.1 GCA_947492135.1 Deltaproteobacteria bacterium | reverse complement strand
GGTGGTCCCCAGCGGCAGCGTGCGGGGCTCCAATCCCGATCTCGCGCGAAGGATCGGCAGCCGCCGCCCGGGCTCGGGGCGAACCGCAGCGCTTCGCGTCGTCGAGGGCCTGGTGCGCCGGATCGACCACGGCAGCGTGGAGCGGAACTCGCTGCGTCGCGAGTTGCTGGCCCTGCGCCGCCGCCTGCGTGGGTGAACGCTACGCTTGGGTGGCCCGCGGCCAAGCCTGCGCTGGGTGAACGTAGCGCTGTTCGACTTGCCGCGACCCCTGCAGCCCGACTAAGCTGCAGCAGACTGCGTTCACCAGGGCGCAGCCGCACCGATCCAAACACCACCGTGGGCGAAAAGGGGCCTGACCATCCCCGCCACCTCGACCCACGCCAACCATCATTGTCCTTCAGGGGCCCAAGTGCCCCCTGAAAATGCCTCACGGGCCCTGATCGGCCCCCAAGCGGAGTTACGACATGCGAGTTACACCCGACGGGCCAAAGCCCGACTGGACAGCGATGGAGACGGCGTTCGAGCACAACGCGCCCGAGACCCATAGCTACCTGGATCTGAAGACCGGCCAGGTCGCCACGATCGTGGACTCACGTCCCGAGGATGACGAGAAGCGCCAGCTGATTCGCCGCACGGAGGGGCGCTTCGTGCACCTCGATCCGGCTTCGTCGCGCGAGCAGTACCGCTGGATGGAGCGGTTCGTGCAGTCGGTCACCGACGACGCCTTGCGCGAGCGACTGATCCTCGCCATCGACGGCAAGGGTGCCTTTCGTCGCTTCAAGGATGTGCTGCTGTCGTACCCGGTCGAGCGTGATCGATGGTTCACGTACCGTGCAAACCTGCTGCACATCTACATCAATGGCTGGCTCGACGCGCAAGATGTCGAGTTCGGTGAGGAGACGCCGTGGGGCGCGCCTGACCAGCCGCCCGAGCCCGACATCGCGCTGGAGAAGCCGATTGGCCAGCGCGGCGAGGGACCCACCGAGACGCTGCGTCGCCAAGCCCGAGAACTCGTGGACACCTTGCCCGCGCTCGAGCTTCCCGCATTGATCGCCTACATCCGGTTCTTGTCGGATCGCTCGCCCTCGGTCGCTGAGGGCGCTGAACGAACGCTCGAGTGAACGCGCCAGGGCCGGCCGACGACGCAACCAGCGATCCGTGGCGCGACCCGCCGCGGACGCGCCCAGGACTGCGCCGCTTCATCGGCGTCGATCTGGGCGGGGGTCGCGGCAAGACCACGGCGGTGGCCCGCCTCGAGCACACCGAGAACACGGGTGGTTGGCAGCTGGTGCTCGCCGACGCGAAGGTGCGCTACGGCCAGCGCGGGACCGGGGCGACGCGCGACGAGCCCACGGGTAGCGACGCACTGTTCCGCGATGACGTCCTCGCCGAGTATCTGTTGCGCTGGACGGATGCGTCGACCGTGGTCGCCATCGATGCGCCGTTGGTCGTCCCGCCTTGTCTACGGTGCGACCTGCGTTGCCCCGGGGTTGCCCACTGCGTGGTCGACGAGGTGGTGTGGATGCGCGAGTGGGCGCCACGGCTGCGGGCGCGCGGGCGCTCCGATCCAGGCAAGCCTGCGGTCACGCCGTACACCCAGCGGGCCGTCGAGGTGCTCTATGCCGGCGCCGGGATCGAGTTGCGGGAGGCGATGGGGCAGGGGACCGGGCCTTTGGCCGCACGCGCGGCCTACCTGCGCCGACGCTTGTCGCCGCAGCTGCGCCTGCACGAGAACCTCATCGAGGTCTCGCCGGCTGCGACCACGACCCAGCTGTTCGGCGCCGCGCGGGCGCGTCGTGCTCACCACGGCGATCAAGCTGCGGTGTGGGACGAGCGCAAGCGCATTCTCGCGGCCCTCGCGGACGATCTCGCGTTCGACTACGTGTGGCCCGAGCTGGTGGTTCGTAACACCCACGTCTTTGCCGCGGTGCTGTGCGCGTTCACGGGATATCTCTGGGCCACTGGACGGGTCGTCGAGCCTGATTCGATCGGTCGCGGTGACGGTGGTGGCGGCGTCGAGATCCCCGCCGACACCCGCGGAGCCGTCGGCGAGGCAGCGGCGGCCTTCGGCGCGTTGTGGCTCGCGGGCGGCTGGGTGGTGGTCCCGCTGGCGGGGGCCCGCGGAGCCCCGCGTGGTGTCGTCGGAACACCTTGACGCCCGCTCGGTCGTGCGATGAGCTTGGCCCAGCGCTCACCCATGCAACGCACCGTCTTCGCGGCCAAGATCCATCGCGCGACCGTCACCCACGCCGACCTCGACTACGAGGGCAGTGTGACGATCTCTGGCGAGCTCATGGACGCCGCCGGGATCTTGGCCTTCGAGCAGGTTCACGTGTGGAACGTGGCGCGCGGTACCCGATTGGTCACCTACGCGATGCGTGGCGAGGACAACAGTGGAATCATCTGTATCAACGGTGCCGCTGCACACCTCGCGGGTCCGGGCGACAAGGTGATCATTGCGACGTTCACCACCGTGCCCGAGGAGCAAGCCCGCGAGTGGGCGCCGACTGTGGTGCTGGTCGACGATGACAATTGCATCACCAATGGCGCCAGCGTCGAGCTCGCAGGGCCGCTGCGCCGAGTCGCGAAGGGGTGAGGCTCAGCCCAGCAGCGGGTAGTGGCGCTCGATCCGGTACTTCGGCCCCGCGGGCCCTAGCACCGAGCTGTACACGAAGAAGCCGGTGACTTCGAACGCGGCCGTGCGCAACAACGCATTGTGGATCAGGAACGCGGCCACTCGATCTTGGGGCGAGTTGCTCAACCGCGCGAGCGTCACGTGGGCCGTGAACTTTCGTGCCTCGGGCTCGAACTCGGCCCGCTGCAGCGCCCGCTCGATGCGTCGCTGCAGCTCGACGATGGCACGGTCGTCGGTGAAACCCGCCCACAGCACCTTGGCTTCGCCACGCGGCGGAAACACGCCGACCCCCGCGATCTGGAGCGTCATCGACGGGGCCTGTACCTCGTCGAGCGCGCGATACAACGCGGTCACCTGTGCGCCCTCGATGTCGCCGACGAACCGCAACGTCGCGTGGAAGCGGTCGCGGCCCTCCCACCGTGCTCCCGGCACACCGCCGCCGAGCAGGTCGAGGTGCTCATCGATCGCCGCGGGCAGATCGAGACCCACGAACAGTCGCGGCATCAATCCTCGGGGCGCCCGCGGGCGAGCTTGCGCTGCAGGCTACGGCGATGCATCCCGAGCTGCCTTGCGGCCTCGGAGACGTTGCCGGCGCAGTCGGTAAGAACCTTTTGGAGATGCTCCCACTCGACTTCGTCGAGCGGGCGAGGGGCGGCTGGGGCCTCGACCTCGGTCACGGCGGCGGTGCGGTCGAACGCCGCCATGATCTCGTCGACGCTCGCAGGCTTCGTCAGGTAGTGCACCGCGCCCAGTTTGATCGCTTCGACCGCAGTGGCGATGCTGCCGTAGCCGGTCAACACGATGATGCGCAGCTCATGATCGAGTCGGAGCAGCTCGGAGACGACCTCGAGCCCGCCTTTGCCGGGCATGCGCAGGTCGACCAGCGCGCGCTCGGGGCTCCACGCGGTGGCCTCGGACACGGCGTCGTCATGGTTGTGCGCGACCACGACGCGATAGCCCCGGCGTCGCAGTGCGCCAGCCAGCGCTCCGCAAAACACCTTGTCGTCGTCGACCAGCAAGAATGTCTGCTGATCGCCGTCGACGGGGGCCGTGGGCTCGGGGTTGGCGGTGGTCATCGCGGGTACAGTCCTGCAGGATTCAATGCCACCCGCAGCGTGACCTTGGTGCCACGACCTGGGGCCGACTGCAGATCGAGAGTACCGCCGAGCTGACGGAGTTGCGCGCGTGCGAGGTACAGACCGAGCCCCATGCCTTGGCCCTCGGGTTTGGTGGTGAAAAATGGGTCGAAGACCGCGGTCGCGATGTGTGGTTCCATGCCCACACCGTCATCGTCGACCTCGATCAGCGCCTCGTCCCCGACCACGTCGATGCGCACTGTGACCCCGCGGTTGCCGGGCTTGCGCCGGCAGGCTTCGCCGCCGTTGGCCACCAGCTCACGGACGATCTGCCCCAACGAGGCCCGCGCCAGCGTGGTCGTGCCTTGGGTCTCCCGGGTCGCCGCTGTGGCGACAAACGTGAGCTTGACGCCCTCGGGCTGGTCGAGCTCGTCCTGCAGCTCGCAGAGAAACCACGGCTGAGCGTCGCGGGCGGACAAGGCACTGACGCGGACCTCCGGTGAGGCCATGCGATGGAGGATGTCCTTGCAGCGCTCGACCTCGCGCTTGATGGTGTCGATGGCGCTTCGCTGTTCCTCGGGTTCCATGTGCGGCAGCTCGGCGGCGAGCAGGTTCACCGTGCCCAGCGGTGTGCCGAGCTCGTGGGCCGCTCCAGCCGCGAGCGTCCCCAGGGCGGCGAGGTGCTGGTCCGCAAGGTTTTCGTCGCGGAGCCTGGTCAGCTCATTGCGCTCGCGCGCGGTCGACCGGGTGATTCGCTGCACCATCCACGCCCCGATCGCGCTGCAGGCAACCAGGGCGATCCACGCGCCGTGGAGGTGGCCGACGTACGCGTCGCCGGTCGACGGTGGCAGCGGTCGCCACACGAACAACAGGCCCGACCCGGCCGCTGCGGCCGCGACCAACGTCCACGTCCAGGTCGCCGAGATCTGCGTCGCGAGGATCACCGGCACGACGTAGAGCGCGGCGAACGGATTGGTCGGACCACCCCAAAGCCCCAGCGCGAGCGTCAGCACCGCGGCATCGGCGACGAGCTGCAGGCCGACGGTCCGCGCCGCGACGCGATCGTGGGTGGACAGCCACAGGCGCGTGCCGATGTTGAGCGCAGTCCAAACCAACAGCACCGCGAGTACCGGCCGTAGATCATCGGTCGACCACCGCAGCCACGCGGAGACGACGGCGGGTGCGAGCCACTGCGTCACCGCCAGGGTCGCGAGCAACGCGAGCAACGTCCAGCGCGCGGTGACCAAGCTGCGCAGCGTGATCGTGGGGGTCTGGCCGGCTGCATCCACCGCCGACCTTGCTAGGATCGCTTGGGAGCGCCGGCACGCACCGTCGGCTCACTGGCGCGGGGCTGAGCCTTGGGCGGGGCTGCGGTTGGGCTTTGGGCGGTCGGCGCCGGTCGTGCGGCGGGCATGCGGTCGCGAAACAGGTCGCCGAGCGAACCCAGCGAGCCGGAACTCTTGCCGCTGCTGCTGCGAAAATCACGATAGTCGCGGCGGGCTTGCGCCTCGGCCACCTTGCGCACCGAAAGTCGCATCTTGCCGCCACTTTCCCGGCGCAGGACCACGACCTCGATGCTCTGGCCGACCTCGTAGACGCGCCTGGCGTCGTTGCCCTGCGGCAGACCGAGCTCCGCGGTGGCCACGAAGCCGCCGCCCTGTGGGGTGTCGACCCAGATGCCGTTGCCTTCGATCCGCCCGACGGTGCCGGTGAGCACCTCCTCGACAGGCGTGGCGGCGGTGGCTTCGGGCTGCACGAGCGCTTTCATGGACAGCGAGATGCGCGTGCCGCCCTTGGCTCCGGACTCGATCGACAGCACCTTGACGCGGACCTGTTCGCCCACCGACACCACGTCGGCGGCCGAGCTCACGCGGCTGTGCGACATCTCGGAGATGTGCACCATGCCCTCGATGCCGCCGATGTCGACGAACACGCCATAGGACTGAACCGTCTGAACGATGCCATCGAGTTCGGCGCCGACTTCGAGCTTGCTGACCAGGGCGGCGGCCCGCTGTTCGCGTTCGGCCTGGAGCAGCGCGCGGCGTGAAACCACTACGTTGCGTCCGCCCTCGCGGATGTCGATGATGCGAAAAAAGTGCCGCTGACCGACCCAGTTCTCGAGCTCTCCGCTGGGGCCGATCTCGACCTGGCTGGCCGGGCAAAACGCCCGCACGTTGCCAATCATGACCTCGACACCGGCCTTCACAGCCTTGGTGATCTCGCCCTCGACTGGCGTGCCGCCCTCCATCGCGAACTGCAGCATGGAGACGTCGATGTTGCCTCGACCGAGCTGGACGGCCAGCTGCGGGGCGCCGCGGCCCCCGGGATCGATCACCGTCGCGCGGATTCGGTCGCCGAGTGCGACGCGCAGCTTGCCGCTGTCGTCGGTCAGGGTGTGTCGCTCGATGCGGCCCTCGGCCTTGGTACCCACGTCGACGAACACCGTGTCGTCGCTGATCGCAACCACGAGGCCCTCGACCGGCTCACCCGCACGAAGCCGGCGACCCGTCGGCTGTTGCTGCTTCGATACCGATTGTTCGAACAGCGCGGCAAAATCGTCTTCGTCAGCCATGGGGCCGCAGAGCATGGCACAAGCCCAACCTCTCGTGCAGACGATTCGTGCTGGCCTCGAGCGCCAAAGGCCGGCGGGGCGCGTGCTCGCGCGGCGCTCCCACTCGCGCAGCGCTCCAGTTCGCGCGGCGGGGCTATAGCTTGCGCAGATCGGGCATCGGCGGCAGTGGCTCGCCGACGGTCCTGGGGCGCCAGTTCTGCACCACGTCGACGTAGCCGGCTTTTTTCAGCCGGATCTCGTGGGCGATGTCGTCGCCGACCGGGACCTTGATCTCGCAGGGCGTTTCGCACTGGTCTTTGCCGTCGACCATGACGATCGCGGCAGGCACGTTGGCGCGCACCAGCGCGCGATTGAACGGGTGGCTCTTCTCCTTCGCGTCAGTCGCGGCCGGTGCCGTGCTGGGCGTCGGGATCGTGAGGGGTTCGGCGGTACGCGAGTTGTTGCCGAGGTTGCCGAACACCAGGACGATCACCAGCGCGAGCGCGAGTCCGCCGAGGCCGAGCGCGATGATGAAGCTGTTGCGGTCGGCGCTCGTGCCACGCATGCCCGTGGCCGTGCCCGTCGCGGGTGGCATCGTGACGCCGCCGTTCTGGCTGATGGGCACCGAGCCAGTGTTGGACGACTGCGCGGGCATGGCCCTGCTGCTGTCGGGTGCGCGGCCCTCTTTCATCGCTCGCAGCGCGCCGATGCAATGACCGATGAGTTCGGCGAAACGGCCGGCGGTCTGGATGCGCTTCGCCCGGTCCTTGCGCAGGGACATGAGCATCACGCGGGCGGTCTCGGGGCCAGCGCGGCGAGGCGCGGGGACCTTGGCTCGGACGTGCTTGAGCATCGTCGCCATCGGCGTCTCCGCCGAGAACGGTGGTCGGCTCTCGATCAGTTCGTAGAGGATGCAGCCCAGCGAGTAGATGTCGGTGCGATGGTCGAGCGGAAGCCCGTTGCACTGCTCGGGCGACATGTACTGTGGCGTGCCGAACACCTCGCCCGCCTGCGTCAAGCGGGTCGCATCGACGCCTCCGGCGATCCCGAAGTCGAGCACCTTGACGACCTTCGAGACACCGACCGTCTCGATGAAGATGTTGTCGGGCTTGAGGTCGCGGTGAAAGACGCCGTGTTCGTGGGCCTCGCTGAGGCTCTCGGCGACCTGACGGCAGATCTGCAAGGCCTCCATTTCGCTCACGGCCCCGCGCTCCATGCGATCGGCGAGACTCTCGCCGGTCAGCAGCTCCATCACCATGTACGGACGCCCGTCGTCGGTCTCGCCGTGCTCGAACACGCGGATGGTCGACGGGTGCCGCAGCTGGCTGGTGATCTCGAGCTCGCGACGGAACCGGCTCAGGAACTTGCGGTCGGAGGTCGAGTCGGACCGCACCAGCTTGATCGCGACCTTGCGTTCGACCTGGGCGTCCCAAGCCTCGTAAACCACGCCCATGCCGCCCTCACCGATGACTTCGGTGATCCGGTAGCGTCCGGAAATTGTCCGGCCAATGTCGTCAGAAACATACATCTCGATGCTCGATGCGGAGGCGCCTGCCATCGACGTGTCGGCGGTCGATGCCGGACTGTTGGCCTCAGGCTCCGGGACGTCTCGACGACCCGGAGTCGAATCGAGGCGGGCCGTTCTTTGGAACCCTGTCGGACGTTCGGCCATTGGGAGTGGGTGAGGGGTGCGGCGGCGGGTGGTACCGGAGTGTAACCCTTACGGGCACGGCCCCGAAATGACCCGAGGTTTAGTGGGTGGCGGCATTCTGCGTCGGCGGTCGTCGCACAACCAGCGTCTGGGATATCGAGGACGACGCCACGAACGGCGGTTCATTGCACGACTCGATCTCCGCGGTCAAACCCCAGCGGCACCGGCGCGGCGGCCGAGCGAGTGCCGGCGACCCCATGGAACGGCGTTCACTTCGCTCCGGGCGCGCGATTCGTCCATGCCGGCCGAGCGCGTGAGACCCACCACGACGCCCCCGCGACGTCCGCGCGCACTTTCGCTCCCGACCAAGCCGGCGATCTCCGACGCATTGCATCGCTGCAGGGGCGCGCTGCGGGGAGAAGGGACCCGGGAAGCTTTGAGTTGTGCGTCACTTTGTGGTGCAACGATCCCAATGAGTTCCGCCGTGTTGCACGTGGTCGCGCCCGAGTCTCCGACGTCCAGCGAGCCCGACGGAGTCTACCGCTGCCGGAACAAGGTCCGGGTCGTCACCGCCGCGGCGCTCTTCGATGGCCATGACGCGGCGATCAACGTGATGCGGCGGATCCTCCAACAGTCCGGCGCCGAGGTGATCCACCTCGGCCACAACCGTGGCGCCGAGGAGGTGGTCGACGCTGCCATCGAGGAAGATGCGCAGGCGATCGCGATCAGCTCCTACCAGGGCGGTCACATCGAGTACTTCAAGTACATGCATGATCTGCTGCGCAGCAAGGGCGCAGGTCACATCACGATCTGGGGAGGTGGCGGTGGCGTCATCGTGGCCCGAGAGATCGCGGAACTGCACGCCTACGGTATCCGTCGCATCTTCAGTCCCGAGGACGGGCGCACGTTGGGCCTGCAGGGCATGATCGATCAGATCATGCGCGGCGCGGATTTCTCGACCGCGCCCGTCGATCCCGTTGCCGAGTTCTCGCGCCTGCATGAGCCCGAGGGGTTCACCGTGCGACTGGCCCGGTTGGTGTCGGTGCTCGAGCGCGACGATGAATCCGCTGCAGCGCTGCGCACGGCGATCCACGCCACCGCGGTTCCCAAGGTGGCAACGCTCGGGGTGACGGGCACCGGTGGTGCTGGCAAGAGTTCGCTCGTCGACGAACTCATCGGCCGGTTCGTGCGTGACCACGACCAGCGCAAGATCGCAGTCATCTCGGTGGATCCGACCCGACGGCGAACCGGCGGCGCGCTGCTGGGTGACCGCATCCGCATGAACGCTCTGCGTGACTCGCGGGTGTACATGCGCTCGATGGCCACGCGGGATGCCGGCAGCGAGCTGGCCCGGGCGACCGACGATGTGGTTCGGCTGTGCAAGCTCGCGGGATACGACCTCGTGATCGTCGAGACCAGCGGTATCGGTCAGGGCGACGCCGAGATCACCCGGCTCGCCGAGCGCACGCTGTATGTGATGACTGCCGAGTACGGCGCGCCGTCGCAGCTCGAGAAGATCGAGATGCTCGATGTCGCCGACGCCGTGGCGATCAACAAGTTCGAGCGACGTGGCAGCAAGGACGCGCTCCGCGACGTGCGCAAGCAGTGGCGACGCAACCGCAAGATCTTCGACCCCTCCGTGACGGACGAGTCGCTAGCGGTGTTCGGGACGGTGGCGAGTCGCTTCAACGACAGCGGCGTGAACGGCTTGTACGGTGCGCTGTGCGGCATGCTGTCGACCATCGGGACCGCGCAGTGGCGATCGAAGTGTCCGCCCGAGCAGATCGCGATCGCCTCGGAGACTCGCGATCTGATCCCCGGCGATCGCGTGCAGTACCTCGGCGATATCGCCCGCGCAGTCCGAGCCTACAAGCGCCACGTCGCCACGCAGGTCGAGGCGGTGCGCAACGTCGAGGCCCTGCGCCGCGCTGGGCAGGCCGCGCAAGCTGCGGGGGCCGCCGACCCGGCGCAGTGGCTCGCCACTGCCCATGCCGCCGCAGCCGAACTCGTGTCGGCCGACGCCAAGCGGGTGCTGCGGGAGCTTCCGGCGCTGCGCGCCGCATATCGCGAGCCCGAGTTCGTCATCAAGATCCGCGATACCGAAGTCCGGTATCCCACGACCGTCGAGACCCTCTCCGAGCTGCAGGTTCCTCGAGTGTCCCTCCCCGCGGACGACGAGCCAGGCACGCTGGTGCGATACGGGCTGCTGGAGGGCGCTCCCGGTGAGTTTCCGTTCACCGGCGGGGTGTTCCCGTTCAAGCGCGAGGGCGAGGATCCCAAGCGAATGTTCGCAGGCGAGGGTGGCCCCGCTCGCACCAACGAACGCTTCCACTACCTGTCGCGCGGCGAGCCGGCCAAGCGGCTCTCCACGGCGTTCGACTCGGTCACCTTGTACGGCGAGGATCCCGGCGAGAGACCGGACATCTTCGGCAAGATCGGTGAGAGCGGTGTCAGCGTCTGCACGCTCGACGACGCCAAAGAACTGTACGCGGGGTTCGACCTGTGTGCGCCCAACACCAGCGTCAGCATGACGATCAACGGCCCGGCGCCGATCCTGCTGGCACTGTTCATGAACACGGCGATCGACCAACAAGTCGAGCGCCGGGCTTCAGAACTCGGGCGACCGCTCACCGACAGCGAGCAAGAGTCGATCCATGACGCCACGCTGCGTCAGGTGCGGGGGACCGTACAGGCCGACATCTTGAAGGAGGACCAGGCCCAGAATACCTGCATCTTCTCCACCGAGTTCGCGCTGCGCATGATGGGCGACATCCAAGCGTACTTCGTCGACAAGCAGATTCGCAACTACTACTCGGTGTCGATCAGCGGCTATCACATCGCCGAGGCCGGGGCCAACCCGGTCAGCCAGCTGGCGTTCACCCTGTCGAACGGTTTCACGCTGGTCGAGTACTACTTGGCTCGGGGGCTCGCGATCGACGACTTCGCGCCCAATCTCAGCTTCTTCTTCTCGATGGGGCTCGACGCCGAGTACACCGTGATCGGTAGGGTCGCCCGGCGGATCTGGGCGATCGCGATGCGTGATCGCTACGGCGCTGCACCGCGCAGCCAGAAGCTCAAGTACCACGTGCAGACCAGCGGCCGATCGCTGCACTCGATGGAGATCGACTTCAACGACATTCGCACCACGTTGCAGGCGCTGTTCGCCTACTACGATCATTGCAACAGCCTGCATACCAACGCCTACGACGAAGCCGTCACCACGCCGACCGAGGCCAGTGTCCGTCGAGCGATGGCGATCCAGATGATCATCACCAAAGAGCAGGGGCTCGCCAAGTGCGAGAACGTGCTGCAGGGTTCGTACATCGTCGAGACGTTGACCGACCTCGTCGAGGAGGCCGTGCTCGCTGAGTTCGGACGGCTCGACGAGCGCGGCGGGGTGCTTGGCGCGATGGAACGTCAGTACCAGCGCGGCAAGATCCAGGACGAAAGTCTCAAGTACGAACACCTCAAGCACGACGGCACCCTGCCAATTGTGGGCGTGAACACCTTCGTGAACGCCGACCCCACGGCGAACTCGCAGACCGCAGAACTGCTGCTGACGCGCGCCTCGAGCGACGAGAAGAACGCCCAGATCTCCCGGGTCCGAGCGTTTCAGGCGCTGCACGCCGCCGATGCGCCGGTCGCCCTCGCTCGTCTGCGCGAGGTTGCGCTCGCGGGTGGAAACATCTTTGCCGAGTTGATGAATACCGTGAGGGTCGCGAGCCTGGGCCAGATCAGCGCCGCGCTGTTCGAGGTCGGAGGCGAGTACCGGCGGTCGATGTGATCCGCCGGTGGGTGTTGCGTCGATGCAACGCCCCAGACGTCCGACGTTGCCGTCTCGAGTTGCTGGCGACGCCGTCTGGGAGAGTGCTACAGGTGGCGTTGCCATGCGACGTTTCGTCCTGATCGTGCTTTGCCTGGGTGCGTGTGATCGACCGACGGCCACGGTGCCGGCTGTACAATCCGATCCCACCCCGGCATCCGCCGTGGCCACGAGCGCCGCTCCTGCGTCCCAGGGCGACGCCGGACCGCCGTCGAGCCCCGCAACACCTGCTGCCCCTGCGACACCCGCGATGCCGGTCGCACCCGACGGCACGCCGGCGCTGCCGTGCAACGCGGTCGCACCGGCAGATATGGTCTGCATCCCCGGCGGGCCCTTTGTCCGGGGTAGCGACCAAGGCCCTGACAATGCGCGACCGCAGTCGACCGTGTGGGCGCAGACGTTCTACATGGATCTTCACGAGGTCACGTACTCGCAATACGAGGCCTGCGAGAAGGATGGCGGCTGCAATGCCGCACGGCCTCGCTACACCGACTACGATCATCCGAACATGCCGATGACCGGCGTGAGCTGGTTCGACGCCGTGAAGTACTGCGAGCTCAACGGCAAGCGCCTGCCCACGGAGGCGCAGTGGGAGAAGGCCGCACGCGGCACCGAGGGCGCGCTGTATCCGTGGGGCGACGAGCCGATCACCTGCGAGCGCGCCATCTATCGCGACAAGTCGGGCCGCGGCTGTGGTCTCGAGAAGCAGTTCAGCAAGCCCGAGACCGGACGGCCGTGGGACGTCGGCTCACGACCCGCGGGTGTCTTCGGCCTGTTCGACATGGTCGGCAACTCGTGGGAGTGGGTCGACGACTGGTACAGCAAGAGCTACGCGCACTGTGGCGAGGCCTGCATCGGCGTGGATCCTCGCGGGCCGTGTGGCGGCGAGCCGACGTGCGCGACGACCCGCAACAAGGTCGTGCGCGGCGGCTCGTGGTACTGGGAGGACGAAAAGGCGACGGGCGTCTATCGGCGCGCGCACGTGCCGAACAACGAGCCGTTTCACCATTTTGGTTTTCGCTGTGCGGCGACGCTCGAGCAGGCCCAGGCCCGCGTGGCGGCGAAGTGACGCGCCACGAAGGGCTGCGCTCGAATCAGCCGCTCGGCGTGCCGCCGACGACGTTGGACAGCGCCCACCCGGTCATGTCGCTGTAGGTGTACGGACCCGTGAGCCCCATGAACGTCTCGAAGGTCCCATCGGCGGGGTCGAGTCGGTAGGCGAACGGCTGGCCCTGGGTCACGCCCCAGATGTAGCCGTAGAAGTCGATGCTGACGCCGTGCACGTAGTTGGGAATCGCCAGCTGCTGATCGACCTGCAGGGTCTCGGTGTCCACCGAGATCAAATAGCCACCGCCACCATTTTGGTTGTAGCCGCCCACCCAGAGATGGCCGTCTCCGTCGACCATGCAGCCGCCGCCGCCGCCGACGTTTGCATTGGTCGTCCAGGTCGAGTCGTCGGGGTTGAAGCGAGCGACGCCGCTGCTGCAGGTCCACGCGCGCCCCTCGGTGTCGACGGTCATGCCGTAGCCGCCGACGTTCGCCATCGGATGCTCCTCGTACTCGAAGGTGTTGCGATCGACACGGACGAGGTTGCCGTAGCCGAGCTGGCTGCCCCAGAAGTTGCCGTCGGCATCCGACGCCGCGCCGTAGATCCCGAAGTAGCTGGCTTGCGTGCCCGCCAGGGCAATCGTCTCCTCGACGACGCCGTCCTCGCCGTTGAGCAGCAGGACCTCGACGGCCTCACCTTGGGCGCCGGAGGTCCACAACATCTCGTTCTCCCAGCTACAGCTGGCTTCGCTCCACTCGCCCGGCGCCCACGCGACCGGTCGCTGACTGGTGTAGTTGAACGGCGTGAACCACACCACGCAGCCATCGGGGAACGGCTTGATGTCGGCGGCACCGGTCGACGTGTTGTCCGAGTCTGGGCACGACTCCAAGCGAGCCGCGATCTTGATCACACCGCCGCTGCGGTTCGCGACCGCGACGTCGCCGTTGAGGGAGACCGAGGTACGCGAAGGACTGCCCGCAGGGTCCATGCGGGTCCAGTAGCGGCCTTCCTCTTCCATCGATACGGTGTTGATCTTGGACACCGTGCCCTGGCTGCTGTTCGCGACCCAGATGTACGAGAAGTCTGGATCGTCGCTGCCGCCGCCCTTGCCGTTGGCGCCGCACGGGCCCGCACCAGGCGTATCGGGGAGCGCGTGCACGTCGAGCTTGACGGGAGACGGCGCGTCATCGGCCCCGTCGTCGCCGGTGGTCCCCGGCGCGGTGGTCCCGACGCTCGCGGAGCCGGACATCGTTGCGGATGCGGAGCCCGTTGTGTCACCGGAGCTCTCCTGGGTCATCGTGGTGGAGACGCCGTCGCTGGTGCTCTCGCTGCTCGCCG
>CANLQR010000159.1 GCA_947492135.1 Deltaproteobacteria bacterium | reverse complement strand
GGGGCACTCTTGGTGCGCCGACCCGACCGGCCCGATCAGCCCTGATTGGCCCTGATCGGTCAGCTCCGTGAGAGCGCGGCCGACGTCGCCAAGTCGCCGACGCGCAATCCACCGGGGCGCAGCGGCCTGCTGTAGGGCGCGCCGAGTCCGGTCGCGCCCGGCGTCGCGTCATCCGGTGGCGCCGCGATGGGCAGCGAGCGTGAAGCGGTCGGGGACCAAGGCATCTCCAGCCACCCGCGCGCGAGAGCAAACGTGACGGTCGCGCCCAGCGCGATGCCCACGATTGCTCCCCAGGTGATGCTGTGCCTCATGGCGACTCTTGCTTGCATGGTCGGAACGAACCGGAGGCTTCAGCCCTTGCACCGCACGACGCGATGGTTGGGTCGGCTTCGGTTCGTCACCTGCTGTACGCACCAGACCCACGACTGGTTCCCCCCGCGAAACCGCGGAATCGAGGACGACGTCCCTCAGGTTTCCGGGTCAGGGACCGCCGACAGCGTCGGGAGCCGCTGCGCCCCGTCCAGCGTGGCCTCGAGCCGACGACGTTCGGCCGCCTGCTGCTCCCGCTGCGCGCGGCTGCGACCGTGCTGGACCGCATTTTGGTCGGCTTGCGTCTGCTCCGCCGCCTTGCGGCGCGCCTTGCGGGCCTTTCCGAGCTTGAGGATCTGCGCCACGCCTCGAGACTACCCGGATCGACGTGGGTACCGGACGATCGATAGGCAAGTCGCCCAGATCGGCGCTGGCTTGGCTTGGCGCTTGGCGCATCGCCGACCGCGCAGGACCCGGCGCGATCAGAGCGATCCCCCACGTAAACCTACACCGCGCCTCGCCACGCCTGCGATTCGCACCCCCTTGTGGGCCGTGGAACGCCCGATGCACACTGCGAGATGGTGGCGATCGTCCGCGTGCGGGGGGCACGTGTTCACGAACGTCTCGAAAGCACCAGAGCATGGATAGGTCGAACGCGGCGTGGGCGGCGAGCATGTTGGGCCTGTTCCTCGGTTGTGGGGCCGACCAAGGCCGGGCCGGTGAGGCCTCAGCCGGTGGCGGGATCAACAATGCGACGCTCGGCGGCGGGAGTGAGGGCGGTGGGTCGACCGGGGTGGATCCCGGCAGCGAAGGCAGCACCGGCGCGGCCAACGACGCCAGTGAGGACGGTGGCCTGAAGTTCGACCTCGAAGGCGGTCCGGCCGAGGGTGTTGGCGAGGCCGAGACCGGCTGTGAGACCGAAACCTGCGAGTGCACGATCCCCGAGCACGTGTCGTGCGACGGCGCGGGCAATGATCTGTTTCAGGCCATCGGCCTCAACTGCCCCGGCGAGCTGCAGGTTCAATCCACGACCATGGGCCCCGCAGGTGCGCTCGGCGTGCGCACCTCGTTCGGCGGCAACGGCACCTTCGCGCCGCGCGAGGGCAATCGCTACGCGGTGATCGGCAGCGGTCTGGTCGCTGATCTCGACAGCGAGACCCCCGGCGGCGACAGCAATTCGTTCCCCACGCACTGCAACGACGATCTCGGCGGCAACGACCCTGGCGGCACCTTGCCAGCGCCGCTACGGACCAATGACGTGGGCGGCGACTGCTCGATGAACCCCGCGCTCGTCGGCACGGGCGATTGCTCGAACACCATCAACGCTCAGTTCACGCAGGGCGGCGAGGCCAACGACTACGTCGAGATGCGCTTCGAGCTCGACGTGCCTCCCGACGTGATCTCGTTCAGCTACGACTTCGCGTTCTTCTCGGTCGAGTACCCCGACTACTTCGGTTCGGTGTTCAACGACATGTACGTGGGCTGGCTCGAGTCGGAGCTGTGGACCGGCAACATCTCGTTCGATGCGCAGGGCAACCCGATCTCGCTCAACGCAGGCTTTCTCGACTTCAAGGACGACGGCGGCAACCTGGCCGAGTTCGACAACACGTGCATGAAGCAGCACGCGGGCACCAACTGGTTGACGACGACCGCGGGCGTATCCCCGGACGAGCACATCACCGTCGTGTTCGCGATCTTCGACCTGTCAGACTCCATCCTCGACAGCTACGCGTTCATCGACAACTTCGCGTGGGGCTGCGACCCCACCGGCATGCCGAGCACCGAGCCCGAGGGCTGAGGTCCGCCGCCGGGCGATCGTCCAGGCCCACCACAGCAACGGCAACTGAAGCGGGAGCCGTGCCCACGCGACGGCTGTGTTGGCCATCGCGGGCGGCAGGTCGGGATGCGAGATCCCGCCGGACAACGCGTGATGCCAGTTCGCGGGCCACACCGCGAGCAGGGTTGCGAACGCCAGCCACCCGCCCCAGCGGCGCCACGCCGGCACCGCGAGCGCCAGGGCGGTGGTGAGCTCGGCGACCCCTGACAACGCCACCAGCTCGGGGTGCCACGGCAGCCACGTCGGCATCAGGGGCAAGAAGAACTGCGGCCGAGCGAAGTGCAGCACACCCACGGCGCCGAACAGCGCGATCAGCGGCAGATGCTCGATTCGCCGCCAGACCATCACCGTGGCTACGTTCGCACAGGCTGTTGAGGATCGCACGCAGGCCGCGGACCGCCCTAGGGCGGGCTCGTTCGATCCGCCTGACCTCGGCCGACGTACCAAGCCCCGCATGGATCGACACTCCCTTCGATCGTCCTCGTGGCCGGCCTGGGCCCTGATGGCGTGCTTGGCCGGCTGCGCTAGCCCGGTCTCCCCTTCCCTCCCAACCGCCTCCGCCGCCGCGGCCTCCGAAGCGCCAGTGGCCACGGCCAGTGCGCAAGTGGCCCTCGCCTACGTACCCGGGCCCGGCGCCTCCGAAGCCGCAATCGCGGCCGCACAATCGCTTGTGCGCCAGCGACCGGACGACGTCGAAGCCTACAACGAGCTGGCGCTGCGAATGCTGCGACGCGCCCGCGAGAGCAGCGACGATGGCTATCGCCGCTACGCCGAGGACGCCCTGCTGGCCGCTCGTGCGCGCGACGCAGGAAATCCTCAGACGATGATGCTCCTGGCGATGGTGATGCAGGACCAGCACCGCTTCCGCGGCGCGCTGTCCCTCGCACGCGAGTACATCACGCTGCGCCCCGACGATCCGACCGGCCACCTGATCGCGGGCGACGCCCTGCTCGAGCTGGGCGAGTACGACCCGGCGATCGATGCCTACCAGGCGGCCATGAACATGCACCCCGATCTCCGTAGCTACAATCGCGCCGCGCACATGCGGTGGTTGATGGGCGACGTTGAAGGTGCGCGAGAGATCATCGCGCTGGCGATCGATGCCGGGAGCACGCGTGACCCGGAGTCTCGCGCCTGGTGCTTTGTCGACCTGGGCGAGATGGACCTTCGTCGTGGTGAAGCCGAGCTCACCCTGCGCGCCACAGGGGCCGCGCTCGAGCTGGTCCCCGACTACTGGCCAGCGCTGGTCCTCGAGGCTCGCGCCCTCCACCGGCTCGGCCGGACCGACGACGCCATCGCGCGTATGGACACCGCGCTGGCGCGCAAGACCACCGCCGAGGACCTCCTGCGTCAGGGCGAGTGGCTCGAGCAGGTTGGCCGTGACGACGACGCTGCGCGCCACATTGATCAGGCCCTGGCACTCGCGCACGCCGAACCACGGCCGGTGGCGCTGTATCTGGCGCGGACCGGGCGCGACCCCGAGCGGGCACTGGCCCTCGCGGAGTCGGAGCTAGAGGCCCGTCAGAACATCGCGGCGCACGACACCCATGCGCTCGCGCTGCTGCGCTCGGGTCGCATCGCACCTGCCCAGGCGGCGATCGATCGGGCACTGCAGCTCAACACCGCGGACGCCGAGTTGCACGTCCACGCGGGCCTCGTGGCCAGCGCAGCCGGCGACCAAGCGCGGGCACGCAAGTCATGGTTGCGTGCTCGGGAGATCGACGCTGGTGCCGATCCCACGCTCATGGCCGAGCTCGCGCGTGCCGTGGGGGAGAGCTGACATGCGCCGCCTCCTCCCCATGGTGTTGGGCCTGGCTGCGTGCCAACCCGCCGCCGACCCCACCGTCACAACCGCACTCGAGCAAGCCCCCGCGATCGCGCCCGCCGCGGTCGATGAGCGCAGCCAGTACACGCTGCTGACCGAGATCGAGTCGACGGTGGGTAACGCCCTGAGCCGCGACGGCACCGCGATGGCAGCGGTCCGCCAAAGCTGGGAAGGCGGACGGTTCCGTTGGGAGGTCGCGTACGTGCCGGTCTTCTGCACCTCCGCGAGTTCGTGCAACGTGGCTCCGTTCGACCACTCCCGGACGCCCGACCATCGCATCCAGCAGGGCTGGATGCCTCAGCTCGAGCTCGATGCCGCGGGTTTCGCCGACCTCGGCCAGGCCTGTGCGGGACGCCAGGTCTGTGTCGTGCAGGTCGAGGGCACGCTGCGCGAGTTCGTATTCGATCCCGAGTTCGCGACGGCGCTGCGCTTCTCCGACGTGCGTCTGCTCGGAGCCCGTGACGGCCTGGCTCACGAGTCGTGGATTCGATCGCAGACTCAGCTCCGTCGCCGCGCGTAGCCGCGGGAGGCCGTCCAGTGGGTGTTCCCCCAGGACGCTCCGAGGTTCCCACGCTTCTCGTGAGCGAAGCGACGCTGCGGCGCCACGCCGAGCCCCAGGGAACCCTGATAGGTTGCCTCGGGCGATCATCCACGATCGCTCGGGGGGCTTTGGCGATGACGACCGTACGGACTTTGGCTTTTGCAACCTTGGCCGCGAATCTTGCCTGCGGTGGCAGCAGTGAATCCGGCGCCTTCGATCAAGACTCGGCCTCCAGCGGAGGCGCCTCCACCAGTGGCGCCACGCTCACCACCGGACCGACTGCCACGACGATGGCGGCCGACGAGAGCACCACGACGACCTCGAGCGTCGGCACCACCGGTGACGCCCTCTTCGACGTCGGGCTTGGTGACACCGATATCAGCGATGGCTGCGGGTGTGCGTACGAGTTCATCTGGATCGCCAACGCCGAGCAGGGCACGGTGTCGAAGATCAACACCCGCACCCTCGAGGAAGTCGGGCGCTACATCACTCGGCCCGACGGGCTCGGAAATCCTTCGCGCACCTCGGTGAGTCTCTCGGGCGATGTCGCCGTCGCGAACCGCCACGGCGGGCTCGTGAAGATCTTCGCCGACACCACCAAGTGCGTCGAGAGCAACGGCATGCCCGGGATTCAGACGTCGTCGGGGGCAAACAACCTGCTGGGCTGGGATGTCGAGGAGTGCCGCGCCTGGTATGTGGAGTTCCCCACCACCAACCAGCGCCCCGTCGCATGGACCCCGGGCACGCTATCGCGCGATTCCTGCGAGGCCCAGGGCGAGAACGTGTGGACGGTGATGAGTGCCACCCCGGGATTCGCTCCTGGCACCGGCGGAGCCGGTGGGGTCATCGCGAGCCTCTTGGCCGGCGACACCGGTGACATCGTGCAGCAAATCGCGGTCGACGACTTCCCGGGGATCCAGCTGGGCGCCTACGGTGGCGCAGTCGATGCCGAGGGCAACCTATTCTTCACGCCCATGGGCGCGATCAGCTTCAACAACCAGCTCGCGCGCATCGACATCGACGACTACACCGTGCAGCTGTGGCCGATTCCGGCGGGCATCGCCCCGTACGGCATCACCGTCGATCACTTTGGCAACCCCTGGGTCTCCTCGGTGCTGGGTTCGACCGCCGCCCGCTTCGACGTGCAGACCGAGACCTGGGAGCCGATCATGGCCGGTGCTTCGGGCCTGGGCGGCATCGTGGAGGGCCCCGGCGACTTGATGTGGGTCGCCACTGACGGCGGCGCCGCATCGATCGACATGAACACGCTGATGCCCGGGCCGGCGTTCGTCAACGGCCAGTCGGTCAAGGGCGTGAGCATCGACGTCGATGGCTATCTATGGGCGGTCGACAACGCCGCACACAAGGTGAACTCGATGACCGGCCAGCTCGTGGATACGTACTCGGGCTTGACCGGCCCCTACACGTACTCGGACATGACGGGGCACGCGCTGAGCAACACGTACTGCCCGCCGGCAGGCTAGCCGGCTGCGACCGGGGCGCGGCCTGGTTCAGTCGCCGAGGTAGCGGGCGGGGGTCCACACCCGTCCGGGGCCGCGGGCGGCACAACGCTCCCAGCTGGCATCGACGTCCGGCCACAAGTCGATCGGAGCGACCAGTGACTTGCCCGACAGCTCGCGCGAGATCGACTCTCCGTCGTCGCGGTCGATCACTGCACGTCGCACCAGATCTGCGAGCCGCTGCGCCAGGCTATCGGGCGCGACATTGCGGTGGATCATCTCGGAGGCCACTCGACCGATCGCCGCGCGCCCGATGCAGCCCAGTCGCCACAGCGTGATCGCCATCTGGAACGCACCGGTGCACGGCACCACCCCGGGCGCGAAGTCGATCAGCGCTTCGGGATCGGCGTGGCGCTCGAGGCGGATCAGCGCGCGGTGGACCCCCTGGCCCGGTCGCAACGCGCGGAGGGCTTCGACGATCGCGCGAGCGTCCGTGGGCAGGACCCCATTGAGTTCGAGGATCCGCGGCGCATCGGAGGGCGGAATCCTGCCCGCGAGCAGGTCGGCGTAGATGCAATACGTCAGCGGATCGTGCTCGAGGTCGTCGCCCAGCAGATACTCATGCGCGCCGACCGGAAGCTCGGAGCGGTTGGTCAGCAGTGCAGTGAGCTTGAAGCCGATCTGTTCGCGAAAGCGGTGAAACCGCATCCTGCCGACGACCTTGCCCCAGTCCTTGAACGTGGTGCCGTCGAATCCAATGCCGTCGAGCGCCAGCTTTTTCTCGATCACCGGACGCAGCTGGCGCGGGCTTGCCGAGACAAAGTACAGCGGGGTATCGCGGGTCTGGCCGTCGGGACCACTGCGAATCTCGCGAAACAAACGAGCCATGCCCTCGATGTCCTGCTTTTGCTCGGCCCGCTCGAACGGGATCCGGGCCATGCCCCGCAGACTCGAAAAGCGCGTCATCAAGTACGTGCGATCGATGTCGGCGACGAACGTGGCGCCGACGAAATCGGGGTCCAGCGTTCGATAGCAGGCGCGGTGGATCGGGAACGACAAGGGGGATCCAGGAAATCCGAGAACCGGAGACTACCGCGACCACTCTCGGCGACCCAACGACGAAACGCCGCCTCGATCGCTAGGGATCGAGACGGCGCCTCGCGCGAAACGGCCCCAATACGGCCGCTGCGTCCTCGACTAGAGGTCGTAGGGACGAACCGTGCTGCGGTTGTTGCCCTTGCAACGCAGGATCGCGTCGCCGAGCATCTCGTGCACCTTGTCGGAGACCGCCTGGACGAGCTCGCCGTCGCTGCGGAGGCCTGCTTCCTTGATGACCTCCTTGATCTTCGAACCGACGACTACGATTTCCTTGGGCTTTGACGATTTTGCCATGATCTGATTCCTCGCTTGATGGGCTGTTTGCGGTGCGTTCGCTGATAGATATTGCATCGTACGGCCGCGAACACGGTCAGATGTACGATGCTGAGCGCGTCGCGACCATAAACCCCCGAACGGAGGCTTGCAAGACGCTTCTGGCAGGGGTACCCCCACAAAACGGCACTATATCCGGCTAAATCGGCAACCCCGGGCAGAGATCTACTCCCGTTTGGCTGTGGAGGGCCAATCTTGGGGCTTTGTCGGGGCAGATCGCGTCAGACGGCCTGTCCGGCAGCTTCTGCGGCCTCGGTCATGCGGCCATGGCCGCGCAGGTCTACGTCGCGGCGATCCGGTGCATTCGGGCGAACGAGCATCGTGAGGCAGAGATTCGCCGCCGGCGGGTGCTTCCAACCTTGGGCCCACTCGACCACGAGCACCGCATCGGCTTGATCACTCGCCCATTCGTCGAGCCCGAGCGCCTCGAACGCTGCCGCGGGGAGTTCATCGGGACCAAGCTCGACCAGCCGGCACAGGTCCATATGAACCAGGGGCCGTGGGCCGCGATGCTCGGTCCTCAAATTGAAAGTCGGGCTGCAGACACGGTCGGGCCGGTCGACACCGAGCCCGCGGGCCAATGCTCGCGTGAACGTGGTCTTGCCCGCGCCCATCTCGCCGCACAGCAACACCACATCGCCCCCGCGCAAACCCGCCCCGAGACGCTCGGCGAAGCCGCACAGCGCCGCTTCGTCGAGGTCTTCGAGCCGCATCGTCCAACCGTCCTGCACGCCCGGATCAGTGTAGCAGCAAGGCCACGGCGACCCGACATTGCCCGTCGGCACGGCTTGGTGTACGGCATCTCGCGATGCCGATGCCGACCGGACGCGCCACCCCGCCGTTGGCCTTCGCGTGGGCGGTCGCGGTGCTGTCCGCGTGCGCCATCGACGTCCCCCAGCCCCCTGCGGCGGTCCCCGAGCCCACCGCGGCACTGCGTTCTTCCGAGATCGTGGGGACGATTCCAGCCAGCGCACGCGTGCTCGAGTGGGACCTCCACGCGCGGCTCGACGAGCCTGCCCACCGCATCGATGGTCGTGCACGCATGCGCTGGCGCAACACCAGCCGGGTGTCGATCGACCGCATGCCGTTTCATCTCTACATGAACGGATTTCGCGCCGAGGACACCGCGTGGATGCGTGACTCTCGTGGGGAGCATCGCGGTCACAAGGCCCGCGATCGCGGCGGCTGGGGCTACATCGACGTCACCTCGGTCTCGCGTCGCGGTGATCTGGGGGCCGGTCGAGAAGGCGACCTGGCGCCGCTGGTTTTTCAAGAGGGCGCGGACCCCTCGGTGATGGAGGTCGCGCTCGATCGACCGATCGCGCCAGGCGAGTCCGTCGAGTTCGAGATCGAGTTCGTCACCCAGCTACCCGAGGTCTTCGCACGCACCGGCCACTCGGGCCGATTCCACATGGTCGGCCAGTGGTACCCCAAGCCCGGTGTGTTGCATCCCGACGGCACCTGGCGCACCCATACGTTCACCTATCACACCGAGTTCTACGCGGATTTCGGCGACTACACGGTCGAACTCGACGTGCCTGCCGACATGGTCGTCGGTGCCACGGGAATCCAAACCAGCGTCGTGGTCGAGGCCGACCGCAAACGCGTCGGGTTTGCGGCCGAGATGGTCCACGACTTTGCGTGGGCGGCCGATCCGGGTTTTCTGGAATACACCGCGGCGCACGACGGCGTGAAGATCCGACAGCTGATGCTCGCGGAGCACGCGGCGACCCACCAAGCCCACCTCGACGCGCAGATCGTCGCGCTGGACAGCATGCAGCGACGCTTTGGATCGTACCCTTGGACGACGATCACGATCGTGCATCCTCCCACGGGTGCCGAGGGCGCCGGGGGCATGGAGTACCCGACGCTGTTCACGACCAGCCCGGTGTACCAGCCCAACGCCGCGATGGCGCTGTTGGGGGTCGAGGAGCGCGTCAGCGGCGTGTTCACCACCGTGCACGAGTTCGGTCACCAGTACTTCCAAGGGCTCCTGGCCTCGGACGAATACACCCAGCCCTGGCTCGACGAGGGCATGAACACGACCAGCAACTCGCTGGTGCTCGAGGACCGCGATGGCCCGGACGCCTGGCTCGCGCGGGTCGGTCGACTATCGCTGCACGGCAGCGACTTCGTGCGCATGTCGCAACACGACAGCGCGACCCTGCAGATCATCGACGGCAACGCAGACACGTTCGCGCCGGAGGTCGGTGGGTACGGCGGGACCGTCTATCGCAAGACCGCGGGTGTGATGCTCACGTTGCGCAACCTGGTCGGCGCCGAAGCCTTCGATGCCGCGCTGCGTTCCTATACGGTCAGCTTCCGTTTTGGTCACCCGACCGGCGCCGATCTCGAACGCGCGCTGCGCGATGGACTCGCCGATGCGGTGGTGATCGCCCGACAAGACCCCGACCAAGCGGGCACGGGTGACATCACGCTCGATGTCGCCGAGTTTCTCGAGCAAGGCCTGCGCACCACCCACGTGGTGGACTTTCGCATCCACGCGATCGTCAATCGCCGCGGCCTGGGCCAGGCCGGGTGGCATCGCAACGCCAGCGGGGTGCTCGTGGGCGGTGACCCGCCGGTGGCGGTCGACGCCGAGGGCGCGCCCGGAACCGAGGGCATCGTGGTGATCCACCGCGCCGGTGACTTCGTGGTCCCCGTCGAGATCGAGGTCGTTCTCGACGACGAGACGGTCGTGAGGCGGACGTGGTCGGGCCGGTCGCGAACCCACACGTTGCACTTTGACCGGCCGGTCGCGTGGGCGCGAGTCGATCCTGCAGGCAAGCTCTGGCTCGAGCACCACCGACTCGACAACCATCGCGTCGCACCCGGTCTGGTCGGCGAGGACGGACTCTCGGAGCCGGTCGGCGACCTCGTCGAGAGTGCAGCGCTGGCGCTGCTGGTGGGGGTTGGGCCGTGAGTGCTGCAACCTCAGGCCCAAGCTCAGGGATGGCCGCGCTGCGCCGCGCGAGTCGGGCGTGGCGCTGGGTCGTGTGCATCTGGTTGGCCGAGCTGTTGACGGCGACGCTGGGCGGCTACGGGATCCGCAGCCATATCGCCGCGGTGATGGACGGCTTCGTGCTTCCCGACGATCACCTGCTGTACGGGTTGGTCGAGTTCACGCACGCGCACCCTCAGCTCGTGATCTCGATCGTCGTGACACTTGCGACCTCGACCCTGCTGGGGTTCTTGTTGTGGACGGTGCTGGCACCGCTGGTGCTGTTGCGCCTGGGCCGCGACGCGGACGCACCCGCGTGGACCGCCACCGCGCTCGGTGGCGCGTGGCTGGGATCACTGGGCGGCGCGGTCGCGACGTCGGCGTGGCATCTGGGGCTGCGCATCGTCGTGGTCATCATCGCTGGGCAAGCCGTCGCATCGCTGCCCGGGTCGATCGGGCTGCCGCTGGTGATCGTGTTCGTGCTCGCGAGCACCTGTGCGCTCGATTTCAGTCGGGTGGCGGTGGTGACCGGCGGTGCGCGCGGGGCGTCGCCGCGCACGGCGATCGACGGGTACGCCGTGGCGTTGCGCCGTCCCTTGCTGATGCTCGCCATGGCGGCGGTCGCAGGCGCCCAGTGGCTCGTGGTGGCGGCTGGGCTCGTGGCCGTGCTCCGGACGGGTGGCGACGCGTTGGCGCTGATGCGGGCATGTGCCGCTGGCGCGACCTTGCTGGGGTTCTTCCGGCTCGCGCTCGCCCTCTCGGTGCGGCCCGCGGCGCCCACGGCGGGCGACGCAGACTGACCAGGTGCGCAGGGTCCCGCGTCGACGGGTCCCGAACCACGGGCCCTCGGGGTCCTTTGCGTGTAGATTGTCCCACGGGCTTTCCAAGATGCCCCGGACTCCCGCCGTGACCGAGCAGGCCGAGCGGCCGCGCCCAGCCGATCCGCTGCGCCTGGCGACACCGAAGATCGACGACGTGGACGCCCGTCGCGCACGCGCGGCCGTCGCCAGTCGGTTGTTTGGCGGGCCGCACCAGCCAGTCCGCGTGGGTCGCTACCAGGTGGTTGGGCGGATCGGCACCGGCGGCATGGGCGTGGTGTACCGCGCGCACGATCCTGAGCTCGCGCGCGACGTCGCGGTGAAGCTGATGAACGCCGAGGCGATCGGTGATGATCAGACCGCAACCGCGCGCGCGCGGTTGGTCCGTGAGGCCCGCGCGATGGCCCGCCTCGCCCACCCCAACGTCATCCACGTCTACGACGTAGGCGCGGTGGAAGACGGGGTCTTCATCGCGATGGAACTCGTCGAGGGCGCGTCGCTCGCGACTTGGCTGCGCGCCGGACCCGACGGGGCGCGTCGCGACTGGCGCGAGGTGTTGCGCGCCTACGTGGACGCCGGTCGTGGCCTCGCGGCCGCGCACGCGGCCGGCATCGTGCATCGTGACTTCAAGCCCGAGAACGTCCTGGTCGGCAGCGATGGGCGCGTCCGGGTCGGTGACTTCGGGCTCGCGGGTACGCCAACCCTGGGCGAGCAAGAATCCGCCGATGACATGCATCTGGTCGAAGGCGATGTCGACGTCGGCGGGCTCGCCGGATCGCTGACCCGCACCGGCGCGTTGCTCGGGACTCCGCGATACATGGCGCCCGAGCAAGAGCACGGCGCACTCGCGAGCGCTCGCAGCGACCAGTTCAGCTTTTGTGTCGCCCTGTACGAAGGACTCTACGGCCGACCGCCCTTCGACGGCGACACCGTCGGCCGATACCGCCGCAACGTCCGGGCCGGCCGCGTCGTCGGCCCGGGACTCGACACCAAGGTCCGTGGCTGGGTGTACGCGGAGATCGTACGCGGTCTCGACGTCGATCCGGCCTCTCGGCATCCCGGCATGGACACGCTGCTCGATCGCCTCGAGCAGGCCTTGATCGATCCACGACTGGCTCGACGATCGTGGAGTCGGCGCGTGGTGCTCTGGGTGCCGCTGCTGGGTGTGGCGCTCGGCATCGGCGCCTGGGCGGGCGCACGAGGTGGGGAGAGCGATCCGGTGGCCTACGGCCTGCTCGCCGCGAGCGACCCTGGCGAACCCGACCTCGAGCCGAGCACGGGCCCGGCCATCCCTCCACCACAGGCAACGCCAGACGGTGCTGCGGTGCCGGATCCGCAAAAAGCGACCGCCACCACGCCGGCACCGCGCATCTCGGCCGTAACACCCGAAGCCCGCCCACCGTCGGGCGTTTCGAAGCCGCTCGGGGGCCCGACCGCGGCCAATGCCCGACCGGCGGGCAAGGGGCCGCGCCTTCATTGTTTCTTCCACGAAGACGAAAAAACCTTCATCGCCCAGAGCACAAAACCGCCCAAGCTGGTGTTCGACCCCGACGACCGCACCAAGTGTTATCTGTGCCGACCCGAGAAGCGCCCGGCCTTCGCCGCGACGCTGATCGCTCACGAAAACTGCACGCACAAGTACCTGTGCGCCTCGCAGCCACCAGACTCATGCAACGTATCATCGCCGGGTTGATCGCTTGCCTCGTGTGGTTCATCGCCGCGCCAGCGCTGGCCGATGATCGCTATGGCGTCGTCACGCTCGATCTGCGGCCTACGGCCGGCGAGATGCCGACGCACCTGTGCGTCGTGAGCGAGACCAAGAGCCCGCGGGCCCGCGATCGGCTGTGGGATCTAGTCGTCGACGAGCCCGAGCGTGTCGGCACCGCGGGCGGCACCGAGACCACCTTGTGGAGAGTGCAGCCCAAGGCGTGGTCGGGCGAAGCCGACTCTGCCGAGAAGCAAAAGTGCGCTGACGGTCCGATCGGCGACTGCCGACCACGCGTGGAGCTGCCGCCGGGCCTCACCAAGGCCAACGACTTCTATGCGGCGTGCACGTACGACACCTTGGCCGACGGCGGCGCCACCGACGATCCGCGGCCGCTGTTCGTGCTGCTCGAGCACCTCGAGGGATCACCGCCACGCATCGAGTCGATCCGGCTGACCGGCGGCGTGGCGACGATCGGCGTCGACGCCGATCTCGACCGCGTCGTGGTGACCGCGCGAAGCCTGGGCGGCGCGTACCTCCCCCACCGACGCAGCGAACGGGGTTTGCGCGAGCAGGCCCTCGAGGGGGCGAGTTCCAGCCGCGCGCGCGATGTGGTGGTCGAGCTACCGCTGGTCCCGCGCTGTCAGACCGTCGAGCTCACCCTGCCCCGCACCTCGCTGCAGCCCGAGGATCGCGAGCGCCTCGCGGTGCGCGCCCACGGCGTTTTGCTCGACGTCGACAAGTGCGTCGGTCCGCTGGTCGGCACCGAGGTACTGCAGGTGCGACTGCCACAGGCGCCACTGGGTGTGGGCGCAATCGACGTGGAGCTTGGCGCGCGACCACGTCGGCCGGGCGCTCGTTTCGGCGGCAGCTATGCCGGCGCTTGGCCCGAGGCTCCGTTCCCGCTGCGCTTCAAGCAGATCAGTTTTCGCTGGCGACGCCCCGCATGCATCTACTCCGACGCCGAGTGCCCGAGCGTGACACTCGACAACGGCACGACCTGCGATGCCACTCCCACCAAGATCGGCTGCGACTTTCTGTGCCCTGGTACAGTCGACGACAGCACGGTCGACCTCGAGCTGCCGATTGACCTGACCTTCGAGAAAGAGGGACCCGTACAGCGCTGGGAGGACACGCTGGCGCGCTCGGGACAGACCTTGTCGTCGTATGTGCCCGCCGACGACATCCACCTCGACGCCAACGTCAACAGCTGGGACACCGACGTCCCGGACAACCAGATCTCGCAGGTAGAGCTGTTCGGTGAGGATGGCACGGCGCGCCGCTACGGTGTGACCCACGTGCCAAACCTCCAGCT
>CANLQR010000158.1 GCA_947492135.1 Deltaproteobacteria bacterium | reverse complement strand
TGCTGCGACAAGTGCTGCCGCTGGCCGGGTACACGCAGGCCTCGCTGGAGCATGCGAGCGTCCCCGAGGTCCAGCACGCGCCGCTGTTCATCGACGCCGAAGGCGGGGCCAGAACCCTCGGTGAGTTGAGCGAGCTCTATCGCTCGCATGAGTCGCTTGCGGTCGTGCGGCGCCAGGGACTGCGAACCGATCGGCTGCTCGTGGTGCTGCGCGACCAAACCGAGGAGGCACTCTTGGCCCACCTGTTCGGGCCGCTCGAGGACGCCGAGCCGCTCGCGGAAAAGCGTGCCGAGTTCGCGGCAACGCTCGCCGCTGCGGCACCGCTCGCGACGCCACCGTCCGATGCCTACGCGGTACAAACCGTCGACTCGCGGGGTCTCGTCGGCGCGCTGTGGTTGTCGGCCGAGGTCGACGACAGCACGACGATCTCGCTGGGTATCGATGGCCGCGCGGTGTGGCAGTGGCGCGGCTCACGGATGTTCCCGTGCGGGGGCTCCGTCAGTGGACCGGGGATCGCGATCGCCAGCGACCAAACCGGCTGTTCCATCTCACGCTCACGCGAGGACCACCTCAAGTCGCAGGCGGCGCAGCTGTACGTCCGACTCGTGGCGTCGCTCCGGGATGGATTCGGTCCGGTCGATGACCCGCGGACGCGGCTGTTGGCGGCCTTGGTCCTGCGTCTGCATGAGATCCGCGCTGCGGGACGACGCTGGCCGACCCACGAGATGCGGCGATTGTATCGCGACCTGCGAGACGCACCTTTGCTGCCGGTTGCCAGCGCGCGCGCCATATCGCTGCGTGTCGCGCTCGAGGCCCGCCCCCACGAGCTTGCCGGCCCCCCGATCGCGGGGCCCAGCACCGATCTCGAGAGCGACGACCACGCGACGCGGAGCCCCGAGCCCATCGAGCCATCAGCTCCTGTCGATCGAGAGCGGGTGGACGCGGCGACGCCCGCCATACCCGAGCCCCCAAGCGAGCCCACCACGGTGGTACCGATACCCCCGACACCTTCCGAGATCCTGCGGGCGCGCATTGTCGCCGAGCTACGTCTCCTGCACCGGCGCGAGACCGCCGTGCTGAGCGCTTTCTACCTCGACCAGGTCCGGGTGGCCGATGCCGACGGCAAGCAGATCGTCAGCGTCGCGCGGGGCTGCGTCGTCGTCGACACCGCGCACCCGGTCGTGCGTCGCGCACTCGACCCCCAGGTCGACCCGCTGCTGCTCAGCGTGATCGCCTCCGCTGCGCTGACGGCCCTCAACCTCGTCAACGAGGCGCTGACCGACGGTGATGAGGCGCGCTTGCTCCGCCTCCACGCCGAGCATCTGCTCACGGCACGCGGGGCCAGCCAAACCCAGGCGAGCGCCGCCGAGGCTTAGCTGTGGTATCGTGGGTTCCGTCGAGATGATCCGGACCTTCGCGCCGCTTCTGGGGATGCTTGCCGCACTGGCTTGTTCGGGCGACAGCGGTGGCCGGGGCGAGCAAGCCATGTGTGTTCCGGGGCAGGCCTACGTCTGCAACTGCGCCGACGGCTCGCCGGGTGCGGCATCGTGCAGCCTGGCCGGTGAACCTGGGGTTTGTATCTGCGCGTCGTCCACCGACGCAACCTCCGCCGGCGAACCGACGTCGACGAGCGCGGGATCGAACGCAACGACCGACGATGGCTGCACCACCGAGTGCACGGATGCGACCTCGCCTGCGAGCTCGTCCGGTGACGACCCATGCGGGCAAATCTACGCGGGCAAGGTCGACGCCGTCGCGGTGCCCTGGAGCTTTTCTGGCCAGTCCGGGCTCGCGGCGGGCAACGCCATGTGCGCAAATATCGGCGCCGATCATGTCTGCGACTACGCCGAGGTCCTCGATGCCGAAGCCGACGACGAGCTCGATGGCCTCACCAACATCACGGCGTGGGTCCACCGTACGACGGTCGAGTTGGTCGACGGTGTGCCCTCGGCGCCCGGACCCGGGGGGCGTTGCGTAGACTGGACCAACGCGACCGGCACGCTCGCCGACGGCGAGTGGATCGAGTTCGGAGCTGCCGTTCGCGTACACAGGCTCGACCCCGACACGTTCTACGATGGGGTCGACAGCAGCCACACCGATCCGCTGATGTTCCCCTGCGGGTCACCACGTGCGGTGCTGTGCTGCAACGCAGCGTGCTGAGCTGCAGGGCACTAGCGACGCGGCAGCATCAGGCACCGCCCCTGGAGCGTCGCACCGTCGTCGATCTCCATCGAGCCCGCACTGACATCACCGAAGACCCGCCCGGTCGACGAGATCGACAGCCGGGACGCGGCGCGAATCGAACCTTCGACGATGCCCGAGATGCTGACCGTCTGGGCAACGACTGGGCCGTGCATTCCACCCCCTGGATCCACGCGTACGGTGGTCGCGTGCACGCACCCGACCACCGCGCCAGCGGTCGTGATGTGCACCGCTCCGCCTGAGGCGATGTCGCCTTCGATGCGGCCGCCGATCCACAGGTCGGACGCCGTCTCGATCCCGCCGATCACCGTCGTGTCGGCGCTCAAGCGGGTGTGACCGCCATGAACGACGGGCACCTCCGCGGGCTCGACCACCGCTGGTACGACGGCCGCCGTTGCGCCGCGGGGCAACTCGACGGGCAACTCGACTCGCGCGACCGCGGGGGTTTCGGGCGTCGCGGTCGCGGCCGCGCGCGGCTCCACCTCGACCGCGTCCGCGGCGACAGTGGTGGTCACGGGCTTCTTCGGGCTGAACCAGGCCATCGCGTCGACGATGGTCCACCGATCAGGTCACAACGGCAAGGAGCAGGCACCGACGTGGTCGTAGCCCGGAGGAGCATCGCCATCGGCGTACCACGGGATGCATTCCTGGCCGTTGCCAGCCATGCAGAAGCTGTTGGGGTCCGCGGCGGTGATGTCACAGAATTCCGAGCAGCAACCATTCGCGCCCGCGCAGTCCGGCACCGATTCGGCGCCCGCGCAGAACAGGCCGGGATCGCAGGCATTGATGAACTCGCAGGGGTCGCCAGATGCACCGGCCTCGCCCGAGGCGTCGATGATGCACGTGAAGAACTCACTGCCGGCGGCGGGCAAGCACGCGGCGATGTCCACGCAGTCCTGCAACAACGGATCACACTCTGGCCGACACAGCGTGAGCACACCGTCGTTGGCGATCGTGCATACGAAGCCTGGATCGCACAGCGGGTTGGCCTCGGACCCCTGACAGAACGACACGCACTGCCCGAGGTTGGTCTCGGAGTCGACGTAGTAACACATCATGTCGATGTCGCAGGAGTCGATGCCGCTGACACCGCTGCCCTCGACGCTGCAGTCGTCGCCGACCTGACCGGGGTTCTCGTCGACCGGTGAGCAACGGGTCGCGTTCCAGGCGCTACCACCATCGTTTGCCCACGGCATGCACTTTTCCCCAGGCGGGCAATCCTGAGCCCAGACGTCGCACTCCACTGCAACACCGCCGCCATCCGGAGGCATGATGAAGCCCATCGGCCCGGTGTCGTCGGCGGCGGCGGTGGTATCGGAGGGGCCCGAGTCGCTGGTGCCGGGGCCAGTCATCGTCGCATCGGCACCGCCGGAGCTGACCTCGTTGTTCTCGTCGTCATTGCCGCCATCGCTGGAGGTCTCCGGTTGGCTCGTCGACGTGCCCACGGCCCCACCATCGTCGGGAGACTTGGTTCCACACGAGATGACGACGAAGGACGTGAGCGCGAGCGACGTGAAGGGGACCAATGAACGGATCATGCGAACACCAAACTCCGGCAAAGCTGCGACGGTCGCGAGTATTGGCACAGCCCCCGGCGGGTGTCGAGATGCCCGGTACGGAACCCCCGCACCGCGGCGCCGCACCCGGCGCCTCACTGCGAGGCAAGGCCTTGCGAGCAGGCCGCGAAAGCAGCCTGCTAGGGCGCGGCCGGCTCGTCGAGGAGCTGGTAGCGCCGCTCCTCGGAGGCCTCGATCTCGTCGCGTCGGAACAGCATCGTCTTTGCCCCGCCATCGAGCCAGTCCTGTTGCATGTCTGCGTAGTGGGGACTGTCGGGCTCGGCCACGTTGCCCAGCGGAAACGAGAACCTCAAGCGCGGGGTCCCATCGTCGTCGAACTCACCGACGTGGCGGAAGATGGGGCCATGGGGTGAGACCCATTGCTCGAGGACTTCGCCGCTGGGTCCGAAGAACGTGCTGTCCGCCGACACGTTGATCGAGCTTTCCCCGCCGTCGGTGGCGACCAGCCCACGATCGATTCCGGTGCCCGTCGCGCCGTCGAGGTCGGTGAACCGGGCGTCCGACAGCCGATAGCCGGCGGGATCGACCGAACCGTAGCGTTGCTCGAGCAGCGCGGCGACATCGCCCAGCGCCGCGAGCAGCAGCCAGTCGCGGCCCTCGTCGAGCACCTCGTCGCCGTTCGCGTAGTCACCACGTAGCGCCATGGTGGCGAGCTTGATGATGAACGACGGCTGCAGCTCGAGCGCCTGGAAGAACAACAGCGGCAGATCGTCCTCGAGTACGCGACGCGCGATGAAGTACGAGTAGGCGTGCATGACCAGCGCAGCCGCCGAGTCGCGCTTCATCTGGCGATCCCACCCGGACAGCAGGGTCACCAGGGTGTCGAACTCGGGGCGGTTTGCGAACTCCGCGAGGGCCTCGTCGGTGGCGCGCCGGCTGTTGGCCTCGACCAGCAGCGGCAGCAAATCGTCCGCCAGGGCACTGTGGACCTCGGCCTGCAGGGTCTGCATGGTGTCGCCATCGATGCCTCCGGCAGCCGTCAGCTCTTGCAATCGCTGGTCGATGCGGCCGGCCCGCCAACCCGGATCGAAGTAGGCCCCGAAGTACCAGGGGTCGTTGTCGATCCGACCATCGGCAGCAAAGCCGAAGGGGTCGTTGTTGGCGGTGGCGACCCAGCCCCGACCTTCGCCACGGCTGTGCGGAAGCTGTTCCGCCGGCAGACGGGCCGCGGTCCACAGCGAGCCCACGTCGTCGCCGTCGAGCACGAGATGCGGCGCACGGCCGCCGGAAAGATCGCGCATCGGCACCTTGGTTCCTACCCGGAAGGTGATGCCGCCGGCATCCGCTGCCACGAAGTTGAAGTTGCCGCCCCAACCATCGACGGAGGCATCGAACTCATCGATGCTCTCGGACTTGTTGAAATCGAGGAGCCCGTTGAAGGCGTTGGCAGCGAATCCGGTCCAGTTCATCAGCAGACGATCGCCGGGCTCACCCAGCGGCAGCGGTACCAGATCCGTCGGAAGCAGCACGCCGTAGCCCGGCACATCGACGATGTCGAGCGCGCGCATCATCCCTTGTCCGACCGGATCGTCGGCGCCGCGCACAACGATGATCTCTGCGCGATGAATCGCCTCGACGTTCTGTCCACCGATCGACACGTGGCCCTCGTCCGGGATCGCAACCGTCCAGACATCCATCACATCGGCGAACGCCGTGGTCGGCGTCCACACGATGCGATCGGTCTGGCCGACCGAGATCCCCGGGGTGCCCACGAACGAGAAACCCGCGGCGTCGATCGTCCCGCCGGCATCCTTGCTGTTGATGTGCTGGGCATAGAAGACGCCCGGCGGATCGAAGTTTTGATGAGGATCGCCCGCGATGACCGGACGGCCGTTCGCGGTGTATTCGCCGGAGACCGCCCAGTTGTTGCTGCCCAGGCCGCGAAGCCGCGAGACGCGGGATAACCCCCGCATGGTCGCCTCGAGGGCCTCCGGAGTGAAGCCCTGCAATGGCAGGCTCGCCGGGCCGCGCTGCGCCGGTTGCGGGAGCGACACCATGGCGGTGCCGCCGGTCGTGATGACCCCGCGGATCGGTCGGAGCAGTTCGACCGCATCCATCGCCGGACCGGCGAGCTTGTAGGCGATCGTGGCGAAGACCTCGCGATCGAACGACAGGTCGTTGCCGAAGCCAGTCATCGTCGCGATGGTCAAGATGTCTTGCGGAGTCCAGTCCTCGGGAACGAAGTCATACGCGTCGGCGCCGAAACCATGAGGCAGCGGCACATCACCCGCACGGACCGCGGCGATTCGCGCGTTGACGCCGCGCGACCACGCCTCGAGCACTGCGTAGGTCTCGGGATTGTCCGCCGCCATCAACTCGCTGTGCTTGCGCGCCCAGCCCGGCCAATCGAACACGCGCGCGAGCTCGTCGTCCTCCACAGCGTCGGCGCCGATCACCTCGGCCGCACGACCGTGCGCACGACGACGCGTCATCTCCATGTGGAACAATCGGTCGGTGGCCATCTGATAGCCGGCGCCGTAGAAGGCATCGTCATCGGTCGCGCCGTAGATGTGGGGTACGCCCCGATCATCGATGATGATCTCGAGTCGAGGCCTCACCTCGTCCCCAGCGCTGCAGGCCACCATCGCAAAGACCAGGGCCGTTACCGTGCGTCGCATCATCATCAAACCTTGGTGGATGATGATGCATCGCTCGAATTGCGCCAACGATATTTCTGGTGGATTCGTTGCTAGAGCACCGTCTGAGCGGCTTGCTCAGTGATGGGCAGTTTGCTCAACGCGCGGCCGCCTTGGACCGACCAAAGCCCAGTTGCGGCCTCTGTTCGCCTTGGCACGCACCGTGCTGTAGCAGCCCCAATGGGCAGAACACGGTTCATCGGTCTCGCGGCGCTCGGACTCGCATGCTCAGCCGAGCAAGAGGATCCGAGTGCGACGTCGCTTGGCTCTTCGGCCTCGGCCTCGACCACGGTGACGACTGCGGGTGACGACTCGAACGACGACAGCGGCGAGGGCGGCAGCAGCGGTGATGACCCCTCGAATGGCGACAGTGATCCATCGGCGGACAGCAGCGACGACGACGATCCGACCGGTGTGGGCGGCAGCTGCGACTTCGACATGACCGCCGCGATCCGCTTGTCGGTCGACGTCACGTGGGCAGGCGGACTTGCCGTGCTCGAGGGCGCCGGTGCGATCGACATCTGGTTGTTGGGCGACCTCGATGCCGAGGGCGGCGAGGTCGGGCTCACTGGTCGGGTCTGCCGGATCGACCTCCCCGACTTCGAGACCGGCTTGCTCGCCGGCAACGAGACCTACGGCACGATGTTTCCCGACTCGATCTGGACCAGCGCGACGATGCCCACGATCGATGCTGCCGCGAGCATCAGCACCGGTGACCCCGGCGCGTTGCTGCACCTCGAGCGCGGCGCGGTCGTGCTTGGCGCAACCATGGCTGATCCGCTCAATGGCGCGTGGCCTGCCGACTGGCATCAACTCGCGACCACCGACCACGACGGCGACGCGATGCCCGGTGTGACGGCGGCCGCAAAAACCGGCGGCAACTATGCGTTCCCGCGGATCGACATCCTCAACAGCAACGCACGCGCGTCCGAGATCTTCCTGGTGTCGCGCACGACGATGGAGTTCAACGGAACCGTCGACACCTGTGATTCCGCCGCTGGCGAGGCGACGCTCACGATGGAGAACCACAGCGTTGGTTGCGAGATCACCGGCGGCGGTCAGTGCAGCGATGGGCAGACCACGACGCTGGACAACAACTTGCCCGAGTTCGTCATCAGCGGCGGCACCTTCGAACTCCTGCGCCTCGACGACGGCGCGGGATGCGATGCGGTTTTCGCCGCGCTCCCCTAACTAGATCGATACCAACCGGGCTACGGTTGACCTCATGGGTGCAGTCCTCGATCTCGCCGAACGCATGTGGAACGGCCAAGGGCCCGACCAACACGTCATGCGCCACGCTCATGCCTTGGTCTCGGGCTTCGTCGGCATCGACGAAGTGGCGACCGGTGTGGCGTTCGTGGGCAGCTTCGCCAACGTCACCGCGATCGACACCGCGTTGGGCCTGGTGCTGGTCGACGTTGGTAGTCCTCTGCTGGCACCGCGCGTACGCCAAGCCGTGCGCAGCTGGAGCAGCGCGCCGGTGCATGCGGCGGTCTACACCCACGGCCACGTCGACCATGTGTTCGGCTTCGGCGCCTACGAACAGGAGGCGCAAGAGCACGGTTGGCGCGCCCCGTTTGTGCTCGCGCACGAGGCCGTCGCCCAGCGCTTCGATCGCTATCGTATGACCGCTGGCTACAATGGCCACATCAACATGCGGCAGTTTCAACTGCCCGTCCCGATGTTTCCAACCGAGTTCCGCTATCCGGACCAGACCTTTCGCGACCACCACGTGCTCGAGGTCGGCGACGAACGCATCGAGATCCGTCATGCGCGGGGCGAGACCGACGACCACGCGTTCGTATGGCTGCCCTCACGAGGGGTACTCGCGACCGGTGATCTTTTCATCTGGGCGGCACCCAACTGCGGCAACCCCCAGAAGGCCCAGCGCTACCCGCTCGAGTGGGCCCGCGCGCTGCGACAGATGGCGGGTCTGCAGCCCAAGGTGCTCTGCCCGGGTCATGGCCCACCGATCCTGGGACAGACCCGGGCATGTGCCGCGCTCTCGGACTCGGCCGAGTTGCTCGAGAGCCTGCACGAGCAGACCCTCGCGCTGATGAATCAGGGTGCTCGTCTGGACGAGGTCCTTCGTGGGGTCATCGCCCCGGCACACCTGCTGGAGCGGCCGTACCTGCGCCCGGTGTATGACGAGCCCGAGTTCATCGTGCGCAATCTGTGGCGGTTGTATGGCGGATGGTACGACGGCAATCCCGCGCACCTCAAACCTCCGGCCGAGCGCGCCTGGGCCCAAGAGCTCGCTCGACTCGCGGGTGGCGCGAGTCGGCTGTGCGAGCGCGCCGTCGCACTTGCCGAGCAAGGCGAGCTCGCGCTGGCGTGCGAGCTGATCGAGTCTGCCGCGCTCGCTGCACCCGACGACCCGGGGATCCGTGCCGAGCGCGGCAGGATCTACCGCAAGCGCGCGCACGCCAGCGAGAGCCTCATCGCCCACGGCATCTTCGATGCGGCCGCTCGGGAAAGCGGAGGCTAGGTGTCGAGGTACTAGTGGTCGAGTTCACCCGCGGGCGGTGATTCCGAGCGCGCGCATCTCGTACGCGAGGGTTTCGACCAGGCCTTCCTCGAGCCCACGGGGCTCCCATTGCAGCTCGCGCTGGGCCTTGGCGCTGCTCGCGATCGACGTGGTCCCGGCGACCGAGCGCAAGGACTCGGCACGATACGACGCAGGCACCCACGGGACCACGCGTTCGAGCATCCCGGTGGCGGTCGCGAGCTTGCGCAGCGCCTCGCCGCCGAGCCGGAAACGCGGCGGCGGAATCGAGGCCCGCGCGGCTGCGATCTCGAACACCCGCGCGAACTCGAACACCGGCCCGGCAATCACGTACGACTGACCGATCCGGCCGCGCTCCATGGCGAGAATGTGCGCGCGTACGGTGTCGTCGATGTACCCCCAGCAATACACAGTGCCGCGCGGCAACACCGGAAGCTTGCCGCGCAGCAGCAGCACGAGTGAGTCGCGAATCGGGCTGTGGTCGCCGGGTCCGTAGACGACGCCGGGCATCACCACGACCAACGGCAAGCCGTCGGCCATCATCGGCACAGCAACTTCGTGGTGGGCCGCCGCCTTGGTCTGCTCGTAGATGCTGTTGTAGGGGCCAGCAAAGCTGGTGTCCTCGTCGACGGTGTGCCCGTGGGTGTCGGAGAAGATCGCGATTGTGCTGGTGTAGACACCTTTGGCCACGCCGAGTTCACGCATCGCCTCGAACACGTTGCGGCTGCCATCGACGTTGATCTCGCGGGCCTCGCGAGGGTCGCCGCTGCCGATGCGATACCAGGCGGCCACGTGATAGACCTGGGTGGCGCCGGTCATGCCGCGGTGGACGCTCGCCTTGTCGCGAATGTCTCCCGGGCATAGCTCGATCCCCGCTGCCGCCAGATCGCGGGCCTTGTCGGGGTCACGAACCAATGCGCGCACCCGGTGCCCCGCGGCGACGAGTTCACGTGCGAGTCGGCCACCGATGAAGCCGGTCGCACCTGTGACGAAGATGTTCATACGGCGCCCAAGCTACCACTGGTGCCGCGGCGCCGAGGTGTTGCCGCGGTCAGAATCGCAGACGCAAGCCGCCGGGCCCGCTGTCGACACGAACCATCGACCTGCGGTGGTTTCTCGCCGTTCGCGGAGGTTGCTCGCCACGCGCCTTCAGTCCGACGCCGGTGGCCAGGACAACGACGCCAATCACGATGGCCGAGGCGCCCAGCCAGAACGACCCCTCCATCGTGTCGTCGGCAATGCGAGCGCGCCGGTAGCGGTTCTCACGCGACGTGAGCTCGAGGGAATCATCGTCGTCGGCTCCTCGCAGGGAGACGCGCTTGACGATGGCCGCGGGTGCAGCGATGAACAGCACAGAGACGACTCCCAGTCCCAGCAAGCCGGCGCCCACGCCGATCAGTGCTGCGCTGCGGGGGTCGCGTCGACGCGGCACGGGCGGGGGGGTCGGCGCCACCGTGGGCGGCGGAACCGCGACCGGCCCCGTCGTGGTCGTTGTGACCGTCGTGGTGCTTTGAACCTGCTCCCACGTGCCCGGCACGGCGGGCGCGGCTGCGGGCGCGGGCGCGGCTGCGGGCGCGGCTGCGGGCTGGGCCGCCACGGGTGGCGTCGACGTCGGCGCGGGTGGCTCACTCGCCGCGCTGGCCATGGACAGCGCTGTGAACAGCGCAATGCTCGCGGGTGTCATTGTGCCCCCGGGGTCTGGGCCTTCACGGTGGCCTCGATGGTGTCGACGTCCTCGCCGTTGATCGAGACCTCGACGGCGGTCTTGCCCACGCTGACGCCGATGAAGACGAAGCGGTCGACGTCGGTCGACGGTGAGACGACCACGATGTTGGGGTTGAACGATCCGAACTCGATCAGGTCGAACTTTTCGTAGTCCTCGAAGCGACTGTCCGACAGTGGGGTCACCTCGACGGCGAGCGCCTGACCCTCTTCGATCTCGATACCGTTGGCCGAGAACTCTCCGGTCCCGTTGATGTAGCGGATCTCGAGGCCGTCATAGTGGGGCTGGCAGCCGGCAACGCCGATCGCGAGTACGGACAGTGCGATGGTCAAAATGTGTCGTGTCATGATCAACCCCCCGTCCCTGTGCCGGTGCCGCTGTCCGATCCCGTACCGCTCGAACCGGTCGCATCGCCAGAACTATCGCCGGTGGTCGCGCCCGTCTCGGTCGCGCCGGTCTCGGTCGCGCCCGTCTCGGTCGCGCTCGTCTCGGTTGCACCGGTCTCGGTCTCGGCGCTCGAGTCGGTGTCCGTGGTCGTCGCAGCCGGAATCACCACCACCTGCACCTCACGCGAGAGCTCGCCCAGGTGCACCGTGATCGTGGCGGTGCCCTCGGCCTCGCCGGAGATCTGAACGCCATCGCCAGTGCCCGCCCGAGCGACTGCAGCGTCGCTGCTTTCCACGGTCACCGGCACCGCCCCACCCACCTGCGCACAGGCAGTGCTCGACCCGAAGGCCTGGATCGACACCGCCGATCCCACCTCGACCTCCACGAGATCGACCGGGTCAGTCGACTCTGCCCCTTTGAGGATGATCCCGTCGGGCGCAACGGTGGTCACGTGCAGGATGTCGATGACGTTGTCGTCGGCGTAGGCGACGAACGCGGAGGTTCCCAGGCGCAGCGCAGTGAGGCCATCGAGTCCGCCGAAGAAACTCTCACTCGCTGGTTTCACATAGACGAACTCGTAGCCCCAGCCATGGAGCTCGTCGAGATCGTAGGCGGTGTAGCCCATCTCGAAACGACCACCCAGGAGCAGGCAGTCGGGGAAGTCGGTCGCCGGCACCCCGCCCTCACACACGGGGTCGCTCGCTCCCGTGCAGAAGTAATCGAACGTCCCGTTGCCAAGCTCGCCGGTCGCCTTGGCTCCGGTGGCACTGCTGGTACACGAAGCCAGCGCCAGGACCGCGAGCGCGACGCGTCGGCGGCGAATGGCTCGCTGCGCACTAACCTCCTTCGGAGGATTCCAAGCTGATGTCGACATAGGAAGCATGGAGACAGCATAGCGCCCTGTCGTATGGATGCGACAGTGACCGAGACCACAGCGCCGCACCAGTCGTGCAGTGCGGGCGCATGACGTGCATGTCAGCCGTGCGACACGGTCGTCGCGTCGTCGCCGGGTCCGTGGGCCGGCGGCGCTGCGTCGTCGGGTCCTTCGGGATCGACGGTCGGCTCGTCGTTCGAGTTCGTGGGTTCAGCCTGGGCTCCCGCGCTCGGCTCTGGCTTTGGCATGGGCGGCTCGACGGGGGGCGTCGGTAGCTTTGCTGCGAACTTCACGAGCTTCGCCGCCGCAGACTTCGATCCGAGCGCGGCCGCCCTTGCCCACGAGCGCTGGGCATCCTCGAACTCTTCGAGCGCGAAGGCAGCATCACCCGCCAGCAGATGCGACCCGGCGCGCTGCGGAGCGTTCGCGACCAGGCGCTCGGCATACTCCAGCGCGGTATCGTGATCGCCCCGCTTGGCGGCAATACCGTTGAGCCCCTGCAGAGCCGCGAGGTTGCTGGGATCGTAGATCAACGCCCGCTTGAACATCTCTTCGGCGTCTGCAGCGTGCCCTGCCGCGAGCAGCTTCGCGGCACCGGCACTCAGCTCTGCAGCTCCGTTGCGTTCGTCTGTGGCCACGCCACCGGGCACTGACGGCAACGCAGTGTCCGCTGCAAGCTCGCCCGAGGCCCCGGCGTCCGCCACCGACCCGAGCTCGCCGGGCTGCGGCGTGCGACCACCGGCTGCGCGATCGCCCGCAGGTGCGCGGCGAAGCGGCTGGGCCGCGGCGAGTTCTTGCGGCGTGAACGCGAGCTCCCCGGCCTTCGTGGCCAGGGCGTCGAGTTCTTCGACGCCAAGCGCGGCCCGAGCCTTGGCGTGGGCGTGCTCGCGATCGAACAACAGCGCCTCGCGGTAGTACTCGACCGCGAAGGTTCGTCCGCCTTCGCGATCCCAAAACGAATCACCCTGGCGCACGAGGGTCTCGGCAAACTCGCGACGCAGCAGCTCGGCGGCTGCCCTGGCTTGCTCGGGCGAATCGCTCCGCTCGGCGAGGGCATCGAGCTGCCGGATCGCGGTGTACGCCGTGGCTTGGTCGGACGCGTCTTGGGCGGGGTAGACATAGGCGTTGCGGGCCGCGGCGCCCCGGGCTTCGGCGACGAGGAGGTCGACAGCCGACGGTGCGGGCACTTGCTCGACCACCGGCTCGCGGGCCGAGACCAACGCGTACGTCGCGAGCCCACCGAGTCCGAGCGCAGCGACAATCCCCGCGGCAATCCAACCGCCGTGGCGACGGCTCGGGGCGGGGCCGTGGAGATCCGGCATTTCTCGCAGCAGACGCTCGCGTAGCTCGGGATCGACCTCCTCGGGCAGCGGAAGGTCGTCCCAGCTGGTCTGCAGCGCCGCGTCGATCTGCGCCGCACAAAGTGCTGCCTCGAGGTCGCTCATCGTGCGAAAGCGATTCGACGGCAGCTTCGCGAGACAGCGCATGATGACGTTGTCGAGCGCAGGCGAGATGCGCAGATCGAGCCGCGCTTTGCTCGGCGGCGTCGCCACCTCACCCAGATGACTCCCGAGCACCTCCTCGACGTTGTTGCCGTGTCGGGCGAACGGTGGACGACCGACCAGCATCTCGTACGCGGTGCAACCCACCGCGTAGACGTCGGCCCGGCGATCGAACTTCGCGCCCGCAACGACCTCGGGAGCCGAATAGTGCGGCGTGCCTGCGGCCACGGGCCGTCGTTCATCACCCATCATCGCGGCGATTCCGAAGTCGAGAATCTTGATGGCGTCGGCCCGGCCACCGCGCTGTTCGATGACGATGTTGTCGGGCTTCACGTCACGGTGGACCACGCCGGCTTTGTGGGCGGCGTCGAGCCCCTTGCAGATCTGCCGCAGCAACGCGATCGACCGCGAAACCGAGATCGGCCCGTCGCGGAGTTCCTCGCGCAAGGTCGGACCATGGACGAGTTCCATCGTGAACATGACCGAGCCATCAGGCAGCTCGGCGAAGTCGAACACCTGGGCAATGTGCTCGGACCCGACCTTGCTCGCGGCGCGGGCCTCGGCGCGAAACAGCTCTACGATTTGCGGCGCCTGGGTGAACTCGGGCCGTAAGACCTTGAGCGCCACGCGGCGCTCGATGTCGAGATGCTCGGCCTCGTAGACCGTACCCATGCCGCCGTCGCCGAGCTTGCGGACCACGCGGTACCGCGTGCCCGCGAGCACGGCGCCGGGCACGATCGCATCGGCCGATGTGACGGTGAACCGTCCGGCGTCACTCGACTGCGACGGCGATCCCGTGGTCGGATCGCCTGCCACGC
>CANLQR010000157.1 GCA_947492135.1 Deltaproteobacteria bacterium | reverse complement strand
CACCAGTAGTCACCGAAGGCGCGGTTGATGAACACAAACGTCTCGAGCGGGTTGCCCGAGTACCAGGCAATGAAGAACTCGAGGGAGTACGCGTAGCCGACGATCGATCCGGTCAGCAGGATGATCTTCGCCATGTTCTCGAGGTGCTTGATGGTGATCATCTGCTCGAGCCCGAACCACTTGCGGCACGGGATCAGCAGCGTGAGCACCATCGCGAAGCCCGAGACCACCGCGCCGGCGACGAAGTACGGCGGGAAGATCGTCGTGTGCCAGCCCGGAAGCTGACTGACGGCGAAGTCGAACGAGACGATCGAGTGCACCGACAGCACCAGCGGCGCCGCCATCGCGGCCAGCAGCAGGTAGGCGGCCTCGTAGTTCACCCAGTGGCGGTGTGAGCCGCGCCAGCCCAGCGCGAAGATCCCGTACGCAACCCGGCGGATCTGGGTCTTGGCCCGGTCGCGCATGGTCGCGAGGTCCGGGATGAGGCCGACGTACCAGAACAGCAGCGAGACGGTGAAGTAGGTGGAGACGGCGAACACGTCCCACAGCAGCGGGCTGCGGAAGTTCGGCCACATCTGCATCTGGTTGGGGATCGGCAGCGCCCAGTAGAGCAGCCACACCCGTCCGACGTGGATGGTCGGGAACATCAGCGCGCAGATGACCGCGAAGATGGTCATCGCCTCGGCGGCGCGGTTGATCGACGTTCGCCACTTTTGCCGGAACAAGAAGAGGATCGCGGAGATCAGCGTGCCGGCGTGGCCGATACCGACCCAGAACACGAAGTTCACGATCGGCATCGCCCACATCACGGGGTTGTTGTGACCCCAGATGCCGATGCCCTCCCACAGCAGCCAGACGACCGAGATGCCAAACAAGCCGAGCAGGCTCAGCGACGCCATGAAGGCGATCCACCAGGCCTTGTGCGGGTTGTCGATGCGCGCGGCGACCGTCTCGGTCACCTCGTGGTACGACATCCCGCCCTGAACCAGGGCTGTGCGGCCTGCGAGCGGATCTTGATCGTGCTCGTGTTGGGTTTGAACGAAGTGGCTCATTTGCCGTGCCCCTTGTCGTGAGCGGCAGGGGTATCCGCATGCGCCGGCTCGGGCGGAGGCGCCAGATCGGGATGAGGGTTACGAATCCTGGCGAGGTAGCTCGTGCGCGGGTGGTTGTTGAGGTCGCGCAACACCTGATAGTCGCGCGGCGATCGCTTGGCCTTGCTGACCTTGCTGTCGGGATCGCGAATGTCGCCGAAGACAATCGCCTCGGTCGGACAGACCTGCTGACACGCGGTCAGGATCCGGCCGTCCTCGACCAGATCGCGACCGGCAACGTGGGCTTCGATCTTGGCCTCGCTGATGCGCTGCACGCAGTACGTGCACTTTTCCATCACCCCGCGAAACCGGATGGTGACGTCGGGGTTTTTCTGCATCTGCGCCAACCAGGCGCCATCGGGGTCGTCGGTCCACAGGCCGCCGGGTCGCACATCCAGGTTGAACGCGAGGAAATTGAAGCGCCGTACCTTGTACGGACAGTTGTTGCTGCAGTACCGGGTACCGATGCAACGGTTGTAGGTCATCTCGTTGAGGCCGTCGGGTGAGTGTACCGTCGCGGCGACGGGGCACACGGTCTCACACGGAGCCGCCTCGCAGTGCTGACACGCCATCGGCTGCACCACTGCGGTGGGGTTGTCATCGTTGCCACGGAAGTAGCGATCGATGCGCATCCAGTGCATTTCGCGGCCCTTGAGCACCTGGGCCTTGCCGACCACCGGGATGTTGTTCTCGGCCTGACACGCGATCACGCAGGCGTTGCAGCCGGTGCACGTGTTGAGATCGATGCTCATCCCCCACTGCTGCTTGCCGGTGAGCTTCGGTGGATCCCACAGATGCTGCAGCCGCGTGCGCGGCATCAGGTTGGCCTTCTCGACGAAGTTCGGATCGGCCTTGAACTCGGCCCGAGTATGCTCGAGCACGATCGGGCGCTCCTCGAAGTCGAACCCCGCGTGGGAGGGCGGCTTGAGCGAGCCGTAGTCCTGGGTCGAGGCGAGCGGATACTCGGCACCCCCGGCTGCGGTCGCGGTACCCACCGCGAACCATGGCGACTTGGCGGACCTCAGCGGGTTGACGTCGAAACCAGCATCTTGGCTGACCGGCGTCGCCTTGCGTCCGTAACCCAGCGAGACTGAAACGGTGTCATCGGCCTGGCCCGGCGCGATCCATACCGGCACGTTCACGCTACGACCGTCGACGGTCAGCGTGAGCATCTGGTTGTTGGCCACACCGAGCTTGTCCGCGGTGATCTTGCTGACGTAGGCGGCGTTGTCCCAGGTGAGCTTGGTGACCGGATGCGGCAGCTCTTGCAGCCAACCGTTGCCCGCGGCCCTTCCGTCGAGCACCTTGGGATCGATGTGAAAGTCGATCTCGAGCCCGTCGCCAGCCTTGGCGCGCTCGGCCACGATCGCCAGCGCCTCGCCCCAACCGTTCTGGTTGGGCAACTGCGGATCGCGGGGAATCCCGCTGACGATCCCGTCGTGGATCCACTGCCGCCAGATCCGCTCGGAAAACTGCGCGCCGGCCTCGGCGCCCCAGAACGCCGTGAGGAGCGTGTAGCCGTCGATCATCTTGCCGGTGCCGACGAACGCGAGCAGCTCGGCGACGCTGTAGGTCTCGTGCAACGGATTGATGATCGGCTGCTGGACACTCGTGGTGCCGTCGATGGCCTCGACGTCGCCCCAGGCCTCGAGATAGTGCGAGACCGGGATGTGCCACTGTGCGAGCTGGGCGGTCTCGTCGAAGTAGTGGCCGAGGTGCACCACATTCGCCTTGGCGAGCAGCTTGGCGAGTCCGAGCTCACCGGTGCCGTCGTAGGCGGGATTGGCCTCGAAACACAGCAACGTCTTGATGCTGTTGTCCTGCAGGCCGGCCGCGAGCGCGGTCAGGTCTTGGGCCGCAGCCACCGTCGAGTCGGATCGCCAGCGCAGCGAGCCGCTGCCGGGAGGCGCCTTCTCCTGGGCTGCCGCCGCGTCGGGCTTGACGTCGGTGGCACCGAACTTCTGGTTGCCCAGCGCGACGTCGATCAGCAAGCCGAGTACGTGCACCCAAGCGGGTTGGCGAGCGCCAACGATGATCGCACTCTTGCCGTGGTTCTCTTGGCTGCTGAGATCCTTGGCGAGCGCGGCCACGAACGCGGCGGTCTCGGGGTCGAGGCTGACCTTCGGCAGGCCCTCGAGCCCGGCGCCGGGCGGGAGCGTGAAGCTCGGTGAGGCCTGCAACGCCCCGACCAAGGCGATCATGACGTCGCCGACCTGGCTCGCCTTGAGACGACGGCGCTGATCGGCCATCACGCCGGTGGAGGTCAGGTGCGGCTCCACCACGTAGAGCCGCGACATGAAATCGGTCGGGCCGACGACGCGGCGGGTCCTGGCCCACTCGCGCGACATCCGGACACTCTCGGACTCGGTGACGAGAAAGTCCGAGTCGGCGGAGAAGATCACGGCGCACTTCTCGAGATGATGGAAGGTGCGGGCACCCGCACCACCGATGAGCTCCGCCGCGCGAAAGCCGTTCCACGGCACCAGCGGATCGCTGACGAACAAGCGCGCCTTGGGGAACCGCTGGGCCATCGACCGCAGTGCGGCGCGCGTGGTGGGTGACGTGATGTAGCGAACCACCACCCCAAGCCCCTCGCCGCCGTTCTTCTGGGCGTCGGTGAGCAGCTTGGCCATGGCCGTCCGCGCGGTCGCCATGTCGGACGACACCGGGCTGCCGCCCTCCATCTTGACGGGAACGCGGGTGCGCTCCGGGTCGTAGATGTCGAGTACCGACGCCTGCGTCCACACGCTGGTCGCACCCTGCGAGCCGGTGTGCTTCGGGTTGCCCTCGATCTTGGTGGGTCGCCCGTCTTGGCTCTCGACGATCACGCCCTCGACGGTCGCGCCGCGCTGGATCGCGCTGGCATAGAACATCGGTCGGCCGGGAATGAGATCCTCGGGGCGCTCACCGAATTCGAGGATGGTCTCTCGCGGCTTGCGCACGCAGCCCGTGGCGCCAGCGAGCGCCGCTGAGGCCCCCACGACGCTGAAGAACCGGCGCCGGGAGACACCATCGCTGGGCACGATGTCGTCGAGTCCGACCTCGGCCGGGTTGTCCTCTTGGACGACCGACGCGCCGGCAACCGGCAGTCGACGTGGTGCCGTGGTGAGTGCGCCGGCCTCGCTGACGAACGGCGCGAACTCTTTCCAACCATCGGCGGCCTCGTCATGCGTCAGCTCGCGCTGCGCAAGCGAGCGCCAGTAGGTCGCTCCGAAAATCTTTTCCGTGCTCATCGGTGGCACCCCGAACAGTGCGTGGGCGGGTTGACCTTGCGCTTGCGGTTCGCGTCGCGATCAGGGTCGTAGGGGCTCTGTGATCCGTCCCAATCCATGTTCGTGACCTGGTCGAGTGGGCGCAGGTTGGGCTTGGGATCGCGATGGCAATCCAGGCACCAACCCATCGACAGCGGCTGCTTCATCTCCACGACGGTCATCTGATCGACCCGACCGTGGCAGCTCGCACACCCGACGCCCGCGGCGACGTGCGGCGAGTGATTGAAATACGCGTAGTCCGGCAGCTGGTGCACGCGGACCCACGGGATCGCCTTGCCGGTCGCGAGAGACTCGCGCACGAGATCGAGCCGAGGACTCTCGGTCTTGACCAGCTCGTGGCAGTTCATGCACGTCGCTGCGGGTGGGATCGCGGCGTGGGCCGTCTTCTCCACCGTGTTGTGGCAATAGCGGCAATCGATACCGAGCTCGCCGGCGTGCAGCTTGTGGCTGTACGCCACCGGCTGGTCGGGGCGGTACCCGACGTCCGTATACAAGGGCGAGAACCAGTACCAAACCGCAAAAATCAGACTGGCGCCGGCGAGCGGCGCGATCAGCCCGACAATGATCGGAACGTTGTTCGTCCAACGAGGAAAGATGGCCGGCACGTCAGTTCACCTTCGCTGCCCCGGACCGGCGTGCCGACGGGCACGTGGTTGGGGCCGGCATTCGCCGCATGGCTGCGGCGTCGTGGCGGCACGACCAGACGACGTCGTGCCGAGTTTCCAAGCAATCGCCAAACAATCGCCAGACAATCGCCGAGCAATCGTTGTGGCCGCGAGCGCACGCGGATGCGCGTGCAGGTGTGTGCCTGCACTGCCTCACTCGGGGCGAATGACCCGCCGTCACCGGCGCGGACCCTAGCAACAGAGAAAATTTGCCGCAACTGTCGGGTGGCATCGGACGGCAGTGATTGGCCGAATTCTCTGCGCTCTCGGCCGAAGCTTCGGCGGACGCACGGAGTGATCCCGATGCGCTCATGGCACCCCACCCTGGGCTTGCGTGGTGCCACTGGCCGCCGCGGTCGCCCCGGAAGCGGCCAAAGTCGCGGCTGGCGCGAGCCAACGGGGCGAGAAGGTCTTGATGTACTGGACGACCGCGTGACGATCGGCCTCGGTGAGCGTGCTCCACGCGGGCATCCCGTTCTCGATGCGGCCTTCGCGTATCGTGAAGGCCAGGTCAGCGTCGGTGGGCAGCTCGTCCCCGGGGGTCGACTTGTAGCGGAACTCGGCCTTGCTGAAGTCTCGCGGCGGTTGCGGGAGCGCCCGACCGCTCGCGCCGGTCCCCGAGCCATCGCCGCCGTGGCAGCTCGCGCAGCGCATCTCGTAGACGCGTGCGCCCTGGTTGAGCACCTCGGCCGCCACCTCGGTGCCGCCCAGGACCAACGCCGTCTCGAACCGCGGGGTGCTGTCGCAGGCAATGGCAACCGTGGCCAACGCGAACGCAGCGGGACCACGGCTCACTGTCCCCGCTCCTCGGTCCGCCGGGCGCGGGCGGCCTCGGCCATGACGTGCTGGGCGCGGTGATAGATCTCGTCGAGACCGGCGTCGGGCTCGATGTCGTAGAACCCTCGGACGCCGCCCTTGGTGTCCACGAGCGCGAGCTTGGTGGAATGCGCGATGTCATACATCGCGCCCTTTGGGTCCGCCTCGCGCTCGCCGATCCCGAGCTTGAACCCGTCGCGCACCAGGTCCCGGATCTGTGCGGGCGACCCGGTCACGAAGCGCCAACGCTCGCTGGTGATGTTGGCCTGCTCGGCATACGCGCCGAGCACCTCGGGCGTGTCGTGCTCGGGGTCCACCGTGAAGGACACCATCTCGACGTCGAGGTCCATCCGATCGAAGCGATCGCGCAGCTCACCCATCGCCCGGGTGACGGCCGGACACGTGCTCGGGCAGCTGGTGAACACGAAGCCGGCAACCCACACCTTGCCGCGCAGGGTTTCGGGCACGAACGACCGGCCCTGGTGATCGACCAGCGCGTAGTCCGGCAACACGTACAGGACCGCGGGCGGCTCTGGGACCCTGCGCAGCATGGGCCGCAGCGCAGTGATCGTGATGATGCCCAGCACCGCCGCGACGATCCAGATGTACTTGCGTAGCCAGGCCAGGCCTCGCGACGGGATGAAATCTGGGGGCGGCGCAGCCATCGGCCTCTTAGACCGCCACGTCCAGCACCAACGCCAGCGTGAGTGCCGGCAGGTAGACCAGCGACGCGAAGAAGAACCCGCGGGCCCATCGAACGCCGGCCTGGTCGTTGAGGCCGGTGAAGCTCCACGCGAGAAACCCGGTGCCGATGACGACCGCGCACACCAAGTAGGTGTCACCCGCCACGCCCAGCGGGACCAGCATGATCGAGATCGGCAGCAGCACCATCGACCACGCGACGGCCTGAATCTTGGCGATGGCCGGGCCGCGGACCAGCGGCACGATGCGGATGCCGGCTCGAGCGTAGTCATCCTGCCGATACAGCGCGATGGCGAGGAAGTGCGGCAGCTGCCAGATCAACAGGATCCCGAACAACACCAGCGCAGGCGCGTCGATCGATCCGGTCGCTGCCGTCCACCCGAGCAGCGGCGGCGCGGCACCCGGGACAGCACCGATGAGCAGCGCCAGCGGCGTGCGGTACTTCAGCGGCGTGTAGACCAGCACGTACGACGCGATCGCGGCCGCAGCCAGCGCTGCCGTGAGCAGATTGGTGCCGATCGCGAGCACCACGATGGCGATCACGCTCAGCAGCCACGCAAATCGCACCGCAGCCGCCGGTGCAAGGCGCCCCGCTGGAAGCGGACGACGGCGGGTTCGAGACATGCGGGCGTCGGCGTCGCGCTCGAGCCACATGTTGAACGCGTTGGCACCCCCGACCGCGCACGCGGTGCCACCCATCGCACACGTCGCGGTCACCCAATCGAAGGGGACCGGCGCGAGCGCGAGGCCACCCAAGGTGGTCAACAGGCACATGCGCGTGACGCCGGGCTTGGTCAGCGCCACGAAATCAGCGAGCCGACTGGGGTTGGCGTTCGAGGTCAACGGCGTGCTCCGAGCGAGAGGTAGCACGACCACAGGCTGGCGAGCACCAGGGCTCCGGTTGCCGTGTGCAGGGTGACGATCGCCACGCTGCGCCCGGTCGCGACGGTCGCGAGACCCAGCACCACCTGGACGACGATCAGCATGATCGGCAGCTTGGCGAGCCGCGCGGCGAGATTGTTACGGGTGGCCAGCGCCTCGCGAGCGGCGTGGCGTGAGGCCACGAGCACCAGGGGCACCAAGGCGTAGGCCACCAGGCGATGGGTCATGTGGAGGTGCGCAAGCGGCTGCTTGGTCCATCCCCAAGGGCCGCAGCCCAGCCAGTCGTCGCCGCAGATGAGGCCCGCGCCGAGGTGGCGCACGGTACCGCCCAAGATGATCTGGAACAGCACGGCCGCGGTCACCGCCAGGATCAGCCCGCGTCGCGTCGAGGCCCCAACCGCCACCGCGGGCGCCGGTGCCAGGCGAAAGCACAGTGCGATGAGCAAACCGAAGAACACCATCGCGGTGCCCAGGTGCAGCGTCGAGATCGAGCTCGACAGGTTCAGCTTCACGGTGATGCCACCCAGCGTTCCCTGTACGCACACCAGGAGCAGCGCCAGCATCGCGTACTTCTTGCTCGTGGCGTCGACGGCTTTCGAGCGCCACGTGACCACCGCGAGCACCAGCGTCAAGAGCCCCACCCACGACGCCCAGAGCCGATGACCGTGCTCGTAGAGCACACCCCCGGTCATGGCCGGCAGCAGCTCGCCGTTGCAGGTTGGGATGAAGTACCAATCGGGGCACGCCATCGACGCGCCCATCGGATTCACCAACCCGCCGATGAGCAGCAGGATCCACGTGGCGATCGTCGTGGCGACCGCGAGGCGAAACGGTTTCACAGCGCCACCCCTTTTTGTTCGTGTCGACAAAAGCTGTCGATGGTTCGATACGCGTCAGCGCACGCGCATTTTTTGCGATCGAGGCACGGCGTGCCTCGCTCTTGGCACCTGTTGAACACCCACTGCGCCTTGGCCGAGCTCAGGTCCAGCCCACCGCAGTACTCTTGGCGATCCGCGCCGATGAGGCAGTGCGACATCACCCGGACGACACCGTCGTCGCACAGCGGCCTGGCGGTCTCGCAGCGCCCGTGCCACTCGAGCACGGCGCTCACGCAGCCTTCGGTGTCGACCTTGGGGGCGATCTCGTCCATCTGTGCCAGGGTCTCGGCGAAATGCCGCTCGGCCAGGGTGTAGCGCCAGTACGCGACGACGCCCAGGACCACCGCCAGCGCCATCAATCCCCCGAGCACGAGTCGAAGACTCGGGCCCGACGCATCGTAGCTCGGGGGCTGCTGCACGCCGGGAAGCTACGCCCCACTTGCCCAAGGGTCAACGTGGCAACCCGCACGTCGTGATCGCGCTGCGAACGCCTGTCGAAGTCGAAGGATCGTCGACGGTTCAGCCAACGGTCGCGACGCGGTTGGGCGAGCGGTCAGCGCCACGCTGCGCGGGGACCGAGGTCGTGGACCGCGGTAAACCCGGCGCGACGCAGGGTCGCCGCGGCGAAGCGGCTGCGCATTCCACTTTGGCAATACACGACGATCGGCCGCGCCTTCGGACCCAACCCTTCCAAGGCCGCCGCAAGCTGCTGGACCGCGACGTTCTGGGCGCCTTCGAGGTGGCCGGCATCAAACTCTGCCGGCGTGCGAACGTCGAGCAGCAGCGCACCGTCGGCCACGAGCCGGCGCGCGTCGGTGGCCGACACTCGCCCGCGGCGCATCAGCATGCGGAACGCGACCAATGCCGCCGCCAGACCCACCAGCGCGAAGTAGATCGGATGCATGGGGAGATGTTGTGCCACGGATCGCGGCCGCCCGCATCCGCCTCGACGCGAGCGATCGCGTGATCAAAGTCCGCGAGACGACTCGGAGCGCAGCGCGATACGACCATCGAGCGCCGCGTCGATCGTCGCCATGATGCGATCGCGATCGGCGGGCAGACGTCCGCCAAGGGGCAGGTAGTTCGAGGCGTGGTTGGTGCGAAACAGCGCGTTGGTTGGCCGGGCATGCTCGACCATCGTGCGCAGCTCGGTCAGCAGCGCCCGCACCTCGGGCACCGCGAAGCGGCCGCGTGCGGCGAGCTTCGCCAGCGGCGTCCCCGGCACCACCGTGACCGTCAGCGCCGAGAAGAACGCCGGGTCCATCTGCGTGATGAGCTCGGCTGTGGCGCGCGCGTGTTCGTCGGAGCGCGCGGTCGCGATGCCGAGCAACACGATCACCGAGCATTCGAATCCGGCCGCGTGCGCACGCCTGGCGGCGGCGACGTGCGTGGCTGCGTCATCGCCCTTGGCGATCGCACGCAGGGTCGCGTCGTCCCCCGATTCCGGTCCGATGTAAAAGCGCGACAATCCGGCTGCACGCAGCGCGAGCAACTCGTCGTCGGTCTTGGCCATGATGTTGCGGGCCATCGCATAGCAAGAGACCCGACCCAGGCGGGGAAAACCCGCGCGCGCCCGCTCGAGCAGCGGCAACCAGTGCTCCATCGGCATCGTCAGCGCGTCACCATCCGCGACGAACAGCTTCTCGACCCGGGGCCCGAGCTGGGCAACGGCACGCTCGACGTCCTCGAGCACCTCCGCGAGCGCGCGCACGCGGAACTGCTTGTCGCTGTACATGTCGCAGTACGTGCAGTGATTCCACGAGCAACCGATCGTGGCCTGGACGATCAGCGCATCGGCCTCGGACGGGGGACGAAAGATGCGGCCTTCGTAACGCATGGTGCCCACCTGCGTGGACCTTACTGTTGCGCCGGCCTACGGGCGATTGTCCAGTGGGACCCCGAAGGCCCAGCCCACCGGTTCCGCAGGGGTGTGACAGCTGATGCAGAAACCCACCTGCCCGGTCTCGTGAACGGTGCCGTCGGCGTCGAGCCGCGCCCACCACCAGCCACCGCTGGCCGGATCGGGATCGCCCTGCGCCATCACCGTCAGGCCATTGACCACGCCGTCGGCGTCGAGGTGCTCCTTCACGAGCATCGCCGAAGGATCCCACGCCGCGGCGGCGCCGGGCATGTCCGGGTCGAGGGCGAGATAGGTCGACAGCGCGCTGTCGTCGGCCCATATGTTCACGGTCGCCGCGAGCCCGTGCTGGCTTGGCCGCGACTCGGCGTTCACCTGCGTCATCGTGGTCTTGTAAGCGAGCGCGCGCTGCACCGCCGCGTCTTGGTCGAAGCCGCCCGCGGTCGACTCGCCAGCGCCCGAGGACTCGCCAGCGCCCGAGGACTCGCCAGCGCCCGAGGACTCGCTGGCGTCCGAGGACTCGCCACACGCGAGCGTGGCCGTGAAAAACGCGACGAAGATTGTTCGTTCAAACCTGGTCATGACTCGGCTCTCTTTGGGTTGGACGGCGTCGCCGCAAAAAACACACCCGCGTCGATCAAACCGGACTGTGCAGCCTCGATCTCGCGATCCGAGAGGCCCGCGAGTGCAGCCGGCAACGGCAGACCCTGGCGGCGCGCGAGCGCTGCGATGCCTGCCGCACCGAGATAGAAGGTCGCCAGCTGCAGCGTGCGCGCGTGACGAAAGACCAGCACGATGGTCGGTCGCATGGCCGACTCGACCACCGCAGCATCGCGCCACAGCAGCTGCGCCAAGGCCGGGACGTCACAGCTGTACTGACGAACGAATACCCGTCGGTCGAAGCCGTCGTCGACTTGGTCGTCGTCAGCAGCGTGATACGCGAGCACCCGCGTGTACTCGAAGTCCGCGACCTCGGCCCAGAGCGCCGGAACGAACTCGGGGGCGTCCGCGGGAAGCTCGGCCTGCTCGCGCAGCCAGCCAGAGAATCCCGCACCATACCGATTCGGATCGGCTCCGGAGGGCGGGCGGTCCGCGGCATAGCGCGCCGCGAGACGTGCCCACGCGTCCATGCGTGGATCCGATCCCGCCGGCGCGACGAGACGTCGGGACAGCACGCGAACCGCCGGGAACACGTCGGACAGGATCTTGTGCAGGTTGCGGCGCACGAGCTCCGCGTAGAATCCCAACGCGGCGGTCCCCGAACCCGACGGACCGAGCGCAGCTTCGACGTCGCTGGCGTCGCTGCGGCCCTCGAGCATCGGCGCAAGCGCGTCGAAGAAACGGTGCAGCTCCGGGGCAACGGGTACCGGGGTCATGCGCCGAGCTTCTCCCTCGTGACTGACCGCCGAGCGTCGGCGCAGGCCTGTTGGATCGCCCGGGCCTTGTCGGCCTCATCGAGGACCCGATCGAGCGCGGGAATGTTGGTGTCCCACTCCAGCAGCGTCGCGATGGGCCCGTGTCGCTCGATCACCGCGCGGTACATCGCCCACACCGTGTCATTGACGGCCGCACCATGATTGTCGATCAGCCGCACCCCTTCGCGCACATGCCCAGCGAGGTGGATCTGCACGGCCCGCTCGGTGGGCAGCTCCCACAGCATCTCGAACGGGTCGCGATCGTGGTTGATGGCGTTGACGTAGACGTTGTTCACGTCGAGCAACAAACCGCAGTCGGCCCGCTCGACGACCTCGTGGATGAACGCCCCTTCGGCCTGCGACGAGCCCGGCATCGTGGCGTAGTAGCTGATGTTCTCGACCGCAATGGGTCGCCGGAGACGATCGCGAACCTGCGTGATGCGCCCAGCGGCGTGGCGTGCGGACGCGGTGCTGAACGGCAGCGGGAGCAGATCGAAGTACGACACGCCGTCGATCGCCGCGTAGCAGAGATGATCGGTGTAGCGTTCGCTGCCGCAGACGTCGAGTAGTTGCGCGAGGCCGGTGGCATAGCCTTCATCGAGGTCGTCACGACCGCCGAGCGACATCGACACCCCGTGCGCGGCGATGGCCCAGCGCTCGGCGCACTGCCGCAGCATCTCGAGCGGGCGACCGCCATGTCGCACGAAGTTCTCGGGGATGATCTCGAGAAAGTCGATGGTCCGCGAGCACTGCAGGATCTCCCCGTAGTGCTCGCGTCTGAGGCCAATCCCCACGCCGTGAACCGTGTGCTTGCCCATCGCGCGTGATCCCTAGCAGGCGCGTGCGGTGGATTCTCCCGCCGATGCGCTCAACCGCACCCAGGACAACCGGCGTCTGCACCAGGGCAGCCCGCCGTCGTACCGGGACAGCCCGCGCCGGTGCCGGGACAGCCCGCGGTCGTGCCAGGACAGCCTGCGGTCGTGCCGGGACAGGGACAACCCGCGGTCGTGCCGGGGCAACCCGCGGTCGTGCCGGGACAACCCGCGGTCGTACCGGGACAACCCGCCGTCGTACCGGGACAACCCGCCGTCGCGCCGGGACAACCCGCCGTCGTACCGGGACAACCCGCAGTCGTACCGGGACAACCCGCAGTCGTGCCGGGACAACCCGCAGTCGTGCCGGCCGTCATCGTGGCCGTCATCATGTTCGAGCTATCGTCGTTGGACGTGTCGTCGCCACACGAGGGGGCGAGCACCACGGTCGAACACAGCGCCAGCGCCTCGAGGACGCCCTTCAGATCAGTCTTCATTGTTAGCCTCCGGTCGTAGACCGATAGCCGTACGCCAGCGGCCGCCGGAGGTTACGCGAGATCGACCAACGCCCGAAAATCGCTCCCAGTGGCTCATCCACAGGGCTCGAGCGCCCCTGGAAACGCCGACGCGCGCGCGCCGAGCCGCTCGATCAGGTAGCGGCGCGACGCACAGATCGCCGCGAGTCGCTCGGGATTGGCTTGCCGAAGGATCTCCCAGTCGACGCGGGCCAGGGGCACCTGCTCGTCAGGACAGCGCCACCGCCACAGACCGTGGCGGACCTCGGCCTTGGTCGCCGGACCGTCGGCGCAGCGGACGGTGATCGAAGGATCATCCACATTGGGATCCACAGCGCCGTAGGCCTCCAGAGGTTGTTCGTCACGAAGCACGGACTGCGGTGCGAAGAAGCCCGAGGCGTCGGTCCCCCGCTCGACGGGGCCGAGCGCTCCGACGCGGGTGGAATCGACTCGGCTTTCGCGATGGCAGCCGTCACAGTCGTTGCGCTGCACGAACCCATCGAGCGCTTTGGTTCGCCGCTGCGGCGTCATCCGCGAAAACGGCGGGAGCGCGGCCAGCCGCTCGCGCATTTGGGCATCGACCCACGCCTGCGCGGTGGCATCGTCGCAAGGCCACTGCATCCCTGTGAGCGCCGCCCCGGGGTTCTCGTCCTGCGGTCGCAGCACGTGGTGGGTGCACTGCCCGTGGTGATCGATGTGAGTCCCACGGACGTCGACGATCCGCCGCGCCGCGCCCTGCCCGTTCCACTCGATGCGATCCGCCGCCGTGACCCCGCCGAACTTCAGCCGCGCCACGCCATCGTCCCCCTGCACCACGCCGAGGTCTCCAGAGTGCAGCCACACCTCGACCTGCTCCTGTTCGGACTCCGGCGAGGGCATGTGCACCGGCGGCACCATCTGTACGAAGTCCCCCGAGAACCACCACGCGTTGGGATCCGCGAGCACGAAGTCGGCCACGCCCTGGGGTGCTCGACCGCAGCCCAGCACCAGGATCGTGGCGACGCAAGCGAACGCGCCGGCCGGCACTGGGCTCGAGGGCAAACCGGCCCTCGGGGATCTGAAGAACGCCACGTCGAGCCGCGTACGCCAGCGCCCGTGGGGCGGTTTCATCACGACGTCACCGGGCCAGCATGGACTCGACACACTGCACCGCCGACGGCGAGCCCCACTTACGGACGTTGATGAAGGCCTCGCGAACGGTGCCCTGCTCGTCGATGAAGTACGTGTCGGGGATCTGCTTGGTGCCGAACGCGGTGTGAACCGACTGCTCGGGGTCCCACAACACCTTGACCTTGGTGTCACCCATCGACATGCGCCCAAGGAACGG
>CANLQR010000156.1 GCA_947492135.1 Deltaproteobacteria bacterium | reverse complement strand
GGCGGTTGGTACAGCGGCGAGTTGGCAACCTAGAGCACGCGAGCGGCGACGACTGCATCTTGGCGCACGACGCGGTCGACATCACGGAAGTTTGCTTCCGGTGAGTTGGCCAGCGCCATGACCTCCGCGACCGCCGCGGGCAACACCGGAAACGCCAGGTCGGGCCGCAGCAGGTACTCGGCGGCGCGTCGCGTCGTTGGGTCGAACGCCCCGAGATCGAACGGGAGGTTGCTTGCGACCAAGGCGGGCGAGGGCCGCGCGATTGCCATCTGGGCCAGCGCCATGGGGCGAGACATCGGCCCCGTGCCTGCGCGGCTTTCGTCACCACTTTGGGCCGGTGCTGGACCTGCTGCGGTCCACCCGAGACCTCAGCCGATGATCATGTCTTCGCGGCGGAGGGTTGCTCCGCCGGCGAACCGTGCAGGGTCCCAACGTTCGAGCATCGGGTGTCGCTGCTGATGCGCGATATAGTTGGCCAGAATTCGGCCGACCGCAGGCGCCATCATGAAGCCATGGCCGGTGAAGCCGCAGACCTGCAACAACGCGGGGATTCCCGGCGTTGGCCCGACGATCGCTTCGCCATCGGGCGACACGTCGTACGGTCCTGCCCACTGGCGCAGCACCTTGAGGGCGCCCAGCCGGGGCATCAACGCGACCAAGTTCGCACCGAGGTGCGCGAGAAATCGCAGCGACGAGCGCTGGTCGACGACGGTGCCGTCGTCGTGCCCACCGGGCACCGTGATGCCGGCCACGACCTCGCCACGGGTGCTCTGCGAGAAATACAGGCCCGACTGCAGATCGACCACGAGCGGATTGAGAAACGGCTTGAGCGGCTCGGTCGAGAGGATTTCGTGGCGATGCGGGCGATTGGGCAAGGCGATGCCCAGCGAGCGGTTCAGATCGTGGGACCACGCTCCCGTGGCATTGACGACGATCTGGGCGCGCAGGTGCTCACCGGTCGAAAGCCGCAGGCGCATGCCTGAGCCGTCGGGCTCGGCGGCGATCGCTGCGGTGTGCGTGCGCACGACGACACCGCGGCGGATCGCCTGGCCGGCATAGCCCCACACGAACGGCCACGGAAAGACGACGCCGTCCTCGGCGTTGAACGCGGCGAGGCGAATCCCTGAGACCTCGAGATCCGGCACCAGCTCACGGGCCTCTTCCGCACTCATCAGCCGGGTCGGCGCTCCGATGGCTCGGTGCAGCTCGGCATTGCGAATCAGCCGGGCCTCGCCGGCTTCGGTCCGGGCCACGAACAGATAGCCACCCTGGCGGAACCACAAGTTGATGCCCAGTTCCTGGGTCAGACCGCGGCAGATCTCGATGCTCTCCATCATGATCCGCACGTTGCCCTCGTCGCCCCACTGCATCCGCACGCCGCCGCCATTGCGGCCGGAAGCTCCGCTGACGAGGTAGCTGCGCTCGAGCACGACCACGCGCAGACGGGAGACCTGCGAGAGGTGGTACGCCGTCGCCAAGCCCATCACGCCGCCGCCGACGATCGCGACATCGCAGGCCGCGGGCAGCGCGACGCCGCGGCTACCGAGCGTTGGGCGTGGGCTCATGGCGTCGCTCCAGACGGCGGCGCTTCGCCGGCCGGGGACGCGAGCTCGGCGGGCGCGGCGAGTTCGGCCGGCCCCGTGAGTTCGGCCAGTGAGGCGAGCTCGGCCAACGTGACCGGCTCGGCAGGCGGCCGCGCAGTGAAGGGCTGGACGGCGCTCGCGGTGATGCGACCACGGTCGAGCAGCAGGTGGACCAGCGCGACCGTACACTCTTTGCCTTGGCACGGTCCGGTGCCCAGTCCGGTGTAGCGCTTGATCTCCTCGACGCTCTCGAGGCCGATTCCGATCGCGTGATCGACCTCGGCGACGGTGACGTCCTCGCACCGGCAAATGAACATGCGCTGGGTCATCGCGGCCCTCGATCGGGTCGGCTGCGCACCGCGGCGAGGATGTTGTCGGCGACGCGCAGGCCGTCATCGGCGGCGACGTCGGCCGTGACCCCACAGGCCTCGCCACAGGCCCACAGGGTCCAAGGGCCTTGGCCGCAGCGGCCCAGTTCGTCGCGGGCGACAGCGAAGCCGGCGTCCATCCACACGACTTCGGCGCCGGCCTGTCGGGCGAGCTCGGAGACCGGCGCGGGTCGTGCGGCCAGCGCGACGCAGCCCGCCTCGCGCTTGCCGGAGGAGGTCGCGATCGCCTCGACGCGGCTGCCGCCGAGAATCGCCTGGACGTCGTCGACGGCGACGAACGAGGCACCGAGTCGAGCGGCCAGCGGCTGGGCGACCGCCGGCGCTCCGACGACGATCGTCGGGCAGTTCAACGCGGTGTCGGTGCGCGTCAGCAGGCCCAACAAGCCCCGCGCGGCGAAGACCCCGGGGAGATCGTTGTTGGGCACCGGCACCATCACATCACGCGCGCCGGTCGCGATGAGCACGTGGGACGGGCGGAACGTGTGCAGTGTGCGGTCGTCGGCGGTGCCGCCGATCGCTGCGATGACTCCCTCGGCCGGATAGATCCCAAACACTGGCGTTTCCCAGCGCACCGCTTGCGCCGTGGGGGTGGACCACCGCGCATCGAAACGATCGAGGCACTCGACCTCCAATCCGGCCGCACGAAGCCGCGCCGTCGCGGCGAGCCCCGAGCGTCCGGCGCCGACGACAAGCACCTGGGGGCGGTGCTCCATCGGTCGCACGGCCGCGGCCGGAAGGTCGGGTAGCGTCCCGAGGCCCGCGAGGTTACGGGCGACATCCTGCATCATGCGGTTGACCAGCTTGGGTCGCACCATGAAGTGGTGGTGGTCGATGTTCGACGCGAACAGCCGATCGACCAACGCCGTGGGATCGGGTCCGCCCGCCAACACGCGATTTTGTCGCTCGACCCGCATGCCGTCGCGCACCGGCGTCGTGCAAGCGCGGTGGTTGGGCACGCCATCGATGCGCACCAGACACGTGCCGCAGTCACCTTGCAGACAATAGGGGCCACGAGGGCGCCGGTACTTGAGGCTGCGGCCAGTTGCGACCACGCCGACGCCAAGCAGCGCGGACGTCACCGTGTCTGCGTCCGAAGCAGGGATCGGGCGTTCATCGTAGAACACCGTCAGGCGCCGGGCGCCGGCGAGTGCGGAGGGTTCGCGCGCACGAAGCAGAGAATCGGCACCGATCATGACGTGGGCCCGTCCCGGCGTAGCAGAGACCAGCACCGCGGACAACCGCGCGCCGTCGTCGAGATCGATCCTGCGCGGTTCGTCATGATGGACGCGTCCCGAAGATCGCGGTGCCCACCCGCACGATCGTGGCCCCGTGGGCGATTGCCAGCTCGAAGTCCTCACTCATGCCCATCGAGAGCTCGCGCAGCGCGACCTGCGGCCGCGCGACGCGGCTGTGTTCGTCTCGAAGGCCGCGCAAAGCCCCGAACTGGTCCGCGATCTCGGTCGGGCTCCCGAGCCGCGGGATCAGCATCAGCCCGACGCAGACGACCGCCGAGCACGCAGCGAACCCATCGAGCAGGTCCGGCAGCGACTGCGGAGAAATCCCGGCCTTTCCGGGCTCGGCGGTCACGTTCACCTGAACCAGCACCGGCTGGGTGAGCCCGGCCGTGGTCGCGTGGCGGTCGAGCGCGGCGATCAACGATGGTCGGTCGACCGTGTGAATCAGCGCGCAGCCGACCACCCGCTTGGCCTTGTTGCTCTGCACCGGACCGATCATGTGCCAGCGCGCCCCGAGGTCGGTGATCGCGGCGCGCTTGCTCTCGAGTTCTTGCGCGTAGTTCTCGCCGAAGACGCAAAGACCTGCGGACAACGCCGCCTCGATCGCCGCAGGCGGGTGGTGTTTGCTGACGCCCACCAGTTCCACGGGTCCCGCACCGGCGGCGGCGCGCGCCCGCTCGATGCGGTCGGTGATCTCAGCCAGGCGCGCCGTGAGTGCCGGGAGCAGGTCGCCCGCTGGGCCCCGAAGTGTCATCCGCCGGTCACGCAACCCAGCGCGCGAAGCCTCATCACGACCTCCGCGAGCGGCAAGCCGACCACGGCTGTGTACGAGCCTTCGATTCGTGTGACAAACGCTGCGGCGACCCCTTGGATCCCGTACCCGCCGGCTTTGTCGCGCCACTCGTCTCCAGCCAGATAAGCCTCGATCTCGTCGGCGCCAGGCGTTCGCATCCACACCATCGTGGTCACGTCGTGAACCTCGCAGGGGACCGCGCCGGTCAAGGCGAACGCCGTGGTCACGTGGTGCATGCCGCCCACGAGCTTGGTGAGCAGCGCTCGGGCCTGGCGCTCGTCGTCCGGCTTGCCGAGCGGCACGAGATCGTCGGGTTGCCACACCACCGTGTCGGCGCCGAGCACCACCGCGTCCGGGGTCGCGACGGCGTCGGCCTTGGCGCTGGCGAGCCGCCGCGCGAGCGCGACCGGGTGCTCGCCCTCGCGCGGGGTCTCATCGCAGGGACCGACCCGTCGCACGAAGCGGAATCCCGCCCGCTCGAGGAGCTCGGCGCGGCGCGGGGACGCCGACGCGAGCACCAAGCGCGCAGCGAGCGGGGCCCCCGCTGGAGTTGCCTGCACCAACGCTGGCATGGTCGAACGGTCGGCCCGGCGACACAAGGGGATCGGCTAGCATCACCATCACGATGATCCCGACCCAGCGCCGTCCGTCGTTCGGAACCGTGTGTGTGTTCGCCCTGGCGGTCGCGGCGGTGCCCGCGGCGATTCACCTGCGGACGGGACCACCAGACGCGGCGTCGTCGCCGGCGCCCAGCGCACGGCAGATCGCTGCTGAAGATCCTCTCGTCGGGTTGTGGAGTGCGCATCCACCCGGTGGCCAGGGGCAGCCGGTCCAGCTCTACTATTTTCACGGCGATGGCCATGGCCTGTACCGCTATGGACGGGTTGGCGCGACGAACACCAACAGCTTCGACTACACGGTCGGCGATGGGGTCGTCACGCTCGTGTTCCGCAAGACCGGCGGTCGTCATCCGGTGCAGTTTTCGATCGACGCCGATGGCGAGGAACGCCGGCTCGTCCTCGAACAGGATCCGCGAGCAGGAGGGCGCCAACGCTATGTGCAGGTGCGCTCCGAGCCGGCGTCGCCCCACGAGGCGCCCACCGGTGCTGGGTCCGAGAGCTGCGGCGGCTCACCCGTCGCGGGTAGGCTGTGGCTCGACCGGACCGCGTTCGCGACGGGCGGGTACGGATTTGGCCTGTACCAGCTGCGCTGCGGCGGAATCGACGGCCGCGGCACCGGGTGGTTTCATCGCGGCGATTTCGACGACTGGACCACCGAGGCGCTCAACTATCGCGTGGCTGGCGGTCGCATCGAGCTGCAGTTCGCGGCGACCACCGGTGTGGAGACCACCGAGTTCACGGTCACACCCGGTGAGCAACGGACGCTGAGCCTCGCGAGCGATCCGCGAGACTTCTGGCACCCGCATCGCTACGTCGATGCGGGACCGTCGTTTGGCTGGATCACCAGCGTGGCAGCCCCTGCGGGCGAGTTGAACGCAACCGTCGCGGTGGTCACGGACTCGCGGCCGTGACCACATCCACGGCCACGGCCGGATAGTCCGCGGCCTGCGGGGCGACGGGGGCGCCCTCGACGTGGATCACCCGCGGGTGTTCGAGGCGCCACACCATCGCCGCGAACAGCATCAGCACGGCCAGGCCGGTCGAGAGCACGCTGCCCAGCATCCACGGGTCGCGCGAGGGCCGAGCCCGAGTCGCGGGCGACGTGCGCAGCGACAGCTGAGCCGGCGCCCACGTGCTGCACAGCGACGAAGGCATCGCCGCGATGGCGTCGTGGCGCGCGTCGGACTCGCGTCGCGCGTTGCGGTGCCAGCCGACCAGGGCCGTCGCCGCGAGCGCGTCGAGGGCGTCGCCCTGGTCGTCGACTTGCAGCGTGGACAGCATGGACACGCTCGACGTACGAGGACAGGACGAGCACAGCGCGAGGTCGGGAGTTGGGGCGTCCATCTTGGTTTCCACGCGAAGCAGCAACATCACGATCGACGCTGGCGCGGCATGGTTGATTCTCGCGGACGAAGGGGGACCGCCGTGGCGTTTTGGGGTGCGCTCAAGGCCACACACTGTCCGACACCCGCACCGCTCGACTCCCGTCCAACGTCGCCCACGGTGCTATGCTCTGCGCATGGTCTTGAGCCGAGCCATGTCGCGCGATGCCCGTACCGATCATTGGCGCCCGAGTTCGCGCTGGCTGGCGCCGTTGGCAGGGTGGGGGCTGTTCGCCGTGCTCGCGGGTTGCAACGTCGACACCACCGGCGATGCGCCCCAGCTGGTGGCGCACTGCGTCAACCTCGAGAGCAACGCCACCTGTCTTGCGGACTATCCGGGTCGGCCGTTCTGCAACACCTGCGTCCCGGCCAGTCAGTTCCAGGGCTGCGTCGCCACGCTTCCACCGCTGACGTGTTCGCCCGACGGCAGCACCTCGGCCGACACCGGCGAGGTCGAGACCACCACGAGTGGATCGTCGAGCACCAGCGAGGCCGACACCACCACCACGCTGTCCTCGGCGGATACCACCGCCGGCAGCTCGAGCACCACCGAGGCGGCGTTCGAGTGTGGCGAGAGAGGCTTGTTCGACGCGCAATGCGATGCGCTCGATCGCGCGGCGCCGTACTGCATCGAGGCGGGTTGTGTCAGCTGCACAGACGCTGGCGGCGACTCGTTTTGCGCCGATCTCGATCCGTCGCAACCGTCGTGCAACGCCGTCACCGGCAGCTGCCAGAGCTGCGCGATGGCCGACGCCGACTTCTGCGCCGGCGCGGCTCCGGTTTGCGGCGACAGCGGGGAGTGTCAGCCGTGCACGCAGCACGGGCAGTGTGCGACGGCTTGCCACATTGCGCCCTCGGACGACTACCAAGGCGAGTGTTTTCCTCTCGATCAGGTCGTCTGGGTCGATGGCTCCGAGCCGTGTCCGGGCCTGGGCACTGAAGACTCGCCCGCGTGCAGCCTCGCCGAGGCGATCGCGTTGGTTCCCATGGACGAGTCGTGGACCTTCTTCGTCGCCGGAGGGAGTCCCTACGGCGAGCAGGTCGTGGTTCAAGGCAAGACCGTGGCCATTCGGGCGATAGGCAACGTTCAGATCACCGGTGAGGTCGGGCTCGACGAGGCTTCGATCGACGTCATCGGTGCCGTGGTCTATCTCGAGGGCGTGCAGGTCCGCGGCAACGCGCTCTCGCATGGGATCTCCTGCGGCGGCGGCACGCTCCAGCTCGACGACTCACAGATCCGCAACAACCTCGAGTACGGGATCTACGGTACCTCGGCTTGCGAGACCACGATGCGGCGGTCCGCGATGCTGCGCAACGAGGGCGGCGGCGTCCGCCAGTTTGGCGGCACGCTGGTGCTGGACAACTCGGCTGTCGTTTCCAACGGCGACGCGAGCAGCGGCCCGGCCATCAACCTGCAGTACGCTGCGCTGAACTCGCTGTACTCGACCATCGTCGGCAACGATGGCGTTGGGGCCGACAGTATCCAGTGCCTCGAAGCTGAGGGTTCGATCCGCAACAGCATCGTCGCCGGGGTTTCGACCAACTCCATCGAACTCGATTGCTTCGTGTTGGAACTCGTGACCAACGCCATCGACACCGCGAACTTCGTCGAGGACGGAAGCGTCGCCATCGGGGTGTACGAGTCCGCATGGTTCAACAATCCGGCCGAGGGCGACATGCGGCTTTCGGATCCGGAGACGACCTTGTTCGGTCAGATCGCGCTGTGGCTGCCCGGCGATCCGCTCGCGGATGCCGATGATACGCCGCGCCCGTTGGGCGGGGAGTTCGGATACGTGGGGGTCGATGAGCCGTGACCGAGCCGCTGCGCTTCTTCTACGATGTCGTCTGCCCGTACGCGTATCTCGCCTCGCTCCAGATCGAGGAGTTTGCGGCGGTGCGGGGCCTCGAGGTGCAGTGGTGTCCTGTGCTGCTAGGTGGCTTGCTGCGCGCGTTCGGGGCCCCCGACGATCCCAACCGCGCGATGTCGCGGCCGCGGGCTCGCCTGACCCACGCTGACATTCGTCGGCAGGGGGCGCTGCATGGCCATCGGCTCGCGGTGCCCGCGGAGCATCCTCGGCGCACCGTCGAAGCCATGCGGCTGGTGGTCAGCGCCCCACAGCAGCGCCGCAATGCCGTTGCCGGCGCGTTGTTTCGGGCCTACTGGGAGCAAGGCCTCGACGTGGCGGACCGCGGGGTTCTGGGCGCTGTCGCTGCGGCCCATGATCTCGACGTCGGCGCGATCGATCTGCCCGCGGTCAAGGCCGAGCTCCGGGCGTGCACCGAAGCGGCGGTGGCCGTCGGGGCCTTCGGTGTGCCCACGTTCGTGCGCGGACCAGTGCGGGTGTGGGGACAAGACCGCCTCGCGGTGCTGGCCCAGGCGCTGGGTGGCCCGGCCATCGATCCTCGGTACCCAGTGCCTGGCGCCTGGACGTCGCCGTCGGTGCCGACGACCGTTCGTTTTTTCCACGACTTTTCGAGCCCGTTCAGCTATCTCGCGTCGACTCAGCTCGAAGCGGTGTGCGCGGCCGCCAACGCGACGCTCGAAATGGTCCCGATCCTGCTGGGTGGGCTGTTCCGCGACATCGGCACCGTCGACGTGCCGCTGTTCGCCATGCACGCGCACAAGCAGGCCTGGGTGCGCCAGGATCTCGACGACTGGGCCAGGTTGTGGGGCGTGCCGCTGCGCTTCCCAAGTGGGTTTCCGATGCGCACGGTCTTGCCGTTGCGCGTGGCGGTGGTGGAGCCCCGCGCGACCGCGCCCATCTATCGCGCCGCGTGGGTCGACGAGCGCCCGATCGACGATCGCGAGGTGTTGGCCGCCGTGCTCGACGAAGCTGGGCTGCCCGCGCGCGCGTTGCTCGAGCGCGCCGAGCACGACGACATCAAGGCCCGGCTGCGGCGCAACACCCAGGACGCGGGCCAAGCCGGTGTGTGTGGGGTCCCGAGCTTCGCGGTGCAGCGACCGGGTCGGGCCCCCGTGTTGCTGTGGGGCCAGGATCGCATCGGCATGCTGGTCGCGACGCTCGCGGGGTTGGATCTCCCGGATTGACGTCGCCCTGGTGAGCCCGGGTTGGCGACGACAAAGTGTCGCCCAAGGGCTCGGGCCCCGTGGCGGTTCGGCGCGGCCCGATCCATGCTGCCCACGCCGTGGCTGCTGCCCCTGACTTGCCGACCGAGCTTGCCGTGCTCGCGGGAACGGTCGAGCGCGTGGTCTACCACGACGACCGCACGCGCTACACCGTGCTGCGACTCGCGGTAGCGGGATTCGCAGAGCTGCTGACGGCGGTGGGGCGAGCATCGGCGCCAGAGGTCGGCGCGCAGGTGACCCTCCACGGCGTGTGGGACGTCCATCCCAGCCACGGTCGACAGTTTCGTTTCGAGCGCGTGCTGGTCGAGGTGCCCACGACGATGGCGGGCATCGAACGCCGGCTGCGGCGCTATCCCGGTATCAAGGACGTCATGGCCGCGCGAATCGTCGCGCGGTTCGGGCTCGATACGCTCGCCGTGCTCGAGCAGGCCCCGCGGCGGCTGCTGGAGATCGAGGGGATCGGTCCGCGCACGCTCGAGAAGATCGTCGAACACCACCAGACCCACGTCGGACCCATCGCGCAGCTCGAGGCTCAGCTACTCGAGCTCGATCTGCCCTCGCATCTGGGGCCGGCGATCCACGAGCGTTTTGGAAGCGATGCGATCGCGCTCGTTCGCGCCAAGCCCTACCGGTTGGCGCGCGAGGTCCGAGGTATCGGATTCTCGACTGCCGATCGGATCGCGCGCGCCCTGGGCTTGGCGATGGACAGCGATGAGCGCATCGAAGCCGGGCTGTTGCACACGATGGAGCTCGCGGCCCAGGACGGGAACTGTGCGCTACCCATCGAGATTCTCGTGCGCAAGGCTGCGCTGGCCCTGGGCGTGGCCGAAGACGCGGTGCGTGGCGCTGGCGAACACCTGGTCGAGGGCGGCGAACTGGTCCTCGAGCACGGCAACGACGGCACACCACTGTGCTTCTCGCCAGAACTCGTCGCCGCCGAGGAATCGCTGGCGCACGCGCTCGCGGCGATCGCCAACGCGTCTCATCGGCGCTGGAGCCTCGTCGAACTGCCGTCGAATCTCAGCGCTGGACAGATCGCCGCCGTCAGTGCGGTCGCCGAACATGGGGTCGTGGTGCTGACCGGCGGCCCGGGTACCGGCAAGAGCACCGTCGTGCGCCAGATGCTTGCGCTGGCGCGCGCCCACGACGAGCCGTTGTTGCTGTGCGCGCCGACCGGCCGCGCGGCGAAGCGTCTCGAGCAAGCCGCTGGCCAGGAAGCTCGCACCATCCACCGCCTGCTCGAATTTCAGCCGGAGACCGGCCGGTTCCTGCATGGCCCCACCAACCCGCTGCCCCGCGGTCTGGTGGTGGTCGATGAGGCGTCGATGCTCGACGTCGCGTTGGGCTCGGCGTTGTTCGGCGCGCTCACGCCTCTGCATCGGCTGCTCGTGGTCGGCGACGGCGATCAGTTGCCGTCGGTCGGTCCCGGCAACGTGCTTTCCGATATCGTCGCGGCCGCCGAAAAACCCGGATCGCCCCTGGGGCACGTGCGGCTCTCCGAGGTGTTCCGCCAGGCCCACGGCAGCAGCATCGTGGAGAACGCGCATCGAATCCTCCGCGGCCAGAGCTTGCGCGCGGACGAAGCCGGGGCGCCCGGCGAGTTCTTCGTCGCCCATGCCAAGAGTCCAGAGCACGCCCACGATCTGTGCGTGCGGCTGGCGACCGAACGAATCCCCGAGGTCTACGGCCTCGATGGCGCCCACGAGGTGCAGTTGCTTTGCCCGATGCACCGCGGCAAGGCCGGCACCGAGGCGCTCAACGAGGCGCTTTCGGCCCGCCACACCGCGGGCCAAGCCGAGTTGGTGATCGAGGGTGGTCGTGGTCAACGCTTGCGCCGGTTCTGTGTCGGCGATCGCGTGATGCAGACCAAGAACGACTACAACAAGGCCGTCTTCAACGGTGACATCGGTCGGGTGGTCGCGGTCGATCCCAGCACCACGACGGTGGTGGTGGACATGGACGGCCCGCGTGTCAGCTACACCGGGCACGAGGGACTCGCGCTGACGCTGGCCTACGCGGTGACGATCCACAAGAGTCAGGGCAGCGAGTTCCCCGCGGTCATCGTCACGCTGCTGCCCGAGCACAACATCATGTTGCGGCGCAACTTGCTGTACACCGCGATCACGCGGGCACGGCAGCTCTGTGTGGTGGTCGGTGACCCGCGATCGATCGAACAGGCGATCGGGCGCACCGATGGCGGGCGTCGTCACACCGGCCTCGCTCGGCGCTTGTCGGAGGCGCTCGGCTCCGTGGTGCTCCCTCGTTCCGAGGACCAGGGGCCGTAGACGCATGGGCCGCGCGAGGTCGCCGTCGAGCGTGCCGTCGGGGCCACCGACCGGATCGACGCGGGTCAAGATGCGGATCCTCGGGGTCGATCCCGGCACGCTGAAGGTCGGCTACGCCATCATCGAGGCCACGCCGGGCCGCAATGGGGCGGTGATGCGCTACCTCGAGTGTGGCGTGATCGCGGCCCCGGCACGCGAGCAGGTCGCGGTGCGCTTGCTCGCGATCGCGACGGACCTCGGCACCGTGATCGATGAATTTTCACCGACCACGCTCGCGATCGAACAGGCCTTCGGCGGCAAGAACATCCACAGTGCCCTGACCCTCGGGCAGGCTCGCGGGGCGCTGATGCTGCTCGCCGGGCAGCGCGGCTTGCCTAGCTTCGAGTATGCGCCAGCGCTCGTGAAGCGCGTCGTCGCCGGGCATGGGGCTGCGACCAAGCAGGATGTCGCCGATCGCGTGCGGTTGCTGTTCGATCTGCGAACGGCACCGCCCGCCGATGCCGCGGATGCTCTGGCAATCGCGTGCTGCCACGCGTTGTCGTGCCTGTGAGCTGCGCGGCGCCGCAGGTGGCGTGCGGAGACCATCCGTGGCACCTTTGCGCCGATGATCGGCTGGCTGAGCGGTACGGTGCGCGCGCGCGATCCCATTGCCGGGGAAGTGATCCTCGACGTCGGCGGTGTGGGCTATCAGATCGCGGTCTCGCTGCAGACCTTGGCCGGCGTGCCTGACCTCGGTCAGGCGTGTACGCTGTGGATCCAGACGCACGTGCGCGAGGATGTGCTCGCGCTGTTCGGCTTTGCCGACGCGATCGAACGCCGAGCGTTCCGACTGCTGATCGGCGTGCCGCAGGTTGGTCCAAAACTCGCGATCGCGGTGCTCGGTGGTTTTCCGATCGGCGAGCTGCTCGCGGCGATCGAGACCGAACAGCGAGTCTTGCTCGAGCGGATCCCGGGTGTGGGTAAGCGCACCGCCGAGCGGATCCTGCTCGATCTCAAGGACAAGGTTGCCCCGCTGCGCGACGCGCTCGCCCCGGTCTCGACGCCGGCCGACAGCGGCATTCACCTGTCGTCGTCGTTTGCCGACGACGCTCGTGCGGTCCTCGTGAACCTGGGATGGAAGGCCAAGGACGTCGAGGTCGCGCTCGCAAAAGCCGACGACGGCGCTCCAGCGACGCTCGATGCCTTGGTGCGCCGCGCACTGGCACTGCTGATGTCGCGGCCCTAAAAGCGGCCGCGTTACAGCCCGCGCGCGGCGTCTAGCAGATCGCCGATCGTCAACGCCTCGGGCAGGTCGTTGCGGGCGAGTTCGTTCCACAAGGGCAGCAGCGAGGCGTCGCGTTGGCTCGAGGCGAGCACCTCGCGCAACGCAGCGACGGCGGCTCGCCGGCGACCGAGTTGCAGCGCATCGCGCAGCGCATCGCCGACCGGGCCTTGGAGCTTGGGTCGCTCGGGCAACGCGACCACCCTCGCGCTCACGGTGAGGTCGGCGAGTCGCGGCGCGTCGGCACGCGGGGCTATCGCGGGCGCAGCAACGCTCGGTTCTGGCTCGGCAGACCCTGAGCCGTTGCTGGGGCGCAGGGGCCGTTCGATGACCACGGGCGGCGCAGCCGCGTCGCGACTGCGCCAGCGGCGGGTCCGATCCCATGCGTCGTCACGCTCGCGCTCCGGAGGGCGCGGGGCGGGATGGCCGGCCGCCATCCTCTGCTCCATGGCCTGACCGCGATGAAGAATCTCCTCGCCGTGCCCTTGCGGCAGCACCGTCACGACGGTCTCCTCCTTGATGATCGCGTAGAGGACCTCGCCGAAGTCGGCGACGGGAATCAGGGTTTGCGGCTCACCGAGCATCGCGTCCAGAGTCCGCACCGCCTTACCATCGGCTTCGGCGGCGGCCAGCGCTGCATCGAGTCGATCACGCAGGGTCTCATCGTCCTCCTCTTCGCGCCGGGGCACGAGCTCGCGCAAGCGCTGCACCGCGCGATGCGTGATGCTGTAGCGGCGGTGGCCGGGGAACGGGGGGCGCAGCATCGAATGTCGATGTAGCTCAGCTCGCCCCGATTTGCCACTGCCAGTGGCACTTTCCCCGCGCGGCGAGGCCGTCGATGCCGCGAAACTTGCCAAAGCGGGAGTCGGGCGGCCAAACTCGCCCGGTGCACCGACTCTGGGTCGTCCGTGGGTTCCGGCCCTGCTTCCGGGCTTGGCCCCTGGCACGAGCGTGTTTGATCGGGGCCGTGCTGCTGGGGTCCCGCGCGGCGGCGGCGCAGCCCTTTCGTGGCAGCGCGACCTCGGTCGCGGATGTGAAGGACAAGAGCCCGACCGCGGCGCGAACCCGGGCGCTCGACAAGGCGCGACGCACTGCGCTCGAAGCCGCGCTCGCCGAGCTGGGCAAGCTGAGCAAGTCCGAGCGCAAGCTGATCCTCGGCAACACCACGGCGTGGACCGGCTCGTATCATGTGATCTCCGAGCGTGCTCAGGATGGCGGCGTCGCCATCGAGGTCGAGGTCGAGATCGATCTCGCGCGGCTTCGCAAACGCGTCCAGAGTTCCGGAACGACCGTGGCAGTCCCGCTGTTCGTGCTCGACGGCGTGGACCCCGAGCCGGCCTGCGAACCCCAGACGACGGTTCGCGCCCGCATCGAGGACGAGCTCGTCGTGGCGGGTGCCGTCGGCACCGCCGGCGCGCCGCTGCGAATCAAGGCCAGTTGCCAGCTGCTCGGGGCGGTGCCGCATACGTTCGAACACGCCGCTCGGGTGGAACTCGTCGCCACCGCGCAGGGGCGGACGATCTCTACCGCCAAAGTGGACGGCTTTGCCAAGTCACCCGCGGAGGCTCTGGCGGCGGCAACCGCCGAGGCGGCCGGCCAGCTCGGTGCAGCACTGGCATTGCATCGGCACGGTCAGGTCATGCTCCGGGTCAGTGGCGGCCGTCCGTCGCTGAAGTTGCGTCGGCTGGAGCGCGCATTGCTGCAATCGGTGATGGGCGTGAGTGCCGTCGAACTCGCGCGGGTCGATGCCCACGGTGGCGTGGTGTTCTCGATTCTCGGCGTCGCCGATGCACCCGCGCTGGCCCAGGCGCTACAGTCGCTACAGTCGCCCGGGGTCAAGGCCTCGGTTACCGCGATCGAAGGTCCCGATGTCTT
>CANLQR010000155.1 GCA_947492135.1 Deltaproteobacteria bacterium | reverse complement strand
GTCCTTCTCGATCTCGTCGAGGATCTTCCCCACGGCGTCGAGCTGCGTGCGGATGTTGGTCACTGTGGCGCCGAAGGCGTCCTGCTTGGAGATCTCGGGGCCAAGGTCGCGACCGAGGTCTTCCCACGCTTGGATCGCACCGCCGAGCTGGGCCTGGGTGTTGCCACCCTCGCTGCCCTTTTTCGTCAGCTCGTCATAGCCCTTGATGAGCTTGGAGACTTCCTTCTTGTATTTCTCGTTCCACGACTCGAACGCCCCAGCGCCGTCCTTCGCGGCTGCCCACTTGGGCGCGGCCTTCTCGACCTCGTCGAGCTTCTTGCGCACGTCGTCGAGCAGCTTGCGGTAGTCCTTGAGGTGCTCTTTGATGTAGACCTTGCTGTCGCGGTCGTACTTCGCCTTCGCCTCGGCCATGACCTCGTCGTTGCTCTTGAAGCCGGCCTTGCGTCGGGCCTCTTCGAGCTCGGCTTGAGTGGCCTTGGTCGACGGCGCCTGCTTGAGATCGAACGCAGTCTTGCCTTTGTCAGGGGCCTTTTCTTCGGTGCGAGTGTTGTCGCAGCCAACCTGTGTGGCGAAGACGAGCAAGCTCATGGACACGATGATTCGGCGCATAGAAAAATGATTCTCCCTGGACAGGTCGACCGGACGGTAACAGGCGCAGTGGAAAATGCGGTGGCTTTCGCCGCGAGCGTGCACCAGTGGCAGGCGAACGCCGTGCGCGGCACCGTAGGCCCGAACTGGGGTCGATCGGGGCCGTGGGCGAGCGCGGCGGTCGCCGCCGCCGGCTCCGTGACCAAGGCCTCTCGAGTGGGTGTGCCACCGCTGCGCGAACGCGTTGCGGGCCGGCGACCCCAAGCCCAACGAGCGGGTGTAGGGTGTCGAAATGCAGCGTCGGCGCATCGACAGCCGCGGAAGCGCCACGGCGTTGGACGTCGCACAGGCCGTGGTTGAGGTCCTCTCGGGTCGCGCCGGGGTCGCCGCCGCGCTCGCGACGGTGATCGACCGCAGTGGCTCGGCGCCGCAAGTCGTCGGGGCTCGACTGCTCGTGCGCGACGATGGTTCGCAGGTCGGCACGGTTGGCGGCGGGGCGATCGAGGCGCAGGTCCAAGATGCCTGCCGCGCGGTCCTTCGCGACGGGCGCAGCCGGCGGGTGCAGGCCCATCTCGTTCGCGATCTGGGGATGTGTTGCGGCGGCTCGATGGAGGTCTTCGTGGAGTTCTTGCAGCCCGAACCACGGCTGTTCGTCATCGGGGCGGGGCATGTCTCGCAGGCGTTGGTGCCGCTGGCACGGGCCGCGGGTTTCCGCGTGAGTGTTTTCGACGACCGCGACGAGTTCCTCGACCACCCTGCGTTCGCCGAGGTGCACCACGACGCTCGCGATGTCGACGAGATCATCGACGTGCTCGACGACCTCGGCGATGGCGACTACATCATCGTCGTGACTCGCGATCACGCGCGCGACGAACGAGCCTTGACCGAACTCATGCGCCGTCCGCATCGCTACCTCGGCATGATCGGGAGCCGCCGAAAGGTCATCGCAGTGCTGCGCCGTATCGTTCATCGCGAGCGCGAATCAGGCCGACCCATGACGGACTTGTCGCGGGTCCGCGCTCCGATCGGCCTGGCGTTGGGTGGGCGGACTCCGGTCGAGATCGCGATCAGCATCGTGGCCGAGCTGGTTGCCGATCGTCACGGTGGCTCCGGCGCGTCGATGAACCTGGTCCAGCAGTTGCTCGCCGACGACCCGGACACTTGAAAAGGGCACCTTGATCAAGTACATCGGCTCGAAGCGGACCCTGGTTCCGCTCATCCGCGACATCGTCGCCCGGCTGCCCGATGTGCACACGGTGGCCGATCTGTTCTCGGGGACCTCGCGGGTTGGACACGCGCTCAAGGCCCAGGGGCTCAGGGTGATCGCGAACGATCACAACGCCTACGCCGCGACTCTCGCTCGCTGCTACGTGCAGGCCGATCGACCCGACGTGCTTGTTCCCGCACAGCGTCTGATCGCCGAGTTGAGCCTCCTGCCCGGGCGCGCCGGTTACTTCACCGAGACGTTCTGCGAGCGCAGCCGTTTCTTTCAGCCGAAAAACGGTGAGCGCATCGACGCAATGCGCGATGCGATCGCCGCCAAGGGGCTCGAGCCCGAGCTCGAGGCTGTGCTTCTGGTCGCGTTGATGGAGGCCGCCGACCGCGTCGATTCGACCACCGGGGTCCAGATGGCCTACCTCAAGCAGTGGGCTCCGCGAGCCCACAACCCCATCGCGCTGCGGATGCCGGACGTGCTACCCCGCGCAACCGCGGGCAAGGGCCAGGCCCTGTGCGGCGACGCCATCGACATCGGCCGTACGATCGACGTCGACGTCGCGTACCTCGATCCCCCGTACAACCAGCACAAGTACGTCGGCAACTATCACATCTGGGAGACGCTGGTGCGCTGGGACCAGCCCGAGGTCTATGGCACGGCGTGCAAGCGGATCGATTGTCGCTCGCGGACCAGCGTGTTCAACTCCCGGCCCCGCGCCGCTGCGGGGCTGCAGGCGTTGCTCGCTGGCGTGCGCGCCCGCTACCTGGTGGTTTCGTTCAGCAACGAGGGCTTTTTCACACGTGAGGCCATCGTCGAGATGCTGGCCGCCCATGGCGTCGTGACGGTGATCGAGCAGGATGCCAAGCGTTACGTCGGGGCCCAGATCGGCATCTACAACCCCAAGGGCAAAAAGGTCGGGCGCGTCGGGCACCTGCGCAACAAAGAGTACATTTTTGTGGTCGCGCGGCCCGGCGAAACCCCGCTGGGCCTGGATAAGGACGGCGTGTACACTCCCGCGCATGCCGAGCCCCCGTTCGTACTTGTTCGCAGCAACGCTCGCCCTGGCCGTCGGCCCCGCGTCCTGCAAGCAGCCTCAAGCCCAGACGACTGATTCGCCGTTGGTCATCAACGGGACCGCACCTGGCGACACTACCGCGACGCCGCCATCGGGCTCGGACCTCACCGTTGCCGGCAAGCCGGCTGTCGCGGTCGAGAAGATCCAGATCACCGCCGGGTTGTCCAATCTTGCGGAGGTCTTCGACGTCATAAAGGATGTCAGCGCGCGCTGGGAGCCTGACGGCAGCGGTGACGTCAAGGCCGAGATCCAGGCGAGCCTGCTGCAGATGGGCTTTGCGCCGTCGTTCCTCGACAACGTCGACCTCGCCGGAGTCCATGCGGTATGGGCCGCGTATCCGATGCAGGGGTCGGGCTCCTCGGCCAAGGATGCCAATGTCGCGGCGACCATCGCCGTGCTCGACGGGCGCAAGCTCATCGAGGCTGCGCCTTCGTCGTCACGTCCGCAGCCGCTGGGCGATGGCATGTGGCAGCTCAAGAGCGACGACGGCAACCTCTTCCTCAAAGAGGCCGGCAAGGAGCTTCTGCTCGGGATGTCGCCCGAAGACATCGCTCGCGCCGCCAAGCTGCGCAGCGAGGCCCGCAAGGATCATCGGCTCACCGCCAAGGTCTGGAACATTCCCAAGGACGATCTCGATCCGGCTGCGCTGTTCGGACTGCCTTCGAACTCCAAGCTCGCCAAGGATCTCTCTGCGGTCTTCAAGAATCTCGGCGCAATCGAGCTCGTGGGCGACGTCGGACTCGCCAGCGACGCATCGATGATGCTCTCGGCCGAGGCCCCGTTCAGCAAGCTGGGCATCGACCCGATCGGCAAGGCCCGCGCGGCGTCGACCGCTCTCGAAGCCAGGCTGCCCGGCGATCCGATGCTCGTCACCACGATGTCGTGGGGTGATCCGACACTGGTCGCCAAGCTCATCAACGAGCAGATTCCGATCGCGCAGATCCCCGAACCATTCGCTGCCATCGTCAAGCAGGTCATGACCGCAGCCACGACGCTGCTCGGGCAGATCGCGAACGATGTGGTGTTTGGGCTGTACGTCGATTCCAAAGGCCGCATCACGGCGGTGATCGCCAGCGATGTCAAAGACGAGGCCAAGACCCGTGAAGCGATGCGTAGCATCTCCGACGCGATCGGGTTGGCGGTCGGGGCCCAGCAGACTTTGGCGGGCAAGGACAAGGCCGGCCAGATCGGCCTCGAGTGGAAGCCCGACGGACTCGCTGCGGGTGGCGGCAAGGCCGACCGCTTGGTGCTGCGTGCGCCCAAGAGCATGGCCGGCGACATCGAGGAATTTTCGTTCTTCCTCGACAAGGGCGCGGTCGAGACCATCTCGTTCGTCCACAGTGGCACCGCCATGGTCGCGATCGGGCCGGGTGCGAAGGCACTGGTGACCGATGCGCTCAAGGGCATGGGCAAGTCACGCAAGGCCAGCCTCGCCCAGCACGACGGCCTCGCCCGCTTGCGCGCGACCATGGGCGGTTGCCAGATCTGCGTGTCGATGGACCCGGTGGCCTACCTGCGCTTCCGCGTGAGCCTCATGGCCGCGAAGGACAAGACCGCAGCCAAGCGGGCGAAGACGTCCATGGCCGAGCTCAAGAAGCTCGGCTCTGTCGGCGAGCCGAGCGTTGGTCTCCGAGTCGAGGCCAAGCGCGGTGCGTTGGGTGTGATGGTCCCCAAGGAGTCGTTGTTCGCGAGCCGGGCGTCGATCGAGGCGCTACTGAAGATCAACACCATGGTCGACGGGGGTGAGGTCATCGAGATGGCGCCACCGGTGGTCTCCGAGAAGCCCACGCGCGCGCCAAAGAAGCCGGCGCCCAAGCGCGTCGCGCCGAGCAAGTCGAGGTGATGCTGCCGCCGGTGGGTCGCGGCCCCCGGCGTGTTGGTGCGGTTGTCCTTGCGGCGGGCGCATCCATTCGCATGGGTGCGCCCAAAGCGTTGGTTCACTGGCGGGGGCGGAGTTTCGTCGGCAACGTCGTCGACCGCGCCGTTGCGGCGGGCTGCGCACCGGTCGTGGTCGTGCAAGGCGCCCATCCGATCCCGGTGGACGAGATCGCACCGGCGACGATCCGGCTCAATCCTCGCTGGTCCGAGGGGCCGACGACCAGCTTGCAGGCGGGTCTCGGGGGCCTGGTTGGACTCGACGCCGTGGTGATCGCCACGATCGATCGACCTCATCTCGCGCTCGCGACCTGGCAGGCCTTGTTGGCCGCGCACGCGCGAGAACCCGAGGCGGTGTGGCAGCCGCGCTGTGGCACCAAGCGCGGGCATCCGCTGCTGTTCCCGGGGTGGTTGCTGCCTCGAGTCTTGCAACTCGCGCCGACTCAGACCCTGCACGACCTGCTCGCGTCGCCAGAGGTTGCGGCCGCGCGCCGAGTGTTCGATGTCGATGATCCGGCCGTGCTCGACAACATCGACAGCCCCGACGATCTCGCGCGTCTGCCAGCCTGAGACTTGTCTTCACGCCCCTGCGGGCCCCAAAGCGCCTACGATGCTTGGCGTGGACCTGACACGATTTTCTGCGTTGTTCCCCGAACTCGACACCGAGCGCAAGCTGCTGACGCTGTGGCTCGATCATGGCAAGGCCAACGAGATGGGCACCGCGCAGCTCGATGCGTTCGACGGGTTATGCGATGCCCTCGAGGCCGACGACGCGGTGATGTGTTTGTGCACCACGAGCCGAAGGCTCAGCGCCAAAGGTCGGCCGATCTTCATCGCGGGTGCCAACGTCACCGAGCGAGCCGGCTGGGATGATGACCGCGTGCGTGCTCATGTGTCGCGTCAGCGCGGACTCATGCGACGGATCCGCCAGCTTCCCTTGTTTCACATCGTGGTGCCGACGGGTGTCACGCTGGGTTGGGGCACCGAATATGTGCTCACCGGCGACTATGCGATCGCGACCAGCGCGGCGAGCTTTGCCCTGCCCGAGACCGGTCTGGGGATCATCCCGGGTGCGCGCGGCACTGCCGAACTCGCCGACCTCGTTGGCACGGCCCAGGCGATGCGGCTAGGTTGTACGGGTGAGTCGATCGACGCGTCGCAAGCCTGCCGCATCGGCTTGGTGCAAGAGGTCGTGCCGACGATGGACGATGCGATCGCGCGGGTCGCTGTGCTCGCCGAGCTCGTGCGCCGCCGATCGCCCACCGCGGTTGCGGCCTTCAAGCGTGCGACGCTCGAGGCGCGAGGGCAGCCCGAAGGCAGGAGGTTGGAGCTGGAGTCCGCGGCCTACGAAAGGACGGTCGAGGTCGGCGATGCCGCGGTCGGCCGCGCCAACTTCGCCACCATCGTGGCCGGCCAGACCCCCTCGTGGGGTGCCCGCCGGAGCTAGCCGGTTTTTTTTCGCGGTCGGTTGGTCAGGATTCCAGCGGCGGCACGTACCTCGCTTCGGTGCGGAACAACGTCCGCCCGCCGGCTGCATTCAGATGATTACAGCGCAAAATAAGGGTAAGTTGCATTACTCTGAAAACATGCCATATAATCACTCGGCGGCCCGGCCTTCGTGTTGTTCCGCAGCGCGCTTGTGTCCTACAGTCCGTTGGAATTTTTGCCCTGTCGTGGCGTCCGCCGATGACCTCTGAACTCCAGCCCGAGCCTAATCCAGACGAAGCCGACCAGGCGCCCAAGCGGATCGCGCGTCGCTATCAGGTCCGGCGGTTGCTCGGGCGTGGCGGTTTCGGAGCGGTCTACGAGGCGTTCGACGAGCTCGAAGATCGCGTCGTTGCGCTCAAGCTCATCCGTCGCGAGTCCACCACCGAGCCGCGGATCGGTCTGCCGGACAGCAGCCACGCCCAGGATTCCAGGATCCACGCGCGCCGCACGGTGACCCGCAGCTTTGGAATGCCCGGGTCGCTGGGCGACAACACCGCGGCCGCCTTCAAGGAGGAGTACCGGGTCCTCACCCAGCTCCACCACCCCAATCTCGCCACGGTCCACGACTTCGGGCGGTGCGCGGATTCAGACAGCTTCTATTTCACGCAAGAGCTCGTCCGCGGCGACGATCTCGGCGGCTATCTCGCGGGCGCCACGCGAGAGCAGATCGTCGAGCAGTTCTTGCAGCTCGCGCGCGCGCTCGACTACATCCACGCGCTCGGTCTCGTGCACGGCGACATCAAGCCGTCGAATGTGTTGGTGACCCGCGGTGACGGGGACGCGGCACCCCAGGCCAAGCTCATCGATTTCGGGCTCGCCCGCATGCTGCGCGACCCGACCGCGTCGATCCCAGTCGCCGAAAACGACGACGACGAGAGCATCACCGTGCTGGGCACGCCGGGTTTCTCCGCGCCCGAGAAGGTCAAGGGACAGCTCACCGACGCGCGCTCGGATATCTACTCTTTGGCCGCCACCCTGTACGCCGCGATCCGGGGCCAGCGCGCGTTTCCAGGCAACAGCTTTCGCGAGGCGCTGAGCACCCAACGAGATTGGCGCCCCGAACTCGCCGGCGCACTGCTGCAGCAGGCCGGGCCGGTGGTGGCCGAGCTGATCGGCCGCATGCTCGAGCCCGATCCGGCCAAGCGGCCGCAGTCGGCGCGGTCGATCGTGCTCGAGTTGCTGCGTCGCGAGGCCTCGCAGATCCGCGATCGCGCCCACAGCGAGCAGGACCGCCGCGAGTTTGCCCGCGTGCTCGTCGAGCAGCTCCCGTTTGTCGATCGCGCCCACTACAGCGAGTTGCTGCTCGACAAGGCCGCAGACGTGCTCCGCCCCGGCGACAACAGCGACCCTGCGAGTTCCAGCGCGACCCGCCTGCGCGGTCGTCAGCTGCGGACCGTGCTCGTCAAGGCCCCGGAGGGCATGGGCAAGCAACGCCTGCTCGCAGAGCTCCGCCGCGAGATCCAGCTCGGCGACGGGATCTTTGCCGAGGGTAGCTGCTGGACCAACGATACTTCGCCGGTCGGCGCCTTCGCGAGCGTCATCGTGCAGATCGCGACCGCGCTGGGCGACCGATCGAAGGTGGTCCATGCCTACGGCGAGCTGGTCCGCTCGGCCCGCCGACGCGCGTTGAGCGAGGCGTCCACCGATCAGATCACCGAGTTCTTGGTCTCCGCGTCGCGCGAGCGGCCCTACGTCATCCACATCTCGAATCTCTCGCGGGGACAAGAAGCGACCCGCGCCGCATTCGAGCAGCTGTGTCGCGCGATCGATCACGGCGAGGCGCCGTTGTTGCTTTGTGGCACCACCGAGCCGCACAGCAAGGTGTCGCCGATGCTCGACGGCCTGAGCCGCGATCAGGTGGCCGAGGTGTGGGGCCTGCGGCCGTTCACGGAGCGCGAGATGCAGCTCGTACTGCAGGGCGTTCTCGGTGACACCCCGGTGCTGCGCGAGTTGGCTGCGATGCTCGACAAGCTCACCGGAGGGCACCCGCTGTCTTTCCGCGAGACGCTGCGGGTGCTCATCGAGGAGAGCATCCTCGTTCGTGATGCCGACAGCTGGGCACTGCGCGGGGCCTCGACCGCCGCCGAGGAGCTACACAAGACCCTCGCCCAGCGTTCGGAGGCCCGGCTCGACGGACTCGGCGTCTCGGGATGGGAGATCGCGAGCATTCTGTACCTCCTCGAGGCGCCGATCGACGAGCACCAGCTCGCGCAGCTCTCGGACCTCCGCGCCGAGCGGTTCTCTCGCACGCTCGATCGACTCGAGGGCGAGGGCTTGGTCACGCGCAGTGCAACGTCGGGCTCGAGCATCGTGCAGCTCGCCCACGAGTCGGTGCGCGAAGCCGTGCGCGGGCGCTACGAAGACTCCCTCGACGAGACCCGCCTCGATCTGGCGGCACGCATCGAGGAGTTCGAGCGGCCTGAGGCGAACTTCGTCTACCTTCGTGCACGGCTCCTCGACGATGCTTCTGAGGGCCTCGAGTCGGTCGATGCACTCGAACAAGCGGTGGAGCGTTTGCTCGACGCCCAGCAGCCCCAGCTCGCCGCCCAGGTGCTCGAGCGGCTCATCGGGCGACTGCGTCGGTTCGGCCGCACGACCGCGCTAGACCGACTGCTGCGCGCTCAGATGAAGCTGCTTCGCCACGCCGCCGGTGCGCTCGACGATCCGCGCCGCGAGGCGGCCCACTACGAGGCTGGAATTCTCGTGGCCGAGTTACTCGGCGACTTTGGCGCGCAAGCCCAGTTTTGGTTGGGGCTGGTCGATCGCTACGCCGGCATGGCCAGCCTGGATATGGAACTCATGCTGGAACGCCTCGAGAAGGCGACCGAGGCCGCCAAGCTCGCCCGCGATCGCGTGCTCGAGCTGCGCATCGCCAATCGCCGCACCGAGGTGCTGCTCGGCGCGGGTGAGATCGAAAAGGCGTCGCGCTGGAGTCGCCTGGCGATGGAGATCGTCGACCTGGAGGACGCCACTGACACCGACAAGTGTCAGGTGATCGGGGTGCGCCTGCGCTGTCTGTCGCTGTCCGGTCAGATCGGCGAGGCGCGTCGGCTGCATGACGTCGGCCGACTCATCGCGGCAAAGGTCCCGGTGCTGCAGCGCCAAGGCTATCTCTCGGGTATCGCCTACCTGGCCGTACTCGGTGGTGACCCCGGTCGCGCGATCGCTGAGATCGAGGCCTCGGTGCAGGAGATCCGCGACGCCAACCTCCCTCGTCTGCTGATGACACCGCTGCACAATCTCGGCGATCTGCGCCTGCGAAACGAGGATCTCGAGCAGGCAGAGGAAGCGTTTCGGGAGGCCATCCGGCTCGCGGCGACCTATGGTCACGACTATCACGTGCACCTCAACCGTGGCTTCCTCGGCTATGTGCTCGCGCGACGCGGCAACGCCGAAGACGGTGCCGTGCTGCTCACCGAGGCCAAAGCCGGGATGGTTTCGATCCCCGGCGAACACGTGGCGCTTCAGCAGCTCCGCCTGCTCGACGCCGAGGTCGCCCACATGCTCGGCGACAGCGCGCGCGCGCGCCGGGAGCTCGAGGAGATCCTCGCGGATTTCCATTTGACCAACGAACTGAGCCTGGCTCATTGGGCGCAAGAGGCGCTTGCTCGCATCGAGCGCGACCTGGGCACGAGCTTCATCGAGGCCCCGTCGTCTGCACTCGAGCCTTCGGACCCCGAGCAGGACACGGTTCGCACCAAGCCCGTGCGCTGAAGGGCAAAGCCCGAGACGTGACGGTGGCCGTTCGCGCGGCGCCCCGTTCGCCCTAGAGCGGCTCTTGTGTCGCACGGCCGAGGTGGAGGCCTTGTAGGTGTCGGAACCGCGCATCGTCGTCGGCGTTGTGGTGGAGGCATTCGGGCGGCTGGACCCCTGATATGCTGGCGCACGACCATCCGATGAACGCCGCGCTCGCGAACCTCCATCCAGATCTCCAAGATCTGGTGGGACGCACGATCGCCGAACGCTACCGCGTCGACGCCTTGCTCGGAGTCGGGGGGATGGGCGCGGTGTTTCGTGGCCACCATCTCGGCTTGCACCGCGATGTTGCGATCAAGGTGCTGCATCCTTCGCTCACCCGCGATCCGGAGATCTCGGGGCGCTTCGATCGCGAGGCCCGGTCGGCATCTCGGTTGGACCATCCCAACTGTCTGCAGATCACCGACTACGGCTCTACCGAACACGACATGAAGTTCATGGTGATGCAGCTGCTCGACGGCAGCGAACTCACCAAGCTCCTGGGCAAGCCGCTGGCCGCCGACCGCGCGCTCGAGCTCGCGTTGCAGATCTGCCGCGGTCTCGAACACGCGCATAGCCAAGGCGTCATCCACCGTGACGTCAAGCCCGAGAACGTGTTCGTCACCCGCGATCACGAAGACCGGGAGACCCTCAAGCTCGTCGACTTTGGCATTGCAAAGATCGCCGGCGGCAGCTCGGGTGATCCGCACAAGACCCGCGCGGGGCTGATCTTCGGCACGCCTGCGTACATGAGTCCCGAGCAGGCAGCCGGGGTCGAGGCTGACGAGCGCGCGGATCTCTACGCGCTGGGGATCATCTTGTACGAGATGCTCGCGGGCCGACCGCCGTTTGTGGCTGACGACCCTGTCGCACTGGTGCGCATGCAAGTGGGCGCGGATCCTCCGCCGTTGCCACCGGGCGTGCCGCCGATGGTCGCGGCGATCGTCGAGCGATTGCTGGCCAAGCAGCGCGACGATCGTTTCTCATCGGCGCGAGAGGTCCGCGACATCATCGAAGCGGCGCTGGTGATGCTGCGTCCCGACGCCTCCAACTCGGGCGCCGTCCAGATCGCTGCGACCGCATCGCTGACCAGTGGCCGTATACCCGTGGGGCGCATCACGCTCACCAGCGCGGCGATGCCCGCCATGAACACCGCGACGCTGCCGCCGCCGCCGCTGCGACGGCCTTTGCCCCGGCGGAGACTGGCGATCGGGGCCGGCGCTGCGGCGGTGGGGATCGTGACGCTGTGGATCATCGGGCCGGCCGAGCCCACACCGCCGGTTGCTGCGGACGTAGCCGTTGCGCCTTCGGGGTCGCAACCAGCCCCAACGACGCCGGCAGCCGGCGCCGAAGATGTCGTGCACGTGCAAGTGATCGCCGCCAGCGGGCCCGAAGCCAGCGCGCTGGCGGAGATCGATCGCCTGCTGCTGTCGAGCAACCTCGACGAGGCCGACAAGCTGCTGGCCGCGTTGCGCGATGAGTTTCCCAAGGACGCGCAGTTGTCATGGCGCCTCGGGCGCTTGCTGGCCAAGCGCAGGGGCAAGCGCACCCAAGCGTTGGTCGCCTACGGGGTTGCCATCGATGTCGATCCCACGTTGCTCGACAACAACGAGTTCTACGCCGAACTCCACGACCTGCTGCGGACGCCGGGAGCGCGGGACGAGGCGCTCGACGTGGCGCTGCACCAGATGGGTCGATACGCGCACAGCTTCTTGCTCGAGCTGGTCAACAACGAGAAAAAACCGCTCTCCTACGCGAAGCGGCACCGCGCTCTCGACGAACTCCAGACCAATCCGGCGAATCTGGCGATGATCAATCATCGTCTCAACACCGCGCTGGATCTGCTTCAAGCCCAATTCTCGCTGACGCCCTGCAAATCCTACGCGGACGCCCTGACCGCCGTTGCCGCCCAGCCAGAGTACTACTACCTGCCGCGCGTGGAGCGGTCAGTGCCGCCCGTGCCCGCGCCGACCGCCACCGATGCGCGCGAAGATCCCAGCGCGTGCGAGGGTTTGGTCGCCAAGCGCGACGAGGTCATCGCGTTGCTCGCGACCCTCGAACCCAGCGTGGGTGACACCGACGGTGAGATCGTCATCGAGGACGACGGTGGCACCAGCCCCGCACCCGCGAAGCCTGCGCCGGCGAAGTCCGCGGGCGGCACCGCCAAGAAGCCAGCGAAGCCCCAAGACTGTGGCAAGCTTCGCGGGGTCTTCAAGAAGAAATGTTGGAAGCAGTGACGGCGCCCGTACAGTTGATTCTGGCCTCGACCTCGCGCTATCGGTCGACGCTCCTGCAGAGGCTCGAAGTGCCCTTTGCCCAGCGTGCACCGGAAGTGGACGAGCGCGCCTACGAGCATCGTTTCGCCGCAACGAACGCCGAGGACTTTGCCCTCTTGCTCGCGACCGCCAAAGCCCAGCGTGTCGCCGCGATGCTCCGCGACGAATCGCGCGAGGCGTCCGAACTCGATTCACCGCGCTGGGTCCTGGGAGCCGACCAGCTCGCCATACTCCCCGGTGATCCACCCGAGCTGTTGCACAAGCCCGGGACCGCCGAGCGGGCGATCGAGCAGCTGATGCGGATGTCCGGTCGCGAGCACCACCTCGTGACCGGCGTGGTGCTCTGTGAGGTCCCCCAACGGGCGCCCGGGGCTGGCGTGGTCCCGCGTCGGTTTCACGGCGTCGACCGCGTGGTCTTGCACATGCGCGAGTTCGACCGGGTCGAGGCCACGGCCTACGTCCAGGCCCATCGTCCGCTCGACTGCGCGGGGTCGTATCGGATCGAGGACGCCGGAATACGGCTGATACGGGCGATCGACGGGAGCGCCGATCCGACCAGCATCATCGGATTGCCGCTGCTGGTGGTCGCGCGCCTGCTCCGCCGAGCCGGCGTGCTGCCGGAGTGAAGCGTCCGGCGGCGATCGCCCGTTGGACACGCACTGGCTTGCTCTGATAGGTAAGTCAACGTGCACCACTCGGGTTCCCGAACACTCGCGCTGTTGGTCGGATGCGTTGCCGTGGCCGCATCGTGCGGGGACTCGAGCAGCGCCGAGGGCGGATCGGCGGACACCGCAGCGGCGGGCAGCAGCGAAGCAACCGACCCGAGCATGACCACGGCGTCGACTGGCATGGCGGACAGCACCGGGGTCGATCCCAGCGTCGGCAGCAGCGATGATTCGACGACCGGGACCCCCGAGGACGTCGTGGTGGTTCCGCTGCGGGTCGATGCGTTCGCGGTTCCCCCGCTCGACACGTACTACGCGTGCTTCGAGTTCACGTTCGAGCTCGACCAGATGGGGCACATGGTGGGCTTCGTGCCGGTGATCGACGATGTCGCGCACGTTCATCACTACGTGCTGAGCAAGCTCGACGAGCCCAGCGGCCAGCCCGACGGCTACTCGTGTTTCGACCTCAACGGCGAGATGATCTACACCTGGGCACCCGGCGGACAGCAGGTGGATCTGCCGCCCGAAGCTGGCTTTCTCATCGGTGACGCGCCCGAGGGCAAGGTCACCCTGCGGCTGCAGGTTCACTACAACAATCCGGCCGGCGACGCGGGGTCGACGGACTCGAGCGGCGTAGACCTGCTGGTCAGCAAGACGTTGCGACCGAACAACGCCGGCACGATGGTGTTCGGCGACATCGAAAACATCGAAATCCCGCCGGGGATGCCCGCTTACAAGCACATCTCGACCTGTAGCGGCTCGGCGACGACCGGGTTGCTGGCCGAGACGATGCACGTGTTCGGCACGTCGATGCACGCACATAACATCGGTTCGGTGCTGTGGAGCGAGGTCCACCGCGATGGCGCGCTGCTGTACGAGATGAACCGCGACGAGCCGTTTTTGTTCGGCTCGCAGAACATGAAGTTGGTCGACATGCTCGTCGAGCCCGGCGACGAGGTCCAGACCCACTGCATCTACGACTCCAGCGAACTCACCGAGACCACCATCGGGGGGCCGGGAACCACCAACGAGATGTGCTGGAACGTCGTGACGTACTGGCCGCGGGTCCCGCAGCCGGTCGACTTGTGCGGCACCGGTAGTTGAAGCCGCCGGGGCGGTTGCGTACGCTCGCGGGCATGGACGCACCGGTGATTCGCGCGCCTCGAGGGATGCAGCGCTCGTGCAAGGGCTGGCCACAAGAGGCCGCGCTGCGCATGCTGATGAACAACCTCGATCCGGACGTCGCCGAGGCGCCGGATCGGCTGGTCGTCTACGGTGGCACGGGCAAGGCCGCGCGATCATGGCCCGACTACCACCGGATCGTCGCATCGCTGCGGTCGCTCGCCGATGACGAGACCCTGCTGGTCCAGAGCGGACGCGCCCAGGGGATCTTTCGGACCCACGAAGACGCGCCGCGGGTGCTGATCGCCAACAGCAACCTCGTGCCCAAGTGGGGGACCTGGGACGAGTTCAACCGGCTCGAGGCGCTCGGTCTGACCATGTACGGTCAGATGACGGCGGGCAGCTGGATCTACATCGGCACCCAAGGGATCCTGCAGGGGACCTACGAGACGTTTGCCGCGTGTGGCAAGCAGCACTTCGGCGGCGATCTGGCCGGTCGCTTGATCGTCACCGGCGGGCTGGGCGGCATGGGTGGTGCGCAGCCGCTGGCAGCGACGATGAACGGTGCAGCGTGCCTGTGCATCGAGGTCGATCCGCAGCGCATCGA
>CANLQR010000154.1 GCA_947492135.1 Deltaproteobacteria bacterium | reverse complement strand
TACTCCGCCAACCTCGTGGCAGGACACGGATTGGTCTACAACCCCGGCGAGTACATCGAGGGCTACACCAACTTCTTGTGGACGCTGCTGGTCGCCGCCGGCTTGCCGTTGGGCATCGATGCCCACACCAGCAGCAAGATCATGGGTGCGCTCGCGGCGATGGGCACGATGGCGGTCGTGTACCGACTTTCTGGGCGCCTCCAGGCCTACGGTGGGTTCCCGTGCATCGCGACGTGGTTGCTCGCGACCTCCTCGACCTCCGCGACGTGGGCGGTGTTCGGACTGGAGACCTCGCTGTTCGCGTTCCTCGTCATCTGGGGCACCCTGATGATGTTCGAGGAACACGCGCGGCCGACCGCGCTGCCCAAGTCGGGCTTGGTGTTTGCGCTGGCCGGACTCACGCGTCCGGAAGCACCGATGTTTCTGGGCCTCGCGATGTTGCTGCTGGGGCGCGGGATGTTCTCCCGGCAAAACCTCCTCCGCGGTTTGCTGTTCGCGGTACCGATCGGCGCACACGTCTTGTGGCGGCACGCCTACTACGGCGCTTGGACGCCCGCGACCCTGGCCGCGAAAACCGGCGACCTCAAGGCCCAGTGGAAAAATGGCCGCGGCTACGTCCTGGCATGGATGAACCACGCGGGGCCGATCATGTTCTTGTGGTTCTACGGCGTCGGTCTCGCGGTCTCGCGACGCAGCCGTGAAGCGCTGACGCTGGCCATCGTGTTTCTCGCGGTCGCGGCCTACGTGATCCTGGTGGGCGGCGACTGGATGTCCTACTACCGCTTCATGGCGCCGGCCGAGCCCTATGGCTTCGTGCTGATCTGCGTCGCGGTGCGCTCGCTGCTGCAGAGCCGCGATCGTGCGGCCGTGGTCGCGCTTGGCTTGGGTCTAACGTGGGCCGGGACCCATCGGTACTACGACTTCGAGGACGCCCGGAAGAAGTTCATAAAGGAAGAGAAAAAGTTCTGGGACAGCACCGCGGGCCAGGTCGCCGAGTGGCTCGTGACCAACGGCAAGCCCGGCCGCGTCGCGTTGGGCGACATCGGCTTCGTCGGCTGGCGGACCAACTTCCCGATCCTCGATCTGCTCGGCCTGGTCGACCCGGTCATCAGCCAGCTGCCAGGCGGCTACACCAAGAAGCACGGGCCCGGCTACAAAGAACGCTTCTACGAGGTCGCGCCCGAGTGGGCGGTGCTGATCCACAGCGGACAGGACTGCAAGGTCGCCTCCCTCGCCGCCGTGAAGAAGATCGTCGAGGATCCGAAGTTTCGCCGGATGTACGTGTTGATGGAGAACTTCCAGGTCAACGCCGACGGCAGTTGGTGCATCTTTCGCCGCAAGGACTTCGACTGATGCCGTTACCGAGCGGAATCACCTACTTCGAGCCGACCCTGCCACTGTTCGTGTTCGACGCACCCGAGCCAGGTCCGGTCGCGATCATTCAGGCCGGCATCCACGGCGACGAGATCGCGGGCGTACATGCCCTGGCCGAGTTGCTCGAAGCCGGCATTCGCCCCTCGCACGGCCGGCTCATCGTGGTGCCGGTGATGAACCCACCGGCCTACCGCGCGCGCCAGCGCAAGGCGCCCGATGGCCTCGATCTCAACCGCTGCTTTCCAGGTGACAGCCAAGCGCCCGAACGCGAGCGCCGGCTGGCGCGGCGATTCATGGATCTCGTGCTCGACGAGAAGCCGGCGCTGGTCGTCACGCTTCACGAGAGCACCAAGCGCTACGACCCCGCGGTGGTGCCCTCGTTCGGACAGTCGATCGTGTACGGCGTCGAGCCGCGGCCCGCGATCGTCGACCGGACGATCGCCGCGCTCAACGAAACCGCCAGCGAGCAGGAGCACTGGGCGCCGCTGTTCTACCCCGTCGCCACGTCCTCGACCGAGGTGATTGTCGAGGCCACTGGCTGCGTCGGGCTGTGCATCGAGACCTGGATGGGCTTCACAGAGCGCCGTCGCATCGACATGCAGCGCCGCGTGGTCGAGCTCGTGCTGGCGGATATCGGGGTTTGCCGCGAGCCGTGACCCGTTTGATCCGGCGGATCCCCGTTCGCCTCGTCTGTGCGCCGCCGACCCTCCTCGAGCACTTGCTGAATCTCGACCACACGCGGGCGGTCCGGCTGCATGATCGCGGCAAGATCCATCAGCGCGTTGCCGATGGCGGCCCCGAAGACGCCGACTCTCGCCGCGCGCAGGGTACCGGCCTTGGTGAAGCGACGCGCGATCGTCCAGACGAGGGCGAGCAGCGTGAGGATCACGATAGGCGCGCCCAAGCCGAGCGGCGCGTCGACGGGCGGCGGCGGTGGTCCGGTGATCAGCGGATCGGGAATCGACGCGAGGAGCGAAGCGAGTCTCCCGAGCATGGACCCGACCATCATGCGTGGGTGCCTGCTTGATCTGACGAAACAGTGGACAGTGGACCTGCCGGGGAGCGGCCCGACCGAGAGTTCCTCGGCAGCAAGATGGACGGTGACGGGATGTCGACCTGCAACGTCGAGGTGTTCGACGACGCGAACGTCCTCGATCTGTGCCACCCGTGCTCGCAGGTCCCGGCGTGCCTCAACGCGAGGCCCAGGGCGCGCGCGCTCCAACAACGGTGACGCTCTGGCCCACGCCGTTCCCGTCGGCCGCGGTTGGGCCCATCATCCGGGTTGATGTCATCGACGCCCTCGCCGAGCCGGACGACGTTTTACCGGCGGCCGCTGCCCGATCGGGTGGTCGCCTTGTCCAGCCCGGCCGGCCGCGCCGCGTTCCGGCAGGCGCTCGACGCCGGTACGATGGAGAGCTACTTCGCGCTCGCGGAGCAGTTCCACACCCAGGCCGAGCCAGCGTTCTGCGGCCTGGGCTCGCTGGTCACGGTGCTCAATGCCCTCGGGGTCGATCCGGGGCGGCTGTGGAAGGGGCCGTGGCGGTGGTTCGACGAGTCTCTGCTCGACTGCTGCGTCGCGCTCGACGAGGTGCGTGCGCGCGGCGTGACGATGCGCGAGCTCGCGTGCCTCGCCGAGTGCAATGGTGCGCGGGCGCGAGCGACGTTCGCAGCCGGGTCGAGCGTCGAGCTCCTGCGTCGCGCCGTGGTCGAGTCGTCGCGCGTCTCCACGGGTCCGATGCTGATCGCGTCGTACGACCGGGCGACGTTGGGGCAGACCGGCGGTGGGCATTTCTCACCGATCGCGGGCTATCACGAGGCCCAGGACTGGGCCTTGGTGCTCGACGTGGCGCGCTTCAAGTACCCGCCGCACTGGGTCGCGATCGAGGATCTCTTTGCGGCGATGCTCCCCGCGGATGCCAGCACGGACACCAGCCGGGGCTGGATCGAGCTGTCGCCGGGACGCACGCCCCGACCGTTGCTTGTCGCCTTGCGGGCGCCGACCGCCGGTTGGCGAGGGATCCTCGACAGCATCCGCACGACGATCCTGAGCGCGGGCGACGTGTCGTCAGCGCGCGCCTGGGTGGTGGCGATCGCGGGTTCGTCGCTCGCGGCGAACGCGACCACCGCGGCAATGCCCCTGCACGACGTCGTCGCGCCCGAACACCACGCCCAGCTCGAGGCCCTACTCGCCGAGGCCCGTGCCACCGAGTTATTCGCGCTCGCCAACGACGCGCTGCTCGATCGTCCAACCACGGGTGCGCGGCTGCAGGCCGAGGTCGTGGTGGTGCTGGCGCTGGTGCTGGCCGGCGACGCGAGCGTGGTGCTCGGGCCCACGCTCGCGGGCGAGGTCGACGCGATCCGTCGTCAGCTCGAGGCGTTGTGCGACGACGACTGCGCGATGCCGGCGGGCCAATAGGCCCCGCGGGAGATCTTCGTCGATGCCTCGCTCGAGCTGCTACCGCGCGTCGCACCGCTCCTGCTCGCGGTGGCCGAGGCCGAGGCGTTGGATGCGACCGCGCGTCGCCAGCTCGACCTCGCCGAGCAGCGCCGCATCGATGGTTACGAGCTCGCGATCGGTGTGGTCGGCGCCGGAGAAAGCTCGATGGGCTTGGAACTCCAGGGTCGCGGTCGGTCTCAACCAGTGATGCCAGCCCCGACCGTCCCGATGTCGCCGGTGCGCGCCCGTCCCGCTCGAGGCTACGCAGGGTGGCCGTCGGCCGCGGTCGGTTTCGTGGTGGCCATGGCGGTGGGGTGGGCGTGTCACGGCGGGGACGACAGCGGCCGGGGCGACAACACCGGGATGGCCTGCGACGTCGTCGACGACTGCTACCCCGACGTCGATGACCTCGACGCGCTCATGGGTGACCCGGTGTGCCTCGATCGTGTGCCCGAGGGGTACTGCACGCACACCTGCACGACCGACGCGGACTGCTGTGCGGTCGCCGGGGAATGCGACACCGACCTGCCCGAGGTGTGCGCGCCGTTCGAGTCGACCGGCATGATGATGTGCTTCCTGTCCTGCGAGGCGGAGCAGGTCGGCGATGGGGATCCCGACCGGTACTGCCACGATTTTGCGAGCACGGGGTTTGGCTGCCGCTCTACGGGGGGCGGCACCGACAATCGCAAGGTCTGCGCGAGCTGAGTCGGGTATGGTTGTCCGACCAAGCGGCCTCGATTAGCCGCGCGAGCCAGCGGAGTCGTGATCTGGAGGAACCGCTGGCGGGCCGTGACCGCGCGGTTTGACCCCTACCCGTGGACAGCGGTACACCCAACGGGCCATGGACACCGCCGTCGTCCCGTCGCCGAGTTCTGTGGGTGCTGCGGCGCCATCGTCGCCGTTGCGCGTGCTCGCCGATGAGATCTTCGCGCGGACCAGTCCCTACGAGGGCGTCGGACTGCGCAATCACTGCAAGCGGTTGCATCGCTTCGCGACCGCGCTCATGCAAAAGCGCGGGCTGAGTCTCGATGTCGATCTGGCCTACCTGCTGGCCATGGTTCACGACCTCGGCATCGTCAGCGAGCGCGACGAGGGCGTGAACTACCTGCAGCGCAGCCGCGCGTTGTTCCACCGCGAGACCAAACATCTGGCATTGCCCGATGATCGGGCTGACGTGCTCGACGAATGCCTGGTCTACAACCACCGGGTGTTGTCGGTGCCGAACCTCAGTCCCGAGGCCGAGTGCTTTCGCAATGCCGTCATGATGGAGCACAGTCACGGGCTGTTGCGCTTCGGGCTGACCAAGGACGAGATCCGCCCGGTCTTCGACGAACACCCCCGCGGCAACTTCGACCGCGTGCTGCTGGACTTCACGTGGCGCACCATCCGGCGCGAGCCGCTGACGCTCGTCCGCGGCATCTTCTTTTGAGGATGAACATGACCGAGATCAGCGCCACCGACCGTACCGAACTCGAGGCCGCGGCGTTTCGCCGGCTGGTCGAACATCTGCAATCGCGCACCGATGTGCAGAACATCGACCTGATGAACCTCGCGGGCTTCTGCCGCAACTGCCTCAGCAAGTGGTACGCGGCTGCAGGCGAGCAGCAGGGCGTCGCCGTCGACCTCGAGCAGGCCCGAGAGTCGGTCTATGGCATGCCCTACGAGCAGTGGAAGGCGAAGTATCAGAAGTGATGCACGAAGCGATCGTGGTGCGAACCCTGGGACGCCGCCTCACGATCTCGGTGGTAGGGCACTGACATGGCGAGCCTCGAGTCCGGGCGCCACAAATTGTCCCGCACGATGACGCGGACGATCTCCACATGGTCGCTCATCGAAGCCGGGGACCGCGTCATGGTGGCCATGTCCGGCGGCAAGGACAGCTACACGATGCTCGATCTGCTGTGGCGGGCACGCGCGCGCGCGCCGTTTGCGTTCGAGATCGTGGCCGTCCACCTCGATCAAGTTCAGCCGGGCTACGACGGCGAGCCGCTGCGCCGCTGGCTCGAGGCCTTCGGCGCGCCGTTCGAGATCGTCCAGCGCGACACCTACACCAAGGTCATCGAGCTCACCCGCGACGGCAAGAGCTACTGTGGCCCGTGCTCGCGGATGCGCCGCGGCATCCTGTATGACGTCGCCGAGCGCCTGGCTTGCAACAAGATCGCGCTGGGTCACCACCGTGACGACGCGCTCGAGACGCTGCTGATGAATCTGTTCTACGGGGGCAAGCTGCAGGCGATGCCGGCGACCTACACGACCGATGATGGGCGGTTTCGTGTCATCCGGCCGCTGATCGAGTGCGCCGAGTCGGAGATTCGCGCGCACGCCGAGCTCGCTGGTTATCCCATCCTCCCCTGCAATCTGTGCGGCTCGCAGGATGGGATGCAGCGCGACGCGATGATGCGATTGATCGACACGCTCGCAGTGGAGCACCCCAACGTGCGGGCAGTGATGCTCAATGCCATCCGCAACGTGCGGCCGACCCACCTGCTCGACCCGACGGTCGCGCGCATCGAGAGTCGCGACGGCGAATCGGCGGTCCAAGGCGCCGCGGCCTCCAGCCGCGGCCACATCCTGCGCGTCCTCCAGGACCCCTGATCGCGACCCCACAGGTTCGGCCGCGGACGCCTGAGGATGCATTCTGTATGCTACTTATGCGCATGAACCCTACCAAAGTGGCCGTTTCTCTTGATCGACTGGCATCCGCGTGGCATAATTATGCACAGCCATGCAACTCCGCGATCTCCCCGGTGAAACCCTAGGCATCTGCGTCTCCGGCGGTCTCGACAGCCGCACGGTCACGCGCCGATTGCTCGAGGCGGGTTGCGCCGTCAAGTGTTTCACCGCCGATCTCGGCCAGCCCGACGAGGTCGACATCACCGATGTCCAGCGGCGGATGGAGGCCACCGGTGCCGAGTGTCACATCGTCGACCTCAAGCCTCAGATGGCCGAGGCCTGCTTTGCGACGATCAAGGCGCTCGCGCAGTACGACGGTGAGTACTGGAACACCACCGGCATCGCTCGCGCGGTGACCGTGCGCGGGCTGCTCGGGGCGATGCGCGAGCGCGGCTGCACCGTGCTCGTTCACGGGGCGACCGGTCGAGGCAACGACCAGATCCGCTTCGAGCGCTACACCAACGTCCTGGCGCCCACCATGAAGGTCTACGCGCCGTGGCGCGATCCGGCCATGCTCAGCCAGTTTCCCGGCCGCAAGCAGATGGCCGAGTACCTCCAAGCGCTGGGGTTGGAGGCCAACCTCGAGCGCAAGCGCTACTCGACGGATGCGAACCTCGCAGGGCTCAGTCACGAGGCCGAGGACCTCGAGAGCCTCGAGACCTCGTGTCTGATCGTCGAGCCGGTGATGTGCAAGTGGCCGCAGCAGGCCCCCGACCGCGTCGAGGACGTCACGCTACGGTTCGAGCGTGGGCGCTGCGTTTCGATCGACGGTGAGCACCTCGCTCCGTTGGCGCTGGTGCAGCGCGCCAATCAGATCGGTGGACGCAACGGCATCGGTCTGGCGAACGCACTCGAGAACCGGATCATCGGCACCAAGAGCCGGGGCGTCTACGAAGCCCCAGGGATGGAGCTTCTGGGCGCAGGACTGCGTTCGGTCTACCAGGCTGTGCTCGACCGCCGCTCGACCTCGCTGTTTGGCCAGGTGTCGCGCGTGGTCGCCGAGGCGACCTACGATGGTCGTCTCTATGATCCTGCACCACGCGCTGCGCTGGGTTGCATCGACGTGCTCTCCGAGCACGCCACCGGCACCGTCGTGTTGGGGCTCTATCGCGGCAACATCTTCGTTCAGAAGATCCGCGACGTCCCGGCGTCGCTCTACAACCCTGCCGACGCGTCGATGGAAGCCAGCGATGGGCTCGACCCGCGCAGCAGCCAGGGCTTCGTGGAGATCCAGCGCTGCGAGGCGCTGGCGCTGGCTCGCGCGGGGCAGATTCGACCGCCCGAGCGGTTCTAGGCGGAGGCGGCTAGCCGCTGGCGGTGTTCCCTCAGCCGCCCCCGCCCAACACGCGGACCGCACCGCCGTCGATCTCGAGCACCTGCGTCGGCCCGCCGTAGTGCGCCGCGAGCCCGACATCGATGCGCCAGACCCGACCGTCGCAGGCCGAGGTGACGCCCTTTTCCTGCACGGTGTGACCGACCACCATCCGCGCTACCCCGAGCTTCGCCAGCGATTGGCTCAGACGCTCGCACACCTCGGGCTCCTCGACCCACGAGAAGTCGCGGGTCCACAGCGGCCCCTGCGGATCCATCGCTTGCTGGACGATCTCTGGCGCCACCTGCTCACCCGCCAGCAGCGCTCGCACACCTGCGTCGAGCTTGGCGAGCCCGTCGACGTGCTCAGGCAAGATGCCCCCGTGAACGAACGCGGTGTCTCCCACGATCGCGGCGATGTGCCGCTGGGCGAGGCGCTTGGCGTAAGGACCTCCGGGCGCGAACGCGGCCGCTCGCACGCGGTTGGTCTCGGGCAGTTCGGCGAAGCGGGGATCGTCGGGGTTCGCACCTGCAACCCCGTCGAAGTCGCGCAGCCCCGCCGGCGTCACGTAGCGAAAATCGCCGAGCACATTCATGATCTCATGATTGCCGTTGAGCACGACCAGCGCCCCGCCGGCGGCGCGGGCCTGGGCGACGAGCGTGTCGAGAAGGTCCAGGATTGCCTGCTCGTCATCGCCGCGATCCAGTTGATCGCCGGTCTGCACCACGACCAGCGAGCCACCGATCCAGCGATCGTCCGCATCGATCGCCCCGGCAAGTCGCAGAGCTCTGCGGGTCGCGCCGAGGTCACCATGCACGTCGCCGATCGCAACGACGCGCCCGGTCGCAGCGACCCGCAGCGCGTCGAGTCCGGTCGCACCAACCCCCGGCTGGTCCCCACGCTGGGCCCGAGGCGGGGCCGATTCCACGCCGGCGGCGGGTGACCCAGGCGAGCCCGCCGAGGGCTGCGCCGCCGCAATGGGCACCGTCGCCATTTGCCCCGCTCCAGTCGCAGGTGGCGCGTTGCAGGCGCAGGCCGCCAGCCCAACCGATATCCCCAAGCGCGCGGAAAACCTGCCGGTCCCCGACCGCCGACACTTGGCCCCCAGCTCCACTCCGAGTTCGCGCCGCACGTGCACGCGCGGCATCCTACCCCGACGGACACTCCCCCGACCGGACACTCCCTACCGGACGCCGCGAAACTTCGCTCCACAACCGACGATCTTTGGGCGACACGGCCTGGGTCAGGGGGGTATTCTCTGGAGTGGATGTCCTCGCCTGTGAGCAGCAACTCGGCTGGACGCATCTTGCTGGTCGATGACGACGCTCAAGTGCGGCGCGTCATGGAGCGTCTGCTCACGAACGAGGGCTATGAAGTCCTGCAAGCGGCGGATGGCGAGTCCGCGCTGCTCACCGCGGGGAGCGAAGAGGTCGACACGGTCGTGCTCGACATGACCATGCCGGGAATGAGTGGGCTCGAGGTCTGCCGCCGGCTCCGCGCGGATCCCCGCCACCAACACACGCCGGTCGTGTTCGTCACGGGCATGAACGATCGTCAGTTCCGGCGTGAGGCGCTCGGGGCCGGCGCGACCGACTTCCTGGGTAAGCCGTTTGACGAGATCGAGTTGCTCGCCCGACTGCGCAACAGCATCCGCGTCAAGCTGTACTTCGACGGCCTTGCGCGCGAGCGAACCGACCTGCGCGGCGCGGTCGACCGGCACCTCGTGGAGCTCGAGGTCGCGACCGCACGCCTGCAGCGGCTCCAGACAGATCTCGCGGTGGCGCGCCACGAAACCATCGAACGGCTCGCTCGCGCGGCCGAGTATCGCGACGACGAGACCGCGGCCCACCTCCACCGGATGAGCGCCTATTGCTATCTGCTGGGCCAGAAGCTCGGACTCGACGAGTACGCGTGCGAGATGCTTCGAATCGCGAGCCCGATGCACGATGTCGGCAAGATCGGAATCCCCGATCACATCCTGCTCAAGCCGGGGCGACTGAGCGCGGACGAATATACGATCATGAAGGAGCACGCGGAGATCGGCTTTCGCATCCTTTCGGGATCGGACTCTGAACTCGTGCGTTTCGCCGCCAGCATCGCCCACACCCACCACGAGCAGTGGAGCGGCGGCGGGTATCCGCGCGGGCTTTCCGGCGAAGACATCCCGCTCGAGGGCCGCATCGCCGCCGTCGCCGATGTCTTCGACGCGCTCACCAGCGCGCGTCCCTACAAGAAGGCGTGGCCCGTCGAGGAAGCCGTCGCCCACCTTCAGGCCGGTAGCGGCGGCCACTTCGACCCGAACATGATCTCGCTGTTTGTCAGCTCGCTCGACGACGTGCTCGCGATCCGCGAGCAGTTTCACGACTGAGACGTCTCGGGCGGCCCGCCCAAGCGATCTCAGTAGACCGGATCGTCGTCCGCGATGCCCGAGCGCACCAGGTCGCGTGCCCGCTCGCGCTCGATGATCTCGAGCGCGTCGACGGTGTAGCGCGTGGTCGGCTCGAGCAGCAGTCGCGCAAACGGGATCGGATCTCCGGTCTCTTCGCACTCGCCGTAGTCACCGTCTTCGATGCGCACCAGCGCAGCCTCGACCTCGGAGAGCCGCTCGCGCGCGTGGTCCCCCAGTCGCACATCTCGCTCCAGCCGAGCAGCCTCAGCCGCGTGATCTTGGACGTCACCGATCGCGTCGTCGGCCACCGGCCGGGTCTGCCCCGCAAGCAAGCGCGTGCGTTCGTCGACGAGGAGAGTCCGCAACTGTTGGAGCTGTTTGGCGTCGAGGTGTTGGGACATCTTCGGAGCGCAGGCTAGCAGTTGCGCAGACATGACGTCAGCGGCAGCATGGGAACGATGGATCGCGAGCTCGAGGACTCGGTTGGGCTCGCCATTGAACTCGTGCGCGAGGCCCTCGCGCACGACGGTGGGTTGGTCGTCCTGACCGGCGCGGGAATCTCCGCCCAGAGCGGCGTTCCGACGTTCCGAGGGCCCGAGGGCCACTGGACCATCGGCTCGCGCAACTACCAGCCGCAAGACCTGGCGACCGCCGCGGCGTTCAAACGGCTGCCGCGCGAGATCTGGGGCTGGTACCTCTACCGTCGGAGCATCTGCCGGGCCGCGGTGCCAAACCCAGGGCATCGCGCGCTCGCCGAGCTCGAGCGAGCTTTGCCCGACCGCCTGCGCTTGGTGACCCAAAACGTCGACGGACTCCACCTGCGCGCTGGCAACACCCTGGCGAACACCCTGCAGATTCACGGCAACATCGACTTCGCCCGCTGCACCGCTGGTTGCAGCGCCACACCGTTCCTCGTACCGAGCGAGTTCGACGGGTTCGGCCGCGACGACCGACTCGATGATGATGCGTACGCTCGCCTGGCATGCGCGCGATGTGGCGCTGCCGCGCGCCCGCACGTGCTGTGGTTCGACGAGTATTACGACGAACCCTTGTTCCGGGCCGAGTCTGCGATCGCGTGCGCTCGTGATGCCGCGCTGCTGGTGGTCATCGGGACCGCCGGCGCAACGAGCCTGCCGATGCAGCTCGCCGGTGTGGTCGCACGCTCGGGTCGACCGATCCTCGACATCAACACCGACGACAATCCGTTCGCCGAGATCGCCGCGCGCAGCGGCGGTCTGGCGCTACGCGGCTCGGCCGCCACGGTGCTCCCTGCCCTCTACGAGGCGCTCTCGGGCAGTTGACGCCGGTCCTGGAGCGGACACGAGTGTCGCCCAGCCCGAAGCTGGTACTGTTCGCCACGAACATCATGACCGAAACCGACTACGACTTCGTCGTCATCGGCTCTGGCTTCGGCGGCAGTACCGCCGCGCTGCGGCTCACCGAAAAAGGCCACCGCGTGCTCGTGCTCGAGAAGGGCAGCGAGCTGACCGCAGATCAGTTCCCCAAGTCGAACTGGGATCTGCGCCGCTACATGTGGATGCCGTGGCTCGGTTTCCGCGGACTGTTCAAGATGACCTTCTTTCGTCACGTCACCGTGCTGTCGGGGGTCGGCGTAGGCGGCGGTTCCTTGGTGTACGCGTGCACCCATCCGGTGCCCAAGGACTCATTCTTCGCCTCGACGTCCTGGGCCCACCTCGCCGATTGGAAGAACGAGCTCGCCCCCCACTACATCGAGGCCAAGCGGATGCTCGGCGTCGCCACGACTCCGTTTCGCACCCGCACCGACGACGTGCTTGCGCAGATCGCCATCGATCGAGGGCAACCCGAGGCCTTCGAGCCCACCGAGGTCGCGGTGTACTTCGGCAAGGCCGGACAAACCGTGCCCGACCCCTACTTCGGCGGGCGTGGCCCCGATCGCACGGGCTGTATCCGCTGCGGGGGTTGCATGCTCGGCTGTCGCCACAACGCGAAGAACACGCTCGACAAGAACTACCTGCATCTCGCCCGCCAGGGTGGCGCCGAGCTTCAGGCCGACACCGAGGTTCGCAGGGTCGCGCCCCGCAGCGAGGGTGGCTACCGCATCACCGCCCGCGTCGGCCGCTATCCGCTCTTCGGCCGCTCGGTCGAGTACACGACTCGCAACGTGATCTTCGCCGGCGGTGTGCTCGGCACGGTGCCGTTGCTGCTGAAACTCCAGCGCGACCCCAACGCGCTCCCCAACCTCTCGCCGCGCGTCGGGTATGGCATCCGAACCAACTCGGAGTCGCTGATCGGCGTCATCTCGCGACGCTCAGAGGTCGACCTGTCCAAGGGCATCGCGATCGGGTCGATCCTGCAGACCGACGAGCACTCGCACCTCGAGCCCGTGCGGTTTTCTGCGGGTTCAGGGCTGTTCCGCCTGCTCCTGGCGCCTCATGTGGGCGGCGAGAACATCTTCGTTCGTATCGCTCGCCTCGTTGGCGCAGTCGTACGACACCCCATCAATGTGCTGCGGGCGTTCTTCGTGCGCGACCTGTCCAAGCAGACCACTATCCTTCTGTACATGCGGACGGCCGCCGGAACGCTGCGATTCCGCCGCTCGTGGACTGGGCGCCTGACCAGCGACCGCGATGTCGGCTTGGCCCCCACCGCGTCGATACCCGAGGCAACCGAGCTTGCACGCTGCGTGGGTGAGAAGCTCGACGGCCTGCCGGTGTCGTTGGTCACCGAGACGCTGTTCAATATCCCGACCACGGCTCACATCCTGGGTGGTTGCTGCATGGGGGCATCCGCGACCGAGGGCGTCATCGATCAGGACCAAAAAATCCTGGGCTACGAGGGCCTCTATGTCATGGACGGCTCTGCGATGTCGGCGAACCCAGGGGTCAACCCATCGCTCACGATCGTGGCGATGACCGAGCGCGCCGTCGCGAAGATCCCCACGGCGATGAGGGCCATCGCGAACACCCCGAGCCCGGCCGCGCTGCCCGCCGCGAGCGCCTGATTTCGCGGCATGGACCCTTTCACACAAGGAGTGCTCGGTGCCGCTGCCGCCCAAGCCGTGCTGGCACGGAGGCTGGGACGGCACACGTGGCTGTACGGCGCGCTTGGAGGCATGGCCGCTGACCTCGACGTGCTGATCCGCAGCAGCGCCGATCCAATGGTCGCGATCACCTGGCACCGCCACTTCACGCACTCGCTCGCATTCGTGCCCATCGGCGGACTGCTGTGCGCGTTGCCATGGTTGCTGCGTCGACGCCTGGGTGCAAAACGCTGGCTCATTGCCGCGGCAACGACGGTGGGGTACGCGACCCATGGCCTCCTCGACGCGTTCACGAGCTACGGGACGCAGCTTTGGTGGCCGCTCACGCGCACGCGCGTGGCGTGGGACTTCGTCGCCATCATCGACCCGATCTACACGCTGCTCCTTTTGGCCGGTGTCGTGGTGTCGAGTCGCCGCAAGAGCCCACGCCCTGCCCTCGCGGCCCTGATCGCCTCGTCTGCCTATCTTGCGCTCGGCGGAGTCCTTCATGCCCGCGCCGTCGCTGCAGCGCGAGGTCTCGCGCGGGACCGCGGGCACGTGCTCGCACGTGTCGAGGCGTTCCCCGAGCTCCCGGTCAACTTTCTGTGGCGCACCGTCTACCGCGCCAACGGGCGGGTGTTCGTCGACGCGGCCCGCACGCCATGGTTCGGGGCAACCACGATCCGCAACGGAGGTTCGCTGGCAATCGCAGAGGCCAACACGCTGCCGCCCGACGTTGCCGCTGATCCGCGTACCCACGCAGCGTGGGAGACGTTCTTATGGTTCACCGACGGCTGGATCGGTGTCGATCCGGCCGACCCGCGGCACCTGGTGGACATGCGCTACGGGCTCGTCAGTGGCGGCACCGAGTCACTGTGGTCGCTCGAGCTCCGCCCCGCGGATGCAGTTGGGGTGCGGCTGCTGCAGGGCCGACCGCAGGCGTCGGAGTTTCTCGAGATGCGCTGGCACGAGATCGTCGGCTCGCCGTAGCAACTCATCGGTTGAGATGGGCGATCAACGCGTCGACACGTTGCACCTGGCCGACGCCGCGATCGCCGGCCGTCACGAAGGTCGCCCGGGCGCTGCGCGCATAGTCGCGAGCGCGGGCAAGCTCTGTCACGGCGCCCGACAGTACGATCGCGCGCGCAAGACCGAGCTCGGTCTCCGCGCGCTGCACAGGGTCACCCCCTTTCGCGTGGATCTTCAGTGCCCGGGCGAGGTGCTCACGGGCGAGCACATGGGCGCCGAGCTCGAGCTCGCAAAGCCCCATCCCGGTCAGCGTGACGCCGACATATTGGTGGCTGACGCCCAGGGACCGCTCGAGGTCACCCAGCGCCGTGCGATACAGCCCAAGCGCCTCGTCGGGTTGCCCCTGCGCCAGCAGTGACTCGCCCAGATTGGTGAGCAGGATCGACGCGAGCGGATGACTCGCGTGCTCGCGGCCGAGCACGCCGCGAGCACGCTGGTA
>CANLQR010000153.1 GCA_947492135.1 Deltaproteobacteria bacterium | reverse complement strand
CACCACCCTCCCGCGTGATCGAAAGCAAGCCGATCGCCGCGTCGGCCCGCTGCGCCCAGTTCACGAGGCCAACCTGCACGCCCCGGATCTCCCGGCCGACATTGAGCAGGCCCACTTGAGCCCCGCGCACGCGCTTGGTGGAGATGCTCACGAGACCAAGCTGGGCGCCGCGGATCACGGTATCGGCGTGGGTCACCGGCGCGAGCTGGGCACCGACCACGTTGCGTGCGCGCGCGAAACCCTGAGAGAGCTGGACGCCCTCGAGATTGCCGCGGACGATACTGGCCCCGATCGACGCCTGCACGCCGTGCATCTCCTCGTCGACGATGCTGGCCCCGAGGCCGAGGCTGACCCCGTCGACCTTCGCGGCTCGGCTCCACCCGAACGACAGGCCCAGGCGGTTGCGGATGCGGGCATCGGGATTCTTCGCGCGCTTTGCCGCCGTGCCATTCATGCTCACCGGCGGCACCAGACCGATGTCGAAGGGAACCTCGACGTAGCCGTCGCCGCCGCGAAGCGTCGCGTACTCGATCGGCACCGATCGGGTGTCGGCGGCGGCCACCGCAACGCGACCACCGCGGCCGACCTCGACGTTGGCGCGCCGGCGGGTCGCACCGTCGTCGATCAGTAGCTGGTATTTCCCGGGCTCGACGGCGAGCGCCAGCGGGCCCGAGCCCGCGGCCTTGTCGACCTCTGCGGCAAGTCGGCCCGAACTTCCGCGCAGCGAGATGCGTCCCACCAGATCCGCGCCGAGCACGATCGTCGCGGACGGCTTGCGCAGATCGGTCATCACCAGGTCGCCCGAGCCCGCGAGCTGAATGTCGTAGGCCGCGTGCTGGGCACCGCCGCGGGTCGATTCGGTGCGCGCAAGCGTGGCTTCGAAGGCGTAGCGATAGGCCTCGGTCAGCGTGACGAACCGATCGCCGTCGACATCGGCCGCCCCACGAAGGCCCGAGTTGAGAAAGTGGGTGAAGAACGATCCGCCGACGCGATCGGACTCCTGCGCGGCCTCGTCTGCGGAGCTCGAGGTCAAGAACGCGTGGCCCTCGACCTCGGAGGCGCTTCCGACCAAAAACGGTGCGCGTTTGGTGCCGCCCTTGCTGCGCGTGAACGCTCCCGACGCGCAGGAATCGAGGATCGCGATCCGGACATCCGCGGGGACCGCCTGCACCCGCTTGCGCAGGCGCGCGTAGTCGATGCGCTCGCCGGCCAGCAACAGCCCGCGCTCATCGGAGTGACCCGAGTAGTAAAACAACAGCTGGGTTCGTACGCCCGAGTTGGCTGCCGCCCGCAGCTTCGCCTCGAGCTCGTCGAACGCTGCCTCGATCTCGTCGGGGGTCGGGTCGCGTAGGTGCACGAGGTCGCCGGCAGCGACGCCGCCGAGATCGCGGAGCACCTCGGCGAGGGTATCGGCGTCGCTGTTGGCGTAGCGCAGGCGGGTGCGCTCACTGCCCCCGTCGTTGGCCCCCACCAGCAGTGCGAAACGCCGCAGCGCTACGTTGTCGTCCACCGCGGGCGCCGCCCGGACAGCGCCCACGCCGAGCAGCCACGCCAGCAGGCAGGCCGCGAGCGCGACCGTGCGCAGGCCCAGCGAACGGACGAAGTGGGGAGGCATCGGGCGGGTCCGGATTGAAACACCGGAGCGAGCCAACAGTGTCACCGGCAAGAAATTGTTTCTACCGGGGTCCTCGCCGGGGGTTCCGGAGCAGCGGGTCTTTCCAAGGCCTGCGATACGAGCCCGAGTGCGCAGGTGAGACGACCCTGCAATCTGCGATCGGCCTGTACCCGCTCGTGCTGCAGCCGCATCCACCACCGCAGGCGTCTTGCTCACCGGCCGCGGTACTCGAGGTGCGCTGCGCGCCTGCGTGGCACTGACCGCGCCGGTCTGGGTGCCGGAGCCGGCCTCGCCGGCAGGCAGCTGCTGCGTTCGGTGTTGTCGGCGAGCCCGGCGCCGTACGCAGCTGCGACAGCGGTCACGGTCCACCGCCAGACTGCCGTCCCGGGATCGATCCGCCGTCCGCGACCACTTTCCCCCCAAGAATGCCCAGACCCGCCTCCCCCCTCTACGCAGCGTACCTCTTCGCCGCCGTCTCCCTCGCGTGTTCGACTCGCGCGGCTGTCGACGACGCGCCCAGCTGTGGCGACGCCGCTGCGGCGATGCTCGAGCAATGCGCGGACGAGTTCGAAGCGCTGAGCGAGTGCCTCGACGCCGGACCCGCCGACGCGTGCGACATGCAGAACGTCGGGCACGGCGACTGCATCGCGATGGCCGAGGCTGTGCTCGACTCGGCCGAGCACGATGCGGCGTTCTCTCGCTATCTGTGCGAGGTCGACAACGAACCCAGCGATGACTGCGAGAACCGCATCGCGGCGTGCGAGTGAGCGTCTGCGGCCACTGTTTGCCCACGACGTCGGCAGCGTCTTTGTGCGCTACGGCGCGTCGTCGGACAACCCCAGGCTGACACTCGATCCGTTCCGCTGCGACACCCGCTACCCGGTCGAGGCCGGTGGCCAGCACCTCAGCGCTGGCGACCTCGACGGCGACGGCAGGGCCGAGCTCGCGATCGGCGTCGGGTCGCGCGTGGTGCTCGTCCGATTCTAGCGCGGCCGACTACCCGCATATCGGAGGGTTGAGGCACGACTCACCGCACCCGCCGAACTCGAGGGCACAAGCCACGTAGCCGTCCCACGTCGCGCTCTCGCCGGCATTGTCCAAGCAACACAACCCCAGGTCGCCCCCATCGTAAATGCACCCGCTAAGGGTGGCGCAGAAGTCACACCCGCAATTGGGCACGTTCATCAGGCACGCGAGGCAACCATCGAAGGGCGGATCGATGGGCGGATCGATGGTCGGATCGCCGGTAGACTCCACCGTCGGATCCACCGTCGGATCCACCGTGGGATCAGTGCTGACCTCGGACATGAGCGTGGTGTCGCCGCGGGTGTCGTCCACAGCGCTGCCAGTCATGGTGACGCCCGTGCTTGCGCCTTGCGTCGAGTCCCCCATCGTCGCTGACGTGAGTCCGCCATCGGTCGTGCCCGAGGTTCCCGGCGCCACGCAGAACTCGTCGACGCAGGCCAACGCACCGAGGCACTCGCCGGCAAGGCACGGGCAATCGATCGAGCCTGGATTGCAGCCAGGCTCGTAGCAGCTGGACGAGGGCGCATGGCACTCGAGGCCACTGTCACACTCGTTGGCCGGGCCGCAGTCGCAACCACGGGTGCCAACCAGACACGTCGTCGACTCGGAGCCACCCTGGTTGGCTGTCTCGGAGAAGCAACCCGTCAAGAGCAGCCACGACAAGCGCCCTACACTGGACCTGACCACCACGCCCACCAGTTTCACGCCCACCAGCCTAGCACGACCCGCGGTGGCCAACGCCAGCGCCCCGCGACGACGGCCGTGGGAACGCTCGCCGCACCGCGACGGACCGCGTATGCTCGCGAACGGTGCAGTGGAGCGCACTTCTGGGGGCACTTGCGATCGGCGGGACGATCGCGGCGTCGGCGTGCGGCGCCTCGTCGTACGCCTGCGAACAGTCGTCGGAATGCAGCGACGGCACGCGCGCCGGAACCTGCGAGCCGACCGGCTGGTGCTCGTTCCCCGATGACGGGTGCGCCTCGGGTGCGCGCTATGGCGAGCTCGCGGGTGCTGGATTCGCCGGAGAGTGTGTCACGGTCCCCGGCACCACCGACGCATCGACCTCCGAGCCGACGTCCACGAGTTCTGATGGCGGTTCGGCCTCGTCGTCCGTGGATGCAACCGCCACCGCGACCTCCGATCCCACCGAGGACACGGCGACCCCGATCTGCGGCGATGGATCTCCCGAAGGCGCCGAGGCCTGCGACGACGGCAACCAAACCGTCGGCGATGGCTGCAGCCCCGAGTGTCAGCTCTCGGGGTCTGTCGTATGGGAAGTCGCGATCACAGGCACCAGCACCTCGCGCAGCGATTCGATGGATCTGTTCGCCAACGGCGATCTCGCCGTGGGCTTCGTGCTCGACGCGGAGGTGGAATCCGTGCCCGGCGCCTGGCGGTTGAGCCCCGAGGGCCGCATCGTATGGGAGTGGGCGTATCCGGAGTCGCCGTGGATCTCGGGGTGGACGTGGGGACTGGACATCGCCGAGGTGCCGGACGGCGAGCTTGTCGCGCTCGCCATCGAAGGCACAGATGACACCGGGCTGCTGTCCGGCGTCGCAGCGATCGATGGTAGTGGCAACACGTTGTGGACACGCTTCGAAGACGACCGCGTGCTGCTCGTCTCGTCGGCCGACAGCGGTGGCGGCGTGTCGGTGGCCGGCTACGCTCCCGGGATCGACGCCGGCCTTTTCACCTCGTACCTGCCAAACGGCCAGCCTGCCGGCACCCAGTATGGTGAGCCGCTCGCCCCTGAAGATGGCTTCGTGTACGACCTGCTGCAGAGCCCAGCGGGGACCTACACCTCGGGCACTCGAGGCAATGCAAACGATGCCCAGTCGGCGTTCCTGGGTATCACCACCAACGGCCGCACCAGCCGCTACAGCTTCGCCCCAGGCACGCAGAATCAAGGGCTCGCCGTCGCGTTCGACCCGGTGTTGTCCCGCGGCTGGATCGCGGGCTACGCCGGCGGCGTCGGCGGTTGGGTGGCCGCGATCGACGTCGAGGGTCTCGTGCTCGATGCGACCATCGTGACCAACGTCTTCCCCGCCAACCTCGACGGCATCGCGGTGGATTCCACAGGCGCTGTGGTCGCAGTCGGCTGGGACTCGGCGCAAGGAACCCGCGATGGCTACGTCGTGAAGGTCGCGCCCGATGGCTCGCGGATCTGGTCGACCACCTTCGTTACACCCGCTGGCGACGACAACCTGCGCGATGTTGCGATCGCTGCGGACGGCGGCGTGTTCGTCACCGGCACCCGGGCGAACGACGACGGCACTTCTTGGGGCTGGGTCGCGCGGCTCGTGCCGTGACGTCCTCGCGGGCGAGCGGATACCGCGGCCCGCGGGGTCGCGTCGAGCCGGCCTGGGCGAATCGCTTGGCGTTCGCGAAAGCGGCCGCGCTCGACCGCGACTTCGCAGCCCATCGGTCTGTGGGCACGCGGATGCTGTCGAGCAAGTTGCACAGGCGACTTGCGCAACTCGTCGCGCGCACGTGCGCTTGAACGCGCGACCTCGCGAGCCCCACCATGTTCACGTGCAGCGCAAGCAGGGGCTACTGATCGCAGCGTCGTTGTTCGCCACCTGGGCTCGGTCGTCGTCGGCACGCGCCGAGGGCTTCACCGAACCCGAGCCCGAGCCCCAGCCGATCTACAACGGCGAGCAGGCCGGCATCTGCGAGTTCCCCACCGCAGTATCCCTGGGCTCGTGTACGGCGACGTTGGTGCACCCCGAGTTGATCATCTATGCGGCCCACTGCGGCAGCAACTTTGGTTCGGTGTTCTTCGGCAACGACACGTCGGGCTCCGGCTTCAATGTGTCGACCGACTTCTGCGAGGTCAACCCCAACTGGAACGGCATCGGCTACGGCGTCGACGTGGCGTACTGCAAGCTGGCCGAACCGGTGACCGAGGTGCCGTTTACACCGCCGCTGATGGGCTGCGAAGTCGAGGTACTGCAGCCGGGTCGCGAGGTCTGGATCGTCGGCTACGGCGAGACCGACAACGGCGTCTACGGCGTCAAGCACAAGGCCCAGACGACCTTCAACTACAGCGACGACAACGACGACGCCAACATCGGTGGCAACGGCGTCACCGTATGCTTTGGTGACTCGGGCGGCCCGACGTTCGTGCAGCTGCGCGAAGCGGACGGGTTCGACGGCACCTGGCGCGCGTTCGGCATCGCGTCGTACGTGTACACGCCGTGCGGCACCGAGGGCTTCTCGGCGATGATGCACAACGGCGTCGCGTGGGTAGAGCAGGCGTCGGGTGTTGACGTCACACCGTGCCACGACGCCGATGGGACGTGGAATCCCAGCGCGCAATGCGATGGGTTCCCGGCAGGAATCGACGCCGGCGCGGGCGACTGGAACGCCGGCTGCGAGCCGGGACCCTTGGGCGGTCTGGGTGCCACGTGCGGCGAACCGTTCGGGGGTGGCGGTGCAGACGGCGGTGCAGACGATGGTGCAGAGGGCGGTGCAGAAGGTGGCGCAGACGGTGGTGCAGAGGGCGGCAGCGAGCCCGGCTCGCCGAGCGTGTCGATCACCTCACCGGTCGACGGCAGCGCGATCGACCTGCCGCCCGACGAGGATGAGGCGAGTGTGCGCGTCGTCGTCGACGCCAGCGACAACGACGGCATCGCCGAGGTCACCCTGATGGTGGACGGCAACGAGGTCGCCTCGACCACCGCCCCACCCTTCGAGTTCGAAGTGATGCTGCCGGCAGGCGAGCACGTACTCGAGGCGCTCGCGGTGGATGTTGGCGACGCGAGCGGACACAGCAGCCAGGTCCGGATCGACGTCGTTGCCGACGACGAGGGCGGCGCGGTCGACGATGGGAACCATGGCGGCGACGACGGCGACAACGACGACGACAGCGCGATGGGCCCCGCCGTGCTACCGCCGGGCTTCGGACTCGACCAGGAGGCTCCCGGCTGCGGCTGTCATGCCGATCCACGCCCCGGCACACCGCTGGGCCTGGCGGTGATCCTGCTCGCGCGTCGGCGGCGACGGCTCGGGCCACACGCGAAGGACTGACGCAAAGGTGCGCGGGATATCGCGGTCCCGCCGCCGTTAGCCGGCCGGGGTCGCGCACGGTGGGATCACCACCTCGATCTGGACCACCGCCGCGGAGCACAACAACTCCTCGCTATCGGCGCGTGCGCGGAGCATCCGATACTCGGCGGGATCGACCTCGATCTCGAAGCCCGCGGTCGAGGCTCCCGCCGCGAGCGGGGGCTCGATCAGAAATGAGCCCACGAGCTCCTCTTCGTCGCTTTCGGTGACGCCGAAGACCTCGAGCGTGATCGTCGACGAGGTCTCGCCCCCGCCCGGATTTGCGACCTGCACGAAGGCACGGCGCAGACCGTCGGTGCAGCCGCCCTCGCAAGGCCCGGTGGCGATCACCTGCACGGCCGGGACCGCGAGCCCGTCGTTGGGCCCGGTGTGCCCCGAGCGGAAGCTGTTGAAGGACTTCCAGTTCGCGGCGGCCGCCGCCGGCACCGAGCCATCGTCGTCGACGTTGGTCAGATGATAGGCGTGCTGATTCCAGATCTTTCGGCCCGGCTGCCAGCTGTGATTGGCGTCACCGATCACCGTCAGGCCCTCGATCGCGGCATCGGCTGCGCCGTACAGTTCGTTCACGAAGGCGATCTCGACCTCGCCGTCGCCGTCGACGTCCGCGATGATCGGGTACTCGACTCGCGTGCCGCTCGAGTGGTCGGCAAACTCGAGGCGGATCGATCCATCGGGACCCGCGAAGATCCACAACCGGGTCTCGTCGGCGTACACGACCTCGGCCACGCCATCGCCCTCGAAGTCGAACACCGCGGAGCCGGTCACCCCCGAGGAGCCATCCTGGGTCGGTCGCGACCATCGGACCGTGCCGTCGCCCTCGAAGACGGTGTAGGTGCTCGTCCCCGCGATCCCGATCTCGGGGGCACCGTCGCCGTCATAGTCGGCGATGGTCGGCGGTCCGCCGTTGCCCCCGGGCACATCGGTCGACCACAGCACGCTGCCGTCGACGCTGCTCTGCAAGCGCACGTGGCCGAGCCACACCACCACGATCTCCGGTCGACCGTCGGCGTCGAAGTCGGCGACTGCTGGATAGCCGTCGGGCTCACCGTTGAACCAGATCGAGCTGCCATCGCGACGGTACAGCGCGTTGCCGACGACCACTTCCTGTTGGCCGTCGTCGTCGACGTCGACCGCGAACGAGAGCGCTGCACTCCCGATTCCACTCGAGCTGCCGCGGCCGTGGGTGCCGGCGGCGATCAAGTCGCCATTTTGGTCGAGGATCGCCCGACCCGCGATGATCTCCGGCACGCCGTCGCCGTCCATATCGGAGATCGCGACGCCGTTATCATAGAGACCCAGGTGATTGGCGAGGCTCGGCGAGATCCACTTCTCGGTGCCATCGTGTTCAAAGGCGACCACGCGCTGACTACCGTCGATGCCGAGGATCTCCACGACGCCGTCGTCATCGATGTCGGCGGCGGCGAAGGTGGAGTCCCGCACGAAGCCGTTGGTGGGGGCACTGAGGATCTCCTCCGTGCCATCGCCGGAGACCGCCCGCAGGACGCCGCCGCCGCTGGAGGTGTGAAACACGATGTCTGGCATGTCGGCCTCGGTGATCTCGCCGTCGAGGTCGTCGTCGGAGAGTTGGACCACCAGCGGCGTCGTCACTGATCCGCGGGACGACGGCACCGTCGACCAGGTGTGCTTGGTCCACTCCACGACTGGCGTGAACGTGCCGACCTCGGGCTCGGTGACGCAGCCGAGATCGACGGGCACCATCACCGGCTCGGGCGGCTCGACCTCGCAGGCCGCGGGCTCGCCAAAGCCGTCATCGGCCCCGCCGAGGTCTGGCATCGCGTTGCTGCCACCGGCATCGCTGCCCCCATCGCTCGAGTCGTCGCTGCCTGCGGTCGTCAGCTCGACGCCGGTTTGCGAGCTCGCAGAATCGGCTGGGGACTCGGACGAGCACGCTGTGGCGAGCGCCACGAGCCCGAACGACAGGGGTGAGAGTCGGGTTCGGGTCACACGGGTCACACGGGTCACAATAGTCTTGTCGGGTGGGGCGCCCGCAGGTTCCCGGCAGCGGTTCGACCGCGGTGAGCGGGACCTAAAGCGTCTCGAGGAAGTCGATCAGCGCGGTGCGATCTTCGGGCGCGAGGTCCGTGCCCGCGACGTGACCAGGCAATCGCCCGGGTCCGAGACGCCCGCGGGTGTAGTCGGACTGCAGCCGCGCGGGCGACAGCAACTCCGCCAGCGTCGCGACGGTGCCATCGTGCAGGTACGGCGCACCGTCGGCGACGCGAATCAGCGGCGGCACGCGATACGTGCCGGTGCCGCGACCGCGACTGGCGGCCAGTGCAGGGTTCGTTCCGACGGCCGCGCTGGCGATCACGCGGCCACCGTAGCCCGCGTTCGCGTGGCAGTCGGCGCAATGCTGGGCGAACAACGCCGCGCCGCGAGGTGCCGTGGTCACCGGACGCGCCGGCGGCTCGAGCGAATACACGTACATCGCCAGTGCCCAGGCCAGCGCCCTCGGTGGCCGGACCATCGCGTGGTTCGAATCGGTCAGCTGCGTCTCTTGCCGGATCGCGAGCGCCAGCGGGCTGTCGTGACGTACGGTGCCGGCCTGCGTCAGCCACCGCTGCTCGCGGAGGCCCCACAGATCGGGAATCGCCACCGGATCCTCGTCGTCGTCCTCGGTGACATCGGCGCGGCCCGGACCCCAGATCGCCATGCGCCGCGCGAGCCCGGGCTCGACCCACGCGCCGGTGTCGGCGAAGTACGCGAGCCGCAGCCTGCCGTAGTCGAAGCTGCGTCGCGCCGAGCCCTCGATCACCACGCCAGCTTTCACCGTCGAGTGGCACAGCGCACACGTGATCCCGACGCGAACCTCACGATCGACGTCGCGGAACACCACCAGTCCCGGCACGCTGCCGTCGGCACTGCGCTCCACGCCGATCTGGGCCGCGAGGCTCGGCTGGGTGAGACCCCACTCCATGAACACCTCGGCGCGCATCGGATACCCGAAGAAGACCCGCCGACCCAGCGCGACCCAGTCGGCCATCGTCGTCGGCTCCTTGCCGTCCCACAGCGGCAGGGCGGGCACCGCTGGCAGCTCGCCACGGGCGAGTTGTGCCGCGAGCACGGCGTCCACGGGTTGCGAGCGCGGGTTCCACACCGGCAGGCGGTCCCAGCCGCGCGTACCCAAGCCATACGATGCGAGCCGCTGGCGTGAGTACAGATTCTTCGGATTCACGAGCGACTGCTCGAGGGCTGCGCGTCGATGCGCGGTGTCGTCGCGAAATCGTTGGCCCTCGCGCAGGATCCATGCGTCAGACCACGGCTCGTCGTCGACCCGCGGCGCGGGCTCGACTCGCGGCGCGGGCTCGACTCGCGGCGCGTCCTCGACTCGCGGCGCGGCTGGTGGCGGCGGTCGATCGCCACACCCCCAGGCAACCGCGAGTACGAACCACCGAACACCGCGCATGTCTCACCTTACCGCATCACCCCTCGACGACGGGTGTCCGTGGTGCGACCGCACGAACACCGTTGACTGGGTATTGGTCAAGCGGCCCGCGGCGCGAGCAGTCCGCCAGCGGCGAGCTCGCGGGCGAAGAACGGCTCGTAGTGCGGCGGTGGGCCGACGCGCAGACGCCGTCGCACCTCGTCGAGGTCGACGGCGAGCAGCTGCTCCCACGCGACCGCCGGCAGCCATGCCGCCCGTACGCCGCGAAAGAACCCGTCGGCGATCAGGCGGCGCGCGTCCGGATCTCCGGCACGCACGAGCGCCGCGGCGACGAGCACACCGATGCCGGGCGCACGCGTCTGTGCGAACGTGAAGGCCAGCAGCGACGCTTCGCCGAGGAGATCGCCGCGATACCCGGTGACGACGTGCCACAGGTCGTGGCTGTCGCGCAGGCGATCGCCGATCCACGCCTCGCCGTCGTCGATCGCACGTTCGCCCGCCGCACTCGCCTCGACCAGACCGTCGGCGGTCAGACCGTCGGCACCGAGAAAGTCGAGATAGGCGCGGCCGAGGCTGCCGTCGGGTAGCGCCGCGAGGGCCTCGCGGTCGCGCAGCCGCGGCAGCAACGCGGGCCGCGTCTCGAGCAGCGCGACACCGGGGCGCGACACCCCGAAGCGTCGCGCAAGCGCATGCGGCGTGCGACCGGACATCGCCGACAGCAGGCGGAACACCTGGCTGGTGTCGTCCGGATCGCGCAGGACGGCGCGCAGGGCGGCGAGGGCTTCGAGGGGGCGAAAACCTGGGGAACTGGGGGCAGGCATCATCATCGCGGGATTCTTTCGTTGTTGACAATCATGTCAATAGCGCTGTTTACAAAGCTGTCAATAGTCGGAGATGAGCGCGGGTGACATTGGCCGCCGGGTGGCGCAGCCTTGGCCCGTGGCGACGCGATCCCGTCGTGCAGCGAGCCGTCCGCTGCCCAAGCGCGTGCGCCGCTCCGCCGAGGACGCGCACGAGCAGATCCTCGACGCCGCGGACAAGCGCCTCGCCGAGTCGGGGCCACGCGGGATCCGCCTGCAGGAGATCGCCGCCGACGTCGGCGTCTCGCACCCCACGATCCTGCACCACTTCGGCACCCGCGAGGGGCTCGTGGAGGCGGTCGTCGATCGGGCGCTGGGCGTGCTGCGCGAGAAGGTCGTCAGCAGCTTCCTCGAGCGTCGGCTCGAGGTCGGCGAAGGTGCCGAGCTGGTGCGGCAGATCATGGCGACACTCGGTGACCGCGGTCATGCGCGGCTGATGGCGTGGCTGACCCTCGAAGGTCGCGCGCCCGAGGATCGCGCCAAGCTGCTCTCGGTGCTCGCCGGAGCGATGCACGCCCGCCGCATCGCCGAGGCCCAGACGCAGGCACCGCCCGAAGACACGCTCTTCATGGTGATGCTCGTCGCACTCGCGCTGTTCGGCGAGGGGGTCCTCGGCGCCAGCGTCCTCGACAGCGCGGGGCTGGCCGCCGATCCTGGTGCGCGCGATCGATTCCACGCCTGGCTCGTGCGCTTGATCGAGCGTCACCTCCATGGGGCGGGCTGCGGCGATCCGCCACCGGTGGCGCCCCGCGCCCCGGCGCGCCGCAAGGTCAAGACGTCGCGGCCCGGGCGATAAGCACCGCAGTGTGCAAGGCGGTGTGCCGTCGAGATCCCCGCCGGCCGTGTGAGTCGACCCCCTGTCCGCCCAGGTTTGGGGTCCTTTGGGAGCCCGCCCGTGAGCTTCAACCCCGCGCCGAAGCGGGCGTCATTCCCCTTTCCGCGCGCCCTGGACGCTCGTGGTGGGGAGGCTTTGCCGTGCCTGCCCACCGCGTTGGCACGAGTTGTCCACAGTGTGCGGGCCCCCGACGCCGGGGCCTTGCCCCCGCGCGGGGATTCCGTGTATGTCGTGCCCGCGCGCCGCGGGGCGCCGCTGGTCAAGCGTCGGCAACTACCGGCCTGGACCCTGGGGAAGCGGAAACCGCGGTGTAAAGGACGCCTTTACCGTGGACACGCAGACGCTTCTCTACTCGATTCCTGCCGCAGGCCTGATCGGCCTCGCCTACGCGTACACAACCGCTACCTGGATCAGCAAACAGGACCCCGGTGATCGTCGCATGCAGACGATCGCCGATCAGATCTCGAAGGGCGCCATGGCGTTCATCTCGGCCGAGTACCGCGTACTCGCCGGGTTCGTGATCGGAGTCGCTGCGCTCCTGGTCGCGCTCAACATGTCGGCCGGCGCTTCGCCGCTGATCGGCCTGGCCTTCATCATGGGTGCAGGGGCCTCCGCGGCCTCCGGCTACTTCGGGATGAAGGTCGCCACGCAGGCGAACGTGCGCACCGCTGCGGCGGCGCGACGCGGCCTCGCACCGGCGCTCGTCGTCGCCTTCCGCGGTGGCGCGGTCATGGGCATGAGCGTGGTCGGCTTGGGCCTGCTGGGTCTGGGCATCTTGTTCATCGCCTTCAACGGCCAGTTCAATGCGCTGGCCAACGTCGAGGGTGGCGATCACGCCAAGACCGCGCTGTACTCGGTGGTGCAGCTGCTCGCGGGCTACTCGATGGGCGCTTCGTCCATCGCCCTGTTTGCCCGCGTCGGCGGCGGCATCTACACCAAGGCCGCCGACGTCGGCGGCGACCTGGTCGGCAAGGTCGAGTCGGGCATCCCCGAGGATCACCCGCTCAACCCCGCGACCATCGCCGACAACGTCGGTGACAACGTCGGCGATGTCGCCGGCATGGGCGCTGACCTCTTCGAGTCCTACATCGCGGCGATCGTCGGCACGATGGTCATCGGCATCACGCTCACCAGCGGCCGACTCGAGGCTGTGTTGCTGCCGTGCGTGCTCGCGGCCGTCGGTGTCGTGGTGTCGGTCGCGGCGACCTATGCGGTCAAGACCAAGGAAGATGGCGATCCCCAGGCCGCGCTCAATGGTGGCTCGGTCGGCGCCGCGGTGGTCATGGTCGTGCTCGCGTACTTCCTGATCGACTTCTTCATCGGCATGGCCAAGACCGGCGGTCACCCGATCATGGTCCGTGGCAAGGCCATGACCACGATCGACCTGTTCGTACCGATGGCCGCGGGTCTCGCCGCCGGCGTCGCGATCGGCTTCATCACCGACTACTACTGCAGCAAGCACAAGCCCGCGGTGGACAACATCGTGGCGCAGTCGGCCACGGGCCCCGCGACCAACATCATCGCCGGCCTGGCCGTGGGCATGCAGTCCACCGCCGCACCGGTGCTGTGCATCGCGGCCGCGATCTTCGCCGCCGACCACTACGCCGGCCTCTACGGCATCGCTCTGGCCGGCCTGGGCATGCTCTCGACCACCGGCATCCAGCTTGCGGTCGACGCCTACGGACCCATCTCGGACAACGCCGGTGGCATCGCCCAGATGGCCAACTTGCCGCCCGAGGTCCGAGGTCGCACCGACAATCTCGACGCGGTGGGCAACACCACGGCAGCGATCGGTAAGGGCTTCGCGATCGGCTCGGCGGCGCTGGCTGCCCTGGCGTTGTTCGCGGGCTATCAAGAGATCGCCCTGCGCGGGCAGCCGATGGTGCTGACCGACCCCAAGGTGACCATCGGCCTGCTGCTGGGCGCCATGCTTCCGTTCTTGTTCTCGTCGATGGCCATGAAGGCCGTCGGCGAAGCGGCGATGGAGATGATTCAGGAGGTTCGCCGGCAGTTCCGCGAGATCCCCCAGCTGCGTCCTGCGCTCGAGCTGGTGAAGCGCGCTGAAGACGAGGGTCGCGACCTGACCGACGCCGAAGAGGAGCAGATCCTCGAGGCCACCAAGCACACCGAGGTCGCCAAGTGCGTGGAGATCTCCACCAAGGCCGCCATCAAGCGCATGGTCGCGCCGGGCATGCTGGCCCTGGTCAGCCCGGTGGTGGTCGGGTTCTGGTCGCCGCAGGCGCTGGGCGGGTTGCTCGCGGGCACGCTGGTCTCGGGCGTCATGCTCGCGATCTTCATGTCGAACGCTGGCGGCGCCTGGGACAACGCGAAGAAGCAGGTCGAGGAGCAGAAGAAGGACTACGACATGAAGGTCAACACCGGCAAGGGCTCCGAGCGCCACAGGGCCGCCGTCATCGGCGACACCGTCGGCGACCCCTTCAAGGACACCGCCGGTCCGAGCTTGAACATCTTGATCAAGCTGATGTCGATCGTCGCGGTCGTGATCGCGCCGTTCCTGGTCTAGCCCAGCACGCGATCACCAACAGCGCCTCGCGGGTGACCGCGGGGCGCTTTTTTTTTGTCACGGCAACAAGCACACGTACGGCAAGCCGGCGTCGCACCCGATGTCGTTCCAGGCTCCACCAGCCCAGTCGGCCAGGTGGCCACAGTCCTCGCTGCCCCCGGAATCATTGGGCTCACCACCCGCCCAGAACTCGAAGTCCAGTGGCGTGCCATCGGACCAGACGTAGGTGCCTTCTTCGAGCGCGTCGTCGAGCCCGATCCACCATGAGTAGCCCATCACCGAGAACGCGCCGACGGCCACCTCGTCTTGGGTCGGCTGGTCATGGATCGACACCAGATGACCACCTTGGTCCACGCAGTCGGCCTCGGCGTCGGTGTAGTTCCGCAGCGTGAAGCAATACGCCAGGGTGCCACCGCCGGCGGCGGCCGTCTCGACGCACTGCGGGCACATGGGGTCTTCGTCGAGCTGCCCGTTGCAGTTGTCATCCTGCACGTTGCACAGCTCGGGCGCCCCCGGGTACACGTTGTTGTCGCCGTCGTTGCAGTCGAAGCCGCAGCCCGACGCGCCATCGAGGTCGAGATCGACCGCGCTGGGATCGAT
>CANLQR010000152.1 GCA_947492135.1 Deltaproteobacteria bacterium | reverse complement strand
GCGGCGACGGCGGTCGGGCATGACGACGCGCCAGTACCTGCACGACGCGCTCGTGTTCCTCGCGCTGTGGGTGGACGCGATCGGCAACGGCCGCAACGAGCTCGCACAGTGGCAGCGCATGGCCCAGCAGGGTCAGGGCCCGAGCGCTTCGGGTTCGGGGCAGCCCGCCGCTGGGCAAGAGCCCGGACGCTCAGGCGGCGGACCCGATGGCGGCGAGCCCACCGGCGGGCGAAAGCGACGGCGCCGCGGCGGCCGTGGTAAGCGCAGCGGCGACGAAGAAGCGGTCGAGCCGGCAGTCGAGCGCGGCCCCGGGGCCCACGTGGACGGCACGTGACCCGGAGCGCCGGCAAACGACGCAGCTCGGAGGCCGCCTCCGCCACCGAACGGCGTCTGCTCGACGCAGGCACCCGCGATCACTACCAAGACGCGGCGCTCTACGACTTCGAGTACAGCGATCGAGTCGAGGACATCCTCCACTACCGAGCGCTCGCGGCCGAGCAGGGGGACAGCATCAAGATCCTCGAGCTCGGGGCAGGCACCGGTCGCATCACCGTGCCGCTGGCGCGCGACAGCCATCGGGTGACGGCGCTGGATGCCTGCGCACCGATGCTCGAGAGCCTTCGTGCCACCGTCACGCGACTTGGCCTCGGTGAAAGCGTCACGCCGCTCGAGGCCGACATGCGCGAGGTGCCCGTGGCGGATGAGCAGATGGACCTCGTCATCGCGCCGTTCAACGCGCTGATGCATCTGTACCGGTGGAGCGACCTGCTCGCGTGTTTCCGCGAGGCCCGCCGGGTTCTGCGGCCGGGCGGGACGTTCGCCTTCGACGTGCAGATGCCCGACCTCGAGTGGTTGCGCTGGGACCCCGACGTGCGCCACGCCGTCACGAAGTTTGTCCACCCCGTCACGCGCGACAAGCTGGTCTACTCCACCAATCACAACTACGACCCTGCGACGCAGATCTGTCACATCCGGATCTACTATGATGAGGCGCCGCCTGCCGGGCGACGCTTCGTGCCGCCAGCGGCACCGCGTCGACTCGTGCATCTCGCCCACCGTCAGATCTTTCCCGAGGAGCTCCGACTTCTGGTGGCCACCGCAGGGCTCGAGTTGCGGTCGCTCACCGCGGACTTCGCCGGCCGACCACTGGCCGAGGCGCAGGACAGCCAGGTCGCCATCTGCGGCAAACCCCGGTGAACCGAGGGTCCTGCGACCCTCGGCCGCGGCGACCCACCGCCAGCGGTCGCGGCAAGGTCGCGCGACCAGCGAGGGAACTTGGGCTCCCATTGCACGTCTTGTCCATGACGTGGTCTCGATCAATCCCCCTGCCAATCCCCCTGCCAATCCCCCTGCTAGTCTGGATGGGGTGGCGACGGCGGCACGCGAGCGAAGGACCTGTGGCCGCGGCGCCTCGGGCATCGCGCTGGCGCTGGGGCTGGCCCTCGCACTCCCCGTCGCGCCCGCAGCGGCCGACCAGCTCGACGCCGAGGTCGGTGACGACGAGCGCGGCTACAATCCGATCCAAGAGCTGTCCTACGAGGCAATCATCGAACCAGGTCGGGCGGGCGCCCAAGACGCGACACTGCGGCTACGGATCGCCCTGCACAACGCCAGTGGTACCCCACGCGACGCAGTCCACACCCTGGCAATTCCCGATGCTGCGGAGCTGGTTGGTCTCTCGATCGCTCGTGATGGCCAATGGCGGCCGGGTGGTTCGACCGACGTCCTCACGAATCCTGGCCAGCGCGACGCCGGCACGGTGTGGGCTCGCACCATCGAGCCCGCGCACACTGGGGACCAGCCAGCCGCAGAGATCATCGCGTTTGGCATCGACAGCGAGTCGACGGTGCAGATCGAGCTCGAGCTGCGCGTGTTTCCGACGCTGCGCAACGGTCGTTGGGAGCTCGACCTGCCCTCGCACGGACCCTCGAGCCCCCAGCTCGCCAGCGAGCGACGCGTGCTCGTGCGCGGCCTGACCGCGGGCCGTCAATTCTGGGTCGATGACCAGCGCAGCGGCGACCAACCGACGGTAACCACCGATGCCGTCGATGCCGTCGTCGTGGCCTGGCCGGCGCGCGTCAGCGAGCCCGGGGCACTGCTGGTGCGCTACGACGTCACCCCCGGGCCCGCGGGGTTCGACGACGGACGATTTCGCGTGGTCCTGCGCGCCGGCACCACGGTGACCCCGCTTCCCGATCACGTCGTGTTCGTCGTCGACCGCTCGCGCAGCACTGCGCCGCTGATGCACCGCGAAACCAGCCGGGTCATCACCAAGATGCTCGCGGCGCTGCCTCCGGGCACAACCTTCGACGCTGTGGGGTTTGCCCGCGTCGCAGTCCCGTTGTTCGATGACGCGATCACGCAGCGTGGCGCGCACGACAAGACCTCGGTCGACCAACTCGCGACGGCGCTCGACGCCAACCTCCGCGAGCAGGGCACGGACGTGACCGCCGGCCTGGTTCTGGCCGCCAAGCGTGCAGGCCAGGGACGGGCCCGCCGGCCAATGATCGTCGTCGTCACTGATGGAATGCTCCCGGCCAGCCTCGACGCCGCGGTGGTTCGCCGCGAGTTCGACGCTGCGATCGGCCACCAGCGCCCCGAGCTGTTGTTTGTGATCGACGACCCGCTGTTCGGCAACGGGCTGCCGGCAACCCATCCGGTGGCCACGGTGGCGGCCGCCCTCGGTGCACGGATCAGCCTCGAGACGCTCGCACAGGTGGCCAACGACGACACCCTGCGGCTGCTCGCCGCGCCACGCGTGCTCGGTGGGCTCGCGCTCGACCTGCCACCCCACATGGTGCTCGACACGCCCCTGCCCGACGGGCTGGTCTCGGGCAACGCACTGGTCCTGACCGGGCACTACCAAGGCAAGGCCGCCCGCCGTGTCACCGCTCGCGGGCGCGCAGGATCGCGATCGATCGGAGGCAGCGCGAAGGCGAACGTCGCGCTGCAAGCCGCCGAGGCGTTCGTGGCCTCGCACGCCGGGGTCCTCGAGGAGACTCGCCGCGAAGGCTTCGTTCCGCCGCTTTGGCTGCGCGCGCGGCAGCAGCGTCAGGCCCGCGAAGGCGTGGCCCAAGCCGGTCGCGGACGCGAGCTCAAGGGTTTCCTCGACGACAAGATCTTCCGCAACTACCTGACGACGCGGGTGATGCCGCGGGCACGGGTTTGTTACAACCGCGCGCTGATGCGAGCGCCCGAACAAGGCGGCCGCGTCGTCCTCGAGATGGAGGTCGGCAAGGGTGAAGTAATGCGTGCGGCGGTGCGTGACAGCACGTTGGTGCACAGCGACGCGGCCCTGCTGGAGTGCCTCACGGAGGCCGCGTGGGCGCTCGACGTGCCGGCCGCGAAGATGGACGACAAGGTCTACGTGGTGCGCTACCCCGTTCGCCTGGTCGCGCCCGCGGATCCGGGAGCGACGGGACACATCGACGCCAGCCGGGACCTGCTCGAGGTCCTGCTCGCGCAACCCATCCCTGTGTCGAGGTACTAGCCCGACTGCGGGGGAGTTGGCCGTCCGCTGGCGTGCCGATGACGCCAGTGCGGTGCTGTCACTTCGGGGTTTCGATTCGCCCGGACATCACCAGGAGCACGGCGATCACCACGAACGCGCCGACAAACATCGGCGCACCGGGGGCCACATGCTCGAACAACAAGCCCGCCACAGCCGGACCGAAGATTCGCGCCAGCGCCGAGACCGACTGGATCACACCCAGATTGAGGCCTTGGTCCTCGGGACTCGACAGTCGACTCACCATCGCGCTAGTGGCCGGGCTCACCAGACCATTGCCGGTGGCGAGCAACGCGGCGCCGATCACCATCGGTGGCACCACCGTCGACAGGCCGATCACGGTCAACCCCAACGCCTGCACGCACATGCCGAACACCAGCGTGCGCTTCTCACCAAACCTCCGCACCAACCGCATCAGTAGCACCGCCTGCGAGAAGGCAATGCACGCGCCGACCAACGAGAAACAATAGCCGGTGTCTCGCGCGGTCCAGTTCAGCCTTACCTCGGTCAGAAGCGCAAACGTCGACTCCATCGCGGAGAACGCGATGAAGAAACCAAAACTGACCACTGCCAGCGCCCCAAACGCTGTGCCCCGGAGCTCGCGCAGGCGCAGCAGCGCCGACCATGGCGACACCGACCGCCGGGGTCCCGCGTGCTGGGGCGCACGACTCTCGGGCAGCCACCACCATGCCATGCCGAAATTGATGGCGGCGAGGCCCGCGGCCACAAAGAACGGCAACTCGGGAAAATCTTCGGTCGACAACAAGCCGCCAACCGCGGGGCCGAACACGAAGCCCATGCCGATCGCCGAACCCATCATCCCCATGTACCGCGCACGTTCTGCCGGCGGCACACGATCGGCGATGTAGGCGTTCGCGGTCGAGACGTTCGCGTTGCAGATCCCGCTGACCAAGCGCGCGAGGAACACCATCCACAGCGCGCCGGCGAAGCCCAGCACGAGCATCGAGGCGCACGATCCCGCGATCGAGAGCAGCATGATCGGCCGCCGACCGTGCATGTCGCTGAGCCTGCCGAGCACCGGCGACATTACGAACTGCGCCAGCGAAAATGTCGTCGCCAGGAGTGCAACGACTGCCGGTGAGGCACCGTGCTCGGTGGCATAGAACGGCAACACCGGGATCACGATCCCGAAGCCGAGCAGGTCGAGGAACAACGTCACCCAGATCGTGGCGAAGGCGCGGACGTTCGGTGGAGAGGTCGACTCGACCGCCGGAACCCGAGTTCCCTGCTCGGTGGGAGGCTCGTGACCGCCTGTCCCTTCGTTGCCACCACTGCTCATCGACGAGACGCATAGTATAGAGTCGGCCTATCGATGCACACCTTCGAGATCGACCCGGACATCCGCCGGGCCCAGATGCCGCCGAGCGCGCTCTACCATGACCCCGCGTGGTTCGCGGCAGTGGTCGAACGCGTACTGGTTCGCTCGTGGCACGGGATCCCGCACGAGTTCGTGCCCGAACAGCCCGCCTATCTGTCGCCATGGGTGATGCTGCCCGGTTGCGTCGACGAACCACTGCTCATGACCCGCGACGAGGGTGGCGTGCTGCATCTGGTGTCCAACGTCTGCACGCATCGCGGAAACCTTCTGGTCGACCGCGCCTGCGCCGGAAAGCAAGTCCGGTGCGGCTACCATGGCCGACGATTCGCGCTCGACGGCCGATTCTTGTCCATGCCCGAGTTCGACGGGGTGGAGGGCTTTCCGGCCGCCTCGGACCAGCTCGCGCGCGTCGAGCACACCCACTGGCATGGTTTGTCGTGGGCCGCGCTCGAGCCGGCCATTTCCGTCGACGAGCTGCTCGCTCCGATTCGCTCGCGGCTGGCCTTCTTGCCTCTGGCTGACATGCGCTTCTCACCCGAGCGCAGTCGCGACTATCACGTGGCAGCGAACTGGGCGCTGTACTGCGACAACTACCTCGAAGGGTTCCACATCCCGTACGTCCACCCGGGCCTCAATCGCGCGCTCGATTATTCGTCGTACAGCACCGAGTTGTTCCCGCACGGCGTCCTTCAGGTGGGTATCGCCAGCGCAACAGACGACGCGTTGGAACCACCGGCCGGACACCCCGACCACGGCCGGCGCATCGCTGGCTACTACTTCTTCTTGTTCCCGACGACGATGATCAACGCCTATCCCTGGGGACTCTCGGTCAACGTGATCCAACCGCTGGGGCCAGCTTCGTGTCGAGTGTTGTACCAGACATGGATCTGGGACGAGTCCAAACTGGATCAGGGCGCCGGCGCCGGCTTGGATCAGGTCGAACTCGAGGACGAGCAGGTGGTCGAGCGTGTGGCCCGGGGTGTGCGCGCGAGACTCTACGATCGTGGGCGCTACTCGCCGTCCCGTGAGACCGGCACCCATCATTTCCACCGCATGCTCTCGGACATGCTACGCGGGTAGTCGCTCGAGCACCGCCACTAGACCTTCTTGCGCGGCCGCGGCAGGCCGTACGCATCGAGTCGTTTGATCAACGTGCGCCGCGCAATCCCGAGCAACTTCGCAGCTTCGGTCTGGTTGCCGTGCACGCGATCGAGCGCCTCGATGATTCGCGTGCGTTCGGCTTCCTGAAAATGCTCGCGAACCTCACGCAGCGGCTGCAAGGGTTGGGCCGGCGGCAACGACCCCTCGCGACTCGGTGAGGCAAACGTCGCCGTCAGCTTCTCGGCGGGGAGATGCGCGGGCGTGATCTCGTCGCCATCACACAATAGAACCGCCCGACGGATCACGTTGCGGAGCTCGCGAACATTACCCGGCCACGGATAGCCGTAGAGCATGGCCATGGCATCGGAACCCACGATCGGAGCCTCGGCACGCCCGGCGAAGCGAGTCGCCTCCGCGATGAACTTCTCGCACAGTGCCTCGATCTCGCCGGGGCGACGGCGCAGCGGTGGGACGGTGAGCGTGATCCCATCGAGCCGAAAATACAGGTCCTCGCGGAACCCGCCCTCGGCGACCTCGGCCTCGATATCGCGATTGGTCATCGCGACGATCCGCAGATCGAGCGAGCCATCGTTCATGTCGAGCAGCCCCACGAGTCGCGCTTGGATATCCAGCGGCAACGCGCAGACCTCGTCGAGCAACACGGTCCCCCCGCGGCTGGCGACCAAGGCACCCTCGGTGCCATCGCCACCAAACAGCACGGTCGCCGCGCGTTCACTCGGGAGAGCTGCACAGTCGATCCGTCGCATCGGGTGATCAGCCCGACCGCTACGCCGATGGATCTCCTCCGCGAGAATCTCCTTGCCGACGCCGGTCTCGCCGAGCACCAGGACGTGGATGCGCGACGGTGCGATGCGCTCTGCCAGTCGGTAGAGTTCTCGCGTACTGGCATCCGCGATGACCGGACCGGAGTTCTCGATCTCTTCGTCGAGTTCGCCATCGATCGCTCGGGCCGCTGCACGCGTCACGAGTTCATCGCAGGTGGTGCCGTCGATCGGGTAGGCCGCTGCGCCCACGCGCACGCGGGCATGCTCGTCGCCGAGCCCAGCCACGAGACGCCGCACGACACCGTCGGCCTGGGCCTCGTCGGCACCGATCAGCAGGACTTGATACTCGCCCGGCACGTACCGCGCGACGACGTCGAGGTCAGGCAGCAGCGCGACCAAGCGGCGCTCGACAATCGGCGCCGCGGACTGGGGCTGACACACGACGTGGAGCAGCGCGAACGAGGCCGGGTGGCGGGAGCAGCGGCGGCACTCCTCATCGATGCGGGCCTCGAGATAGTCATAGTTCCACAGCCGCCGAGTCCCCGACTCGACCGTGCGTTCGAGCACCATCATCGTCGTCGAGCCGATGCGAATCGGATCGCCCGGCAACAGCGTCGTGACCGAACGTGGCTCCAGGCGACGGTCACCGACCCAGCTACCGTTCGAGCTACCGAGGTCCTCGAGCGAGAGGATGTCGCCGACGTGCAGCACGAGGTGGTGTCGCGAGATTTCGGGGTCGTCGATCGGTACCAGATTCTCGCTCGACCGCCCGATCGTCAGCCGTCCAGTCGCCGCCAGCGGGTAGCTGGCATGGAAGCCTTCGCCCAGCACCTGCAGCGTTCGGCGTCCTGTGCCGATCCGGCCGCTGCGACTCCGACGGACCGTGGCCTCGGGTTGATCGTCTCGCTGGTTGCTCGTCACCGTCGTCGACCATAGCGCACGGCCGCGGGGCGCGGGACGCCCTCGGCGAGGCCGGGCCTGGCAGCCAACCAAGCATCCACGGCCGCGAGTTCGTCCGGTCGGCTCTCCGCCGAGGTGGCAAAACCGGCGCGGGCAGCCTGGGCGAAGTGGACACCGGCCTCGGGGCGCCCCTGGGCCTCGAACACCCGCGCGAGCCCAAACTCGGCGCCCGCACATAGCGGAGCCGGCAGCGGATGCAAAGCACACAGGGCCCGCGCGCGCTCGAAGGCGTCATGGGCGAGTTCGAGCCGACCGCGGCCGAACTCAGCCTCGGCGAGACACGCGAGCGCATACACCAGGCTCGGGTGCTGTTCGCCCATGTGCGTGTGCTTGATCGCCAGTGCACGCTCGCAGAGGCCGGCGGCTTCGAGCCACTGCTCGCGACGCAGCGCAATGTCACCAAGGTTGCCGAGCACGACTGCGACGCTCGGATGATCACCCCCAAAGCGACGCTCGCGGAGTTCCAGCGCGGCGCGGAGTTTGGACTGGGCATCCTCATCGCGTCCGGCCCTCATCAGCGCAACCCCGAGGTTCGCGCGAAAGTCCGCGATGTCGGGGTGAAGGCTTCCTTGCGATCGCGTCGCCACCGCGAGCGCCTCGCGGTGATGCGCAATGGCTTCGTCGCTGCGACCAAGTCGAGCGAGCGTCTGTCCGACGTTGCCCAGTGACGCCGCAATCTCGGCGTGATCCTCGGGCAACACGCGCCGCCGAATCTCCAGCGCTTCCAAGTACGCCTGGTGCGCTCGCTCGCTGTGGCCCATGTCGGCGAGGACGACGCCGATGCTGTTGGTGTAGTTGGCAGTGGTGGGGTGGTCGTGGCCATAGCGCACCTCGGCGACGGCCAGAGCACTCTCGAGGTCGACCAAGGCCTCCTCGAAGCGGCCCTGCCGCGCCCTGGCGATCCCGCGGCGATGCACGACGCTGGCGTACGCGGGATGGTCGACGCCAAGGCTGTTTTCGACGATCACAGCAGCGCGATTCAGCAAGGCCTCGGCCTCGACCCACCGTTGGCGCTTGATCGCGACGCTCGCGACACTCGCATGGGCTGCGGCAACATCGGGGTGATCATCACCGAGCCGGGCGCTGACCATCTCGAGCGAACGACGCATCAGCGCCTCGGCCTCATCCCAGTCCCCCACGGCGATGGCGCACGCACCGAGTCGGGCGAGGCTTCGGGCGATCGGCGAATCCCCACCCGGCAAGATGCGTTCGCGCAGCGCGAGCGACTCGCGATGGGCCACGGTGGCCGCCGCAGGGTTGCCTTGCTCGAGTAGCGTGTCGCCCTCCTCCTCGAGCAGGGCAGCCTCGAGCAGATCGTCACCGCCGATGCGCCGCAGGGTCGCGTGGCCCAAGCGCGACAACTCGAGGGCATCCTCGTAGCGCGCGAGTCGAGGACCCACGACGCCCACGAGCTCGGCGATGGCCTCGATCTTGGCGCGGTCGTGGCCAGCGGACTCCGAGGCGAGCAGCGCCTCGCGCAGCGCCGCCTCTGCGGCGACGTAGCGGCCGCGGTCGTTCTCGATCCGACCGAGCGCCACTGCGAGCTCGGCTTGCGCGGCCGGGTCCGCAACGTCGGCGACCCACGCCTGGGCCTCGGCCCACGCCGCCTCGGCTTCGATGAGCCGACCCGCGCCGGTCAACGCGCGGGCACGAGCGAGCGCAGCTTCGAAGCCGAGGCCGATATCCACGTCGACGAACATCGTTGCGCCGGTCGGCGCGCCATCGTCACAGACGCGGATCGGCGTGGCATCGCCCACCAGTGCCGGTGCCCGGGCCACTGTCTCGGCGTCTGCGTCGGCGAGTACGCCGAGCACCGCCTCGAGCTCGGCGTGGCGTTCGTCGAGACACCGCATCCGCGCGTCAAAGGCGTGCTGTGACCGGTCACGACGAACGTAGGTCGCTTCGCAGGCGTCCTGCCTCGCGGCGATCCAATCGTCGATCCTTGCATCGATCGCCGCCGCCACCGCAGGCCATGAGCGCGCGGCGAAGCGCGAGGCCACGCGATCAAAGCTCGCGGACAGCACCTCGCGCTGCGCGGGGCCCCACAACGCGTCGACGCGCTCATCGGGGGCGGCACACGGGGGCGGCTCGGGTCGCAGGCCCATCGCACTCACCCCCGCCACCGCCGCGATCCCTGCGGACAGCCACATCCGCCGCCGGCGGGCGCCGAGACCGTGATCGAGGGCGGAACAGCGCCCGCATGGAGTCGAGCCGGTTGCGCGGCTCGAGTGCCAACCCGCGTTCCACTGCGCGGCGGATCGCCTTTGGCAGCCGCAGCTCTGGCGGCCACGGTCGCCGATGGCCGTTTTCCACCGCGTGCTGGAGGGCGGGCCAGTCGTCCCCTGCGAACGGCCTCTGACCGGCAAGCGCCTCATACAGCGCCACACAGAACGCGAACTGATCGCTGCGGGAATCTGCGGTTTCACCGTGAAACTGCTCGGGTGCCATGTAGGCCGGCGTACCCATGATTGCGCCCTGCATGGTGTAGCGATCGAGCGCCGTCGCGACCGGTGACGTGGACTCGGACTCGGGCGCGTCGCGCTGCGCGTGGCCAAGCCAAGCGATCCCGAAGTCGAGCACGCGCACGCGCCCATCGACACCGACGCGCACGTTGTCGGGCTTGAAGTCGCGATGAACCAGCCCCGCGTCGTGGACGGCCGCGAGTCCGCGTCCAGCCTGGACGAATTTCTCGATCACCGCCCGCCACGGCGGGCGGCTCTGACACCAGTGCCGAAGATCAACGCCGTCGATCAGCTCCATCGCGACGAACAGCTCGCCCGCCCAGGTGCCGACGTCGTAGACCGCGACCACGTTGGGGTGCGACAGCCGTGCGAGCGCCTGGGCTTCGCGCAGCAGTCGCGTTCGCGCCTCGTCGGCGGCCGCACCTCGCACCCCCTCGACGCGGACCAGCTTGACCGCAACCCTGCGGTCGAGGTCGGGATCGAACGCGACCCACACCGATCCCATCCCACCTTCACCCAGCGGCTCGAGAATCACATAGCGAGAGATCGAGGTACCGCGAGAAATCGCCGCGCGAGCCGGCCTGAGCCGCGCGACCGGTCCTCCAGGCAGCGCCGCGGGCGGTGCCTCGACCTCGGGCGAGACCCCGCGGATGCGGGTGATCGCGGTGGTCGGGCCTGGCGGCAGAACGTGCACGTGAACGCGATAGCATGACGCGCCCCAACCGCGGGCTCCAGCGCCCCGGGGTCCGCGACTTGTGCACGGGCGTGCACGATTAACGCCGGGGCGGCGGCTTGTTCGGCGTGGTTCGCTTTTGGCGGACGGCTTGGCCGGTCGAACGGATCCGCGCGAGCAACGACTGCCACATCCGCGCCACGGCCCCGTCGCGAGCCCCGCCGTTGTTCGATGCGCCGGACGAGGTGAGCACCAGCATCCCTGGCCGCGTGGGCATGTAGGTCCCGAACCCGCCGTACAACCCCTTGAGTTCGTTGACCAGCGTGGCGATCCCGGCCGTCATCACCTCCCAGGCCTGACAGTAGCTGTCGGCCTTGTTGCGGATCATCGCCTTGGCGATGACCTTGATGATGTTCTTGTCGATCAGCTCGCCGTTTCCATCGAGATAGTGCTTGTAGCTGAAGAAGCGGTCGGCCGGCGCGAGCACGGGTTGGTTGAACTCGTCGACCTTGGGCGCGCGAAGACTCTGGATGACCGAGTATTCGTGCTCGATGTAGGCCTCGATGGTGTTCCGGTTGGCGACGTCGCCGTCGGTCGGGCCGTCGTACTCGATGAACTTGTAGAACGCGTCGTACAGCGTCTTGGGGTTGCCGTGCGTCCCTGTGATCAGGTAGTAGAAAAGCGCGCCGAGCGAGTAGATGTCAGCCGGGCGATCGACGCTCTTGATGATCTTCGCGCGCACATTGGTCTCGGTCGGCTCCTCGTAGGGCCGCGCGAGGAAGAGTCGGCGCTTGCTGAGATCGGCCCCCGCCACTGGATAGCGCCGGTCACGATTGAACAACTCGAACGTGTCGTGCTGCGTGATCGAGATGTAGAAGTCCTCGAAGTAGGTGACTTCTTTGCTGCCCGACTGGACGTTGACCAGGATCTCGAAGGCGTTGGTCTCTTGCTCCGGAGCCTGAAAGAACAGCGTGCCGGGTACGCCATGAAGGCGGGTGACCGAGAGTTCCTGGGCGTCGTCGCGGATCTTCCCGACGTTGAAGTCCGCGAGGCGCACATCGAGCGTCGCGCCCTGCAGCTTGGGGTTGGGCAGGCGCAGCAAGATGTTGCCGGGCTTGATGTCGCGATGACAGACGTTGCACTCCAGATGGGCGTACTCGACCGCCGAAGCGATCGGCATCATGTACTCGAGCACGCGAAACAGCCGGTCCCGCGGGCTGTACGCCAGGAGGTCCTCGCGCTCCCCACCGCGCGATCCCTTGAGTCGCTCCTCGAGCGACATGTCGCACAGCTCGAGAATCATGAAGTCGTTCTCGACCTTGTCGCGAATCGACGCGGGCACGAAATCACGATTGTCGGACTCGCCCGACGCGAACAACGTGACGATATTGGCGTGCCCCTGCACGCGTTCGAGGACCTCCTTCTCCATCTGGAAGCGGAGGCCGTCCTCGGGGGTCACGCCTTTTTGTAGGATCTTGATCGCGATGCGCCGGCGAAACGCGGTCTTCGACTCGAGCCACTGCTCCTCGCCCAGATAGGCCTTACCCGACCGACCTGATCCGAGTTCGGACGGGTTGCCGTTCTCATCGCGCACGAACGAGTAGGCGCGCGAGCGCACGATGTGTGTGACGGCGGCGGCCGCAGTCGACACTGGCGGCGCGTTCATCGGCGCCGGAGCGGCCATCGGCACGCCGCCGCCCATCGGAGCGCCACCGCCCATCGGCAGACCGCCGCCCATCGGCAGACCGCCGCCCATCGGCACACCGCCGCCCATGGGCACGCCGCCGCCCATCGGCACGCCGCCCATCGGCATCACCGCGTGCGTCGGTGGCGTCGCCGTTGGACCAAGCGGCGCCGGGACCTGCAGCGGAGCCACGGCCGTCTCTCCAGAGTAGGGCTCGTGGCGCATGGGCACCGCCGTGGTCACCGGCGGTGGAACTTGGCCGTGTTGGCCGGAGGCCACCCGCGACGTCGGCGGTGGGGGAATCGAACGCGGCGGCTTGTTCACACGTGCTCTCCATGGGTCCGGTACAACAAGATCGCCTCGCGACCGGGCCCGAGGTCGAGCAGCACGGCCCACGTCGCGAGTCGCGAAGGCAGCGCCAGCACCACGCCGTGCAGCGAAAAACAGCTGGAGTGCCCATCATAGGTGCCCAGCTGCACGAGCACCCGATCGAGCGTTTCTCGCGAAGGCGCGATCAGGCTGACCTCGGCATCGCGTTCGAGATCCACCCCGCTGGCGGGCCGACCGCCGTCGCGAACGACGAAACAGTTGAGTCCCTTGATGTGAATGTGGGCACCCAGCTGGCGTGGTGTGACGCGAAAGCGTGCCGCGCTCGCGACGACTCCAGCCTCGGCGCCCAGCACCAGCTCGGCGCCGACCTCGACCGGACGAACACGACGGCCGCCGACCACGAGATCACCGCTTCGCAGGCTCTCGACGGTGAGCACAGGCGCTGCCGCCAGAACCTGCAACGACGGTGAGGAGGCCGAGGCCGGCGACGCTGCGGCCAGCAAACCGGGGACATCCGAACGCCCGACACTCGGACTCGTTCCCGCACTGCTGTGGGCGAAGGTCGCGACCGACCCGTCGGGCTCGAAGGCGGGCTCCGGGGCGGGCGACGGCGGCGAAACCGGCACGCTGGTCGACTGCGGACGCGCACCCGCGGGGACGTGACGCTCCTGTCGCGTGGTCACATTGCGCCACGACCCTTGCACGCATTCGCGTAGCGCCTCGATGAACTGCTCGACCGTCTGCAGCCGCTCGGCACCATCGGCCCGAGCGGCGTACGCGAGCACACGTTGGAGCTCCTCGTCCAGCCCCTGCTCGGCCAAGGTCCGCCGGATATACGCATCACCGAGCCGGCGCAGCTCGAACAGCTGCAAGATGTCATCCCCGGGGTAGACCATCTTGCAGGTGAGCATGAACGCCGCTGTGAGCGCCATGGCAAAGACATCCGAGCTGGCGGACACGGTGTCGCCGCGAAGCTGCTCGGGCGCGGCCCAGCCCAGCGAGTACAGACCCACCTTGTCGGAGCTGTTGAGCGTGTCCTCGGCACGATTGGGGAACGCGTCTTCGAGCGCCTTGGCGATGCTGAAGTCGGCGAGTTTCACCACCAACGCCGGGCCAGCCCGCGAGAACAGGATGTTCGAGGGCTTGATGTCTCGGTGGATGATCCCCGAGGCGTGCGCCTCGCTCAGCGCCCCGGCGATCGGCTCGAGGATCTCGAGGGTCTCCTGCGGCGACAGCGGCCCATGTTTGCGAACGAAGTCCTTGAGCGTCCCGCCATCGGCATACTCGACGACGAAAAACGGGGTCGAGAGCTCGTCCTCGAGGTAGCCGAAGTCGAAGATGCGGATGGTGTTGGGGTGACGCAGGGCCGACAGCGCGAAGGCTTCCTGGACGAAGTGCTCGTGGACGGTCCGATACCCGGGCCGCGAGGGGTCCAAGCCGCAGAACACCTTGACGCACACCACTCGCCGCAAGCGCTCGTCGTCGCCCTGGTACACCACGCTCATCCCACCGCGGGCGACCTTCGCGCGGATCAGATACCGGTCCATGATGCGTTGACCAACCAGATCGGTGGACACCACAGCACGGCCAGGATGAGCGTCTCCCACGGGCATTCACGATCGCGGGATCGGGTCGGGTTTGTCAAACCTCGACTACTGCCAAAGCCGGCGTAACCGATACGAAAGACCGGAAAATCTGAGATTTTCCCGGTCTCTCGCCGACCGTCCCCGGAAAAGCCCTTGGGCGCGGTGTCGGATAAGAGCACCCCCGACCACGTTCGCCCGAACGTGGCCCCCTTCGGCTTCGGGTGCGGAGGCCCCATGTCCAATTCCGTGTTCGCACCCCAAGCGCTGCTCCAGTCCGCGATTGTGACCGCCATCGCCGGCGCACTGCTCTCGGCCTGCGGTGGCCAGGAGTCTGGCCGTGACAGCGGAGACGGCAGCGGGATCACCGGGATCACCTCCGTCACGGGGACCGCGAGCGGAACCGGGAACAGCTCGCTTGGCGAGAGCGGCGGAAGCGGCGAGTCCGGGGGCGGCGAGGCCGGCAGTGGCAACGCCGAGAGTGCCGACAGCGACGACGGGGGCACGAAGTTCGACATGCCGCCTCAGCCCGACCTCAGCCTCGGGTGCGGTGGCGGGGGTGGCGGTGGGGGCGGCGCCGCCGACTTCTCGTACATCTGGATCGCGAACAGCAACGAGAGCACGGTTTCGAAGATCGACACCGAGACCATGATCGAAGAGGGCCGCTACATCACGCGCCCGGACAGCGCCGGAAGCCCGTCGCGAACCTCCGTGAACCTCAACGGCGACGCGGTGATCGCCAATCGCTCCGGCGGCATC
>CANLQR010000151.1 GCA_947492135.1 Deltaproteobacteria bacterium | reverse complement strand
AAACAAGATCCCGTTGAGCCCCGCGTTGGTCAGCCAGGTCTGCGCCACGGGATCCCAGAGATAGCCCTGATTCGGCCACGTCTTCATGTCGGCGCGCAGCGCCGTCCACGAGTTGACCGACGACACCAAGCATACGCCCAGCTTGGTGTAGCCCTGATACAGCGCGTACTCGATCTGCCCCACCGTCGTCGACACGGGCTCGACCGCCCCAGGTGCGCGGATCCGGTAGTAGGCCTCGAGATCCAGCGGCGTCTGGTACGAGAGATCGCCGTCGCTCTCGAGCAACGTCGCACCGACGTCGCCGGGCGAGAAGTACGGATCAGTGCTCGTCCATACCTCGTAGGTGCCAACGCCCTGCCCCAGCCACTGGATCTTGAGCTGGCCGTTGGCGAGCTTCGACACCGTCAAGGCGAACCCGGCCACAATCGGTTGCGGACCCCGAGGTCCGGCAGCGAGGCCAAGTTCTGTCCCGTCCGAGGTGCCAGGCTGACTCCGACTCGCCCCCACCGCCGCCGTCGTTGTCTGGTCGTCGAGTGATTCAGCGGCAGCCGACTCCTCGTGTGAACCACCATCGTCAATTGCCGCGCCGGGTAGCTCCTGCGCGCACCCTTCGAGCACTGTCAGCAGCAAGGCGCCGCTAGCAAGAACCGAACCGAACCGAACGTGTGTCGTGCCATCCTTGGACTCCCACTGCGGGTGATCGCAGCCGAACAGCAGTACTGGTTCGACACCATCTCGTCAAGCCACTTCGGGACCGTTGTCGCGTGTGCGGCGTTCTGCCGGCGGCCTGCATCGCAATCATCCCGTGGCGATCCAAAGATCACTTCGCCACGCATCGCTACGCGAACATGCGTTCTGGCATGTGGGCACCTGACGACTCCTTGTCCGCGAGTTGCCCACCGTGATCGTCGGGATGCCAACCTCGGGGCGGACCCGATCGCTCCACTGCCCCGGGTACATCCGCCCATACAGCGGCTTGACGTATTCGCCAACCACCACAGCGGCCTGTTCGATGTCACCGGCCTGTGACGGGCGCGCTATCCGGCAAAGGCGACGGCGTACACGGGCGGCAGGTAGTTCGATACCACCGCCCAGCTTTCACCGTCGTCGTTGCTGACGAACAGATTCCCGGTCGTCGAGCCGAACGCGAGCGTGCCGTCGCTCGCCCGTGCGAACGCGTGCCGGTACACGAGATCGTACGCGAACGCGTCCGGCAAGCCGCGCGACAGCACGTCGAAGGTCTTGCCGCCGTCGCGTGTGCGCGTCACGACGATCTTCCCGTCGACCGGGATCCGCTTCTCGTCCTTGATCGCGGGCACGAACCACGCCGTATTCGGATCCGCGGGATCCACCACGACCGCGAATCCGAATCTCGATGGTTCCGCGTGCTCGAGCTCCGTCCACGTCGCCATGTCGTCGGTCGATACGAAGATGCCGTTGTGGTGCTGCACCCAGAACGTCGTCGGCGTCGCCGCGCACTGCACCAGGCAGTGCACGTCCTGCGAGTTGCCGTCGTGCACGAGCTCGGGCGGCACGTACTCCGCACGCATTCCGTGCGCGGTGTTCGTCCAGCTCGCGCCCGCGTCGCGCGTGCGCCAGATGCCGCCGGTGCTCACCGCGACAGCGACCGTCTTCGGATCGCGCGGGTCGACACAGATGGAATGGATGCCAGCGTGATCACGGCCACCGCCGCCCCACTTGCTGCGATCGGGGTGGAACCACAGCGGCTCGACCAGCTGCCAGCTCGCGCCGCGATCCTCCGAGCGGAACAGGCCGCCGGGGATCGTGCCGCACCACAGCGCGCCTTCGGCATCGAGCGCCGGTGCGAGCGACCACACCAGCGACGTCGACCACTTCAGCTCGAGCCCGAAGTAGTTCTTCTGCACGTCGCCCTCGGGCTGCGGCGGATAAGCTGGCGTCGCGATCTCCTCCCACGTCGCGCCGCGATCGTCGGACCGATGCAGCTTTACGCCGAAGTGACCGTGATCGAGCGCAGCATACCAGGTGCCGTCGCGCGGATCAGCCATCGCGAGCGAGAGGTTGTCGCCGACGAAGTGGCCGCGATCGATCGCGTAGCTTTTGCCCTTGGCCTCGGCCACGAAGAGTCCCTTACGGGTCGAGATCAACAGGGAAGTCGTCATGGTCATCCTCCGGAAAGTGCCTGCATCACGTAGAGTTCGCTCGTCGACCGCACCGGATCGGACAGCTTTGCGCGATCGGTGATCGGCTCGCCGTCGACGAACACCAGCATGTGGTGGCGCAGCGCGCCTTGGTCGTCCAGCACGTAGCTGCGCAGTCGTGGGTTCGCCTCGAACACTTCAGCGAGTGCGGCGGCGACGGTGTCGGCTTCGACGGCACGATCCGGACAGTCGATGTGACGCCGAAGGTTCTGCGTGAAGACGACGGTCGGCACGGGGACGCGAGGGTACCCGAGTGTCGAGTCGCAGGGCCGGGTTCCCGGCTGTCGGAGACGATCGTCCTGGGTGAAGGCGTCGATCCGCGCGGATCCAGGCCGCAACGAGGTCGGCCAGGACTCCAACTGGACGCGGATTCGGCTCGTCGGCGGGGGCGAGGGCAAGGCCAACCGCTCGGCTTTGGGCGCAGTCGTGAAGGTCACCGCAGGCGGGCGCACGATGACGCAAGAGGTGCTGGGCAGCTGGGGACACAGCAACACCCAGAGCGACGTACTGGTGTTCGGCCTGGGCTCGGCCTGCGAGATCGACTCGGTCGAGGTCCGCTGGCCCGACGCCGACGACGCCACCGAGACGTACACCGAGGTGCGAGCCAACTACGCCTTGGAGATCAACCAGGGCGAAGGCGGACTCGCGTATCTGACCGAGTAACGGTACGCGGGATGCACTCCTCGCGTACTGCTCAGCACGATCGCCGGCGGCGGGCGTCACGCCCGCGACCGGACCCTCGCCCTGACACCGCGTCCCCGCCGACGGCACGGGCACGGTTGACCTGCGATTGACGGGGTGCGTCGCACGGCACCATGCTCTTTGACTGTGGACGGGGCTGGGCTCGAGACTGGGCGACGCGTTGACTTGGTGGCAGCCGCGTTGCTCGCGGGCGCGCTGGGTTGCGGTCGCACCGGCCTGGACGGTCCCACACCCGGCAGCGCCGATGGCGTCGGCGACGGCAGCACCCAAGATCCGAGCAACTCCGAGACGACCGCGCCCACCACCACGAGCACCACCGGCCTGCCCGAGTGCAACGAGTTCGAGGGCACCTGTCCGATCGAGCTGCGGCTGCGTCGCGCCGTCGACATCCTGTTCGTCGTCGACAACTCGGGCTCGATGGGCGGCGAGCAAGGCACACTCGCGCAGAGCTTTCGCTCATTCGTCGAGGTGCTCGAGGCCCAACAGGTCGGCGCGAACTACCGTATCGGCGTCACCACGACCGCCGCTGACGGTGCACTCGCCTCCACTGGCTGCCGCGAGCGCCTCGGCGATTTCATCTTCGATTGGACCCACGGCACGATCGATGAACGTCAACGCGGCTGCCTCGACCACTGCATCTACGAAAACCTCGCGCTGTACCAACCTTGGGTGGAAAAGAGCGAAGGGGTCACCAATCTGCCTCCGGGCGTCGACCTCGCGTCGGCGCTGCAGTGCATCGGACCTCCGGGGATCAACGGGCCCGGATACGAGCGTCCGCTCGAGGGGATGCTCGCGGTCATCGAGGACGACACCACCGGATTCTTGCGCGACGACGCGTTGCTCGCGGTCATCTTTTTGACCGACGAGGTCGACTGCTCGGCACCCACCCAGAACCATGACTTCCTCCAGACCGACGAGGGCGCGGTGTTCTGGACGTCCGATGGACCAACGTCGGGCGCGTGCTGGTCCGCAGGCGTCGATTGCCTGGGCGGCCCCGGTGTCTACGACGACTGTGTGGCCGTCAACAACGGCTTCGATGGCCTACCCACCGACAACCCCGACGCCGCGGTGCTCTACCCGGTGCAGCGATACATCGATGCACTCGCCGAACTCTCGCTCGAACGGCAGGCTGCGGGTGGGCAGGGCCAGGTCTTCTTGTCGCTGATCGCAGGTGTGCCGCTCGACTACCCCGAGACCGGCACGATGCTGTTCCAGGACTCGGTGTTCGACGACTTCAACCGTGAGTACGGCATCGGGCCCGCGTGCAACATCGGCACCGAAGCCATCGGCGATCCGCCCGGGATCCCCGATGTCCGCCTGCGCGGTGTGGTCGAGAGCTTCGCCGGCGAGGCGAAGAACGTGTTCTCGGTGTGCTCGCAGGACTACAGCGTGGCGCTCGAGGCGATCGCCGGTGCGATCGGCGACATCAGCGAGCGCGCGTGCGTGGGCGGCTGCGTCGCTGATCTGTCACCCGATCCCGGAGTGCAGCCCAGCTGCCAGCTCATCGAGCAGTTCCCCCTCGAGAGCGCAGAACCCGACCGCGTGGTCGAACCCTGCGTGATCGCGGACGGCACCTGGTCGTTCCCCGGACCCGCCGCGAATACCTGCTACCGCGGACTCGACGACCGCGACGATTCGACCGCGGACCCGATCGACGACATGGCGCCGCACTGCGCGGCCACCGGCTTCAACCTCGAGCTCGTGGTCGAGCGGCGCCCGGGGATTCCGATTCCGTCGGGCACGTCGATCGCCGTCGCGTGTGACCTGCTGGGGCCGCCGGGCACGACCTGCGACGGCGTGTGATCGCCCGGCGATCCGGAGGCCAAGGCACGGCGGCTCCTTCGTAGCCCATCCAGGAACGACGTCATGGTCGTGATTGCGCCGGAGGTTCGGGCGGTGCCCGGACCGTCGCTGTCCCCGTCGTCGCGGTCGGGCCGATGGAACGGCACGACGACGAGGTCACGCCGGTCGAGGACGACCACGACGTGCGCCAGCCCGTCCGGTTGCACCAAAGCTGGCCGCCGGCGCGTGTTCGCGATCCGGGCAGCCGGGGGGTGATCGCTGAACATCGGGATCACGCGCCGCGCAGTCCTACGCGCCAGCGCACCGCTCCCCATAACACCAGCAGCACCGCCCCCAACGAGCCGCCCGTCACCATACCGCCCGCCGCTTCAGCAACGCCGCGCAGCATCGCCCTGAGGTACTCGTCGCCCGGCATCTCCGAGGCGGTCGATGCCGCCGAGGCGACACCAGCCGCGAAATTGACACACGAGAACACCGAGACCGCGAGCACCGCTGCAAGTGTCAGCGGGCCCAGGCGCAAGCGACCGCCGGTAGCGAATTCGACGATCAGCAGGAGCACGGCAACCAACGAACAAAGTCCCACGGTGATCAAGCCCGGCCCTTGGCCCACGAGCTGAACCTGTTGCATGCCGAGCGCGAGGCCGCCCACGACGACGGACGCTGCTGCCACGGCCATCAAGCTCACCGTGAGCCAGTCGAGCGCCCCAGCACGCCGCCGCAGCGCCGAGGCGACCGCGGCCTCCAGCTGCACCGCAATCTGCGTTGCCGAGCCTTGGCGGCGCACCGGGTCGCGAGCCATTGCTTGCTCGCAGACCTCCGCCAACGCCACGGGGATGCCAGGGTCGCGGCGGCGCACCGGCTCGAATCGACCTTCGGCCGCCAGCACCAGCGCGGGGCTGTCGTCGCCCGAGGCGTAGGGCGCTTGGCCGGTGAGCACGTGGTAGAGCAGCGCCCCGATCGCGAACACGTCGGTGTGCACGTCGATCCCCGTCGTGGATCCGATCGCCTGTTCCGGTGCCATGTAGGCCGGGGTGCCGATGACCTCGCCAGCAACGGTATGTTGATCGGTAGCGATCCTTGGATCGCTCCGCCGCTTGGCCAGGCCCCAGTCGAGCACCACGACCTCACCGTGATCGCTCAGGATGATGTTGGCGGGCTTGATGTCGCGATGCAGCACGCCGTGCTCGTGGGCGAAGCCGATGGTCCGCGCGACCTGGGCCACCGCCGGCACCAGACCCAAGCGCTCCTCGAGATTCTTGCAGCCGGCGATCACCTCGGACAACGGGCGTCCGCGGATCCGCTTCATGGCGTAGAACAGCGAGCCATCGGGAAGCACTCCGCGATCGTAGACGGCCGGAATCCCTGCGTGGTCCAGTTGCCCGGTCACTCGCGCCTCGAGCTCGAAGCGTTCGCGCTGAGACTTCGCCGCACCCCTGCTGATCCGCTTGACCGCGACAACCCGATCGAACTGCCGATCGCGAGCCTCGAACACCTCGCCCATGCCACCGCGGCCGATCAGACCGAGCAGCTCGAAGCGCGCCTCGAGTGCCACGGCACCCCCACCGCCAGGCGCCGCCGAACCGAGGGTAACGTCGTCGCCGCCAACTTCACCCGTCGCCATCGCGGGAGCCTAGCCCATGACGAACCAGCGGGTCTCTCGCTTCGCCAACATCGCCACGTCGAAGACCAAAAATCCGGTTGTGCGACGCCCTCGTTGCCACGGTAGGCCCATCACTCCGACGGCACAGCCGTCCGCGGCTGCTCCACGTGGCCGGCCATCAACGGTGCCGACGGCGGCTCCACGCGCCGAGCATGCCGAGCAGCAACGCGACCAGCCCCGAGGATCCTCGCGGCTCACCGACGGAGCAGAACGCACCGTCGGCCTCGTCACCTGCCAATTCCAGATCGACGTCGTCGAGATCCACATCGACGTCCACGTCGATCTCGACCTCCACGCCCAGCTTCGCCAACGCGTCGGCGCACGCGTCCACGCGGGAGCCCGTCGCGATAAGCTGCCCATCGCAGAACACGTTGCCGCCCGCGCTGCACCCCGCCTGGCACTCTTGTGCGAAGCTCGCCTGGCACTCCGCGAAGCCGCTCGCCTGGCACTCGATCTGGCAATCGAAGTTCACGCTCGCGGTGCACGAGCCGAAGCAACACATGTTGCAGTGCTCCTCGCACGCCGCGTCCACCGACAGCTCGCCGCACTTGTCGTCGCACGTCGTGTTGCACGTCGCCTCGCACGACGAGCGGCACTTACCGGGATCTTCGGAATCCGCGCACTGGTCCGGGCACGCGACGATGCACTCCGGCTGGCAGTTGTCCTGGCACTTCACGTCGCCCGTCGTGCACTGGGTCTCGCACGTCGCGCCGCAATCCGACGTGCACGAGATGTCCGCGTCGAAGCTGCAGCCGCCCTTGCAACCGATCGACAGCTCGTTCGCACACGCCGTGATCGCGGCGCTGAGATCGCAGTCGACGTCGCAGCCGATGTCGACCTCGAGACTGCACGCGGCATCGACATCGACGTAGATGCCCCCACACTCCGGCACGCCGGCCCTCGCCGATCCTGCGACCGAGACACTCGTTACTGCCATAGCACCCGCGATCAACCACCGAGATGAACAAGCCATCTCGAACGCCCTAGCAACGGACGCGCCACCGCTCTCGATCGCGACGCCGCCATCCCTCGGGTTGGCTTCGGTGTGGCATCACGCGACGATCGATCGAGATCGGAAGGACACCCGCGCCGCGGGCACCACTGTCATGCGACCATCGGTCGCGTCAGTCGTCCTTCGCGCCGACCGCCGAAAAACCGCCGCTGTGGTGGTATTCGCAGGCGCGCTCCGCGGCAACGCGTGCGATCCGACCCGATCTCAACTGGCCTCGGCCAGGGTTAGCGCCGGTTGATGTACTTGGCGTCGAACACAGACACGGCCACCTGGTGAAGGACGCACTCGTCGCTTTAGCGGCGCAGGTAGGACACGACCATGCGCACCAACTCGTCGGCCAGGCTCGCCGCGGGCAGGGGAGCACCGGCGGCGTCGGTGATCCAGCGATGGGTCAGCGACTCGAGCATGTCGACGACCAGCCGCGCCGCGACGTCGGGTCGGTCGACCGCGACGTCGGGCATGCGGGGCAATAGCGCCGCCAGGGCGGCCGCCGACCGATCCTCCAGTGCGCGCACCCGTCGGCGTACGACTGGCGGATGGGGCACCTCCTCGAACAACACGCGATGCAGCCGCGGCGCGTCGGCGTGGAGCCTGATCATCATGTCGACCAGCGTGCGCACCAGCGGCTCGAGCGCGGGGATCGAGCCGCTGCTCGCGTGGGCGGCAATCGTCGCACCGAGGGTGGCTTCGGCACGCTCGAGGTGGCGTTCGACCAGGGCGAGCACCATCGCGTCCTTGCTGGGGAAGTACTCGTACAGCGTACCGATCGAGACCCCGGCGGTCGCCGCGATGTGATTCGTCGTCGCGCCTGCCCAACCACGCCGGACCAGAATCCGAGCCGTCGCCTCGAGCAAGACGTCGACCGTGGTCTGGGCGCGGGCCTGGGAAGGCCGCCGCCGAGGCTGCAGACGGCCCCGGGCGGCGGGTTTCGCCCGTGGCTTGGGGGTGGCGCGCAGGGTCGGCATCGGCGACTCGGGACCCGAGTAACGTACCCGAGCAAATGCTCGGATACTAGACGCGTGCCGATCGCTGCAACCCTTGGTTTGCTCGCCTTCCTCGCAGTCGCCTTCGGCCTGCGCACGTGGGTGCACCGTCGCGTCACCGGAACCAGCGGGTTCGTCGGCGTGCGGCGGGGCGCCACCGCGCTCGAGTGGGTTGCCGCGGTCGCGATGGTGCTGGCCTATGCCGCGGTACCGGTCGCCGCGTGGGTCGGCACTCCGGTGTTCGGACACCCGATCGCCGTGGTCGGCATCGTCCTGGTGGCGCTGGGCACCTGCGGCACCTTTGTCGCCCAGGTGAACATGCACGAGAGCTGGCGCATCGGCGTCGAGCCGGGCGAGCGCACCCCGCTGGTGACCACGGGCCTGTTCCGATGGGTCCGCAACCCGATCTTCACGCTGATGATCGTCGTCAGCATCGGGCTATCGCTGACCTGCAGCACGCCTGCGGCGCTGGTGTTGCCGTGGCTGTTGGTGTTCGCGTTGCAGGTGCAAGTGCGCCTGGTCGAGGAGCCCTACCTCGTCGGCGTCCACGGCCAGAGCTGGCGTACGTGGGCGGAACGGACTGGGCGGTTCTTGCCCGGACTGGGGCGGCTCCGGCCCGCCGCGCCGACCCACGCGGCCGCGGGTTGATCGCCGCCGTACCGACGTGTTGCGGTCGTGGTGACCGCGACCAAGCCACTGATTCGAGGTGAACTACGGGCTCACGGGATTCGGTCGGCGGTTCTCCACGATCCTCGACGAGGTGCTGCGGCTGCCACTCGCGATGGACAAAGGCGCGCTGGACCCTCGCGAGGAGTGAACCTCGGAGTGAACCTCGGTCGGAGTGAACCTCGGATGGATCGGTCGCGGTTTACTCGCTCCGCCAGCCGTGGGATGGTCAGGGCCGACTCGAGATCGACGCGGGCGAGCACTTCGTCGTCGAGCGGGTTCGTGGCCCGAGCCACCAAAATTACCCGTGGATGGTTTCCCTTCTGGGGTGACTACCGGGAACGATGCGCACGGGACGAGACCTTGCCTGCTCGATTCTGACCGCCACGCTGGGCGTTGCGGGTTGCTACTCGGGGCTCTCGGCCGACGCGGCAGACGGGGCCGGGGCCACCGACGCCGGTGGCGATGGCTCGTCGGGGGTGACTGCTGCTGACGACGGTGGTTCGGACGGTGGCGTGCCCGCAGGCGAATGCGCGGCGATCCCTGCCTCTCCGCTGCGGCGACTGACGCCGGCGGAATATCGCAACACCCTGCGCGATCTGCTCGGCGACCCCGCGTTCGAGCCGACCTATGCCGACATGGGTACGGTCACCTCCGAGCTTGGGGTGCGCCAGCTTCGCAGCGACGCCGAGGCCGTTCTGGGCCGCAAGGACTCGTGGACGCGCCCGGTGTTCCCCTGCGACACCACCGCGGCCGCCGACGAGGCGTGCGTCGAGACCTTCATCACCGAGTTTGGCCGACGCGCGCTGCGGCACCCGGTCACCGACACCGAGCGCGCCGCGTTGCGGGCGACCTACGATGGCGCGGTCGCCGAGTTGGGCTTCGCCGATGCGATGGATGCCGTGCTCGCAGCCATGTTGCAGAGCCCGAGCTTCGTTTACCACTTCGAGATCGGCACCCCGGTGCCCGAGACCCCAGGTCTGCGCGAGCTCGATGCGCACGAACTGGCCTCGCGCCTGAGCTACCTTTTGTGGGACAGCCTGCCCGACGACGCACTGTCGGCCGCCGCCGACTCTGGCGAGCTCGACACCGCTGCGGGCTTGGGCGCGCAGGTCGAGCGCATGCTGGCCGACCCACGCACCGATACCAACCTCCAGCACTTCGTGTCGCAGTGGTTGCAGCTCGACGGCGGTCAGCTGCACTTTCCGCTCGAGGAGTCGGTCAAGGATCCCGAGCTCTTCCCGAGCTACGACCCCGCGCTGCAGGCCGCGATGCGCACCGAAACCGAGGCGCTGGTGCGCAAGGTGTTCTTCGAGCAAGACGGTGACTTCACCGCTCTGCTGCAGAGCCGCGACGCCTACGTCAACCACGCACTCGCCGAGATCTACGGTGTCGACGGCCCCGCCGACGACGACACCTGGGCATGGGTCGAGCTTCCTGCTGGTCAACGCGCGGGCCTGCTCACCCGGGCCGCGTTTCTCACGGTCTATGGCAGCGCGCGCGCACAGTCGCCCATCCGACGCGGCGTGTTCGTGCTCGAAGAGGTCATGTGCATCGCGCTGTCCGACCCGCCACCCGACGTGAACAACACGCCGGTCGATGGTGGTGAGACCGTCGACGACGACGGCAACCCCATCGTGCGAACCGTGCGCGAGGAGACCGAGATCCGCACCGGTGGCAACGGCTGTATCGGCTGCCATCACGTCATCAACCCGGTTGGCTTCGCCTTCGAACACTACGACGCCGTCGGTGGCTGGCAGGATGACGAGCTGGTCAGCGGCATGCCGATCGACGCCAGCGGTGCGCTGGTCGGCGACGTCGAGGGACCGATCGACGGCGCGGTGCAGGTGAGCGAGCGGCTCGCCGGCAGCGTGCAGGTGCGCGAGTGCTTCGCCGATCGCTGGGCCGAGGCCGCGCTGGGGGTCGAGGGCACCGCGCTCGACCCCTGCACCCAACGCGACGTACGCGATCGTTTCGTCGAGACCGGCGACATGCGCGAGCTGCTGATCGCTTTGGTCACCAGCAATGGGTTTCGCTATTTTTCGACCGAGGAAGGACATTGATGCGCCGCCCACTCATGCATTCCGGTCGACGCGCGTTCTTGCGAGGCCTCGGCGGCGCTGCCCTCGGCCTGCCGTTGCTCGAGTTCACCCACGGGCACCTGTGGGCGGCGGGCAACGATGCACCGCGTCGCTTCATCACGATGTTCGAGCACGGCGGCACCATCACCAACCAGCACCACTCGAGCCGCCATGATGGCCTGGGTGCCGACCATGGTGTCGACTGGTGGCGACCCGCCGATCCCACCAGCACCGAGTTGGTGCTGGGTCCGATCCTCGAGCCGCTGGCGGCCTTTCGCAGCAAGCTGTTGCAGCTCGAGGGCGTCGACAACAAGGCCTCCATGGCGCAGGCGCAATACGGCTCGGGTGGTCACGGGATCTCGAACGTCACCGCCCTGACGGCCGCCACCGCCGACGATCCGCACGGCGACGACCCGCTTGCACAGGGTCCGAGCATCGACCAGGTTGTCGCCGACCGGCTCGCCGCGCGGCAACCGGTGCCGTTCTCGCGCATCCACCTGAATGTTTCTGGCCACCAGTACGGCTCGCCATACTTCCGTGCGGCCGGCGAGCGGGCCTACGGCGAGTCGAGTCCGGCCGCAGCGTTCGCGACCCTGTTCGCCGGGGTCTCAGGGGGTGAGCCCTCGCCGGCCCAGATGCGCCAGCTCGCGATGCGTTCGAGCATGCTCGACGGGCTGCTCGAGTCCTACGAGCAGTCGCGCGGCCGCGTGAGCGCCCACGACCTGCAGGTGATCGACGCCCATCTCGATCATCTCCGTGCGCTCGAGTACGAGCTGCAACATCCGGTGGTCTGCACGCCCCCGGTCGGCATCGAAGCCGATGGCGATCAGCCCGGCGATATCGTCGGGCCCCTCCACGTTCAGCTCATCATCGCGGCGCTGCGCTGCGGGCTCACCAACGTCGCCAACCTCGAGATCGCCGATCTGGTCACGTTCTGGACCCCGCTGGGTGACCCGATGGAGTCAGCCTACGGGATCGGCCACTCGCTGGGTCACTTCGCACGCGACGTCGGTGCAGCCGGGCCGTTTGCGGCCCTGCTCGAGACCTGGCTCGGCGAGATGCTCGAGAACCGCCGGTGGCGCATCGGCTTGATGGCCCAGCTGCTCGAGGGGCTCGATGACCCCGGCTTCCTCGAGGGCGACCGCACGCTGCTCGACAACAGCCTGGTGCTGTGGACCAGCGAGTTTCGCGAGCCCGCCAATCACGTCTCGTCGAACATGCAGGTGTTGCTCGCGGGTAGCGCCGGTGGAACCTTCGAGACCGGGCGATTCCTCGACTACAACGTGCACGCGGCGGACCCCAACACGTACGCGTACGAGAGCAGCGAGTCGATGCACAACCTGTTCACCTCGGTGTTGCAGGCCATGGGCGAGACCGATGAGCACTTTGGGTCGGGCGATGCCGCGCACGAGGGGCCGCTGCCTGGGCTGACGGCGTAAAGGGACTGCGCGGATCTCGGCTGCAGCTGCGCCACCCGAGGGGACCGGCGACCTCGCGGTTGCCGGACCAAAACGGATCCGCCATGATCGTGCGCTCGAGGGCATCGCCACTCGACTCGCCGCCCGTCTCGGCGAGGAGTTCGAGCACATCCTCGTCACCGAGCCGCGATCCAGATCGCGGCGATCCTCCCCCACCCCATGTCTAGGCCTGCGATCATCGTCTCGGCGAAGCCCACGAGCCTCCGACTCGCCTACGCGTTGGGTACGCTGCTGCCTGCGATCGCGTGCCTGCGGCCCGGCGCGTACGCCTGTGAAGACGCGAGCCAGTGCCAGTCGGCACCCGATGGCGCCTGCATCGAGGGCTGGTGCGCGTTTCCCAACGAGGACTGTGCGTCGGGGATGCGCTTTGGTGACCACGCCCCCACGGACGTTGCTAACGCCTGCGTCGTCGCAGACAGCGGTGACGTGACCGACGGTTCTTCGAGTCTCGGAGGCAGCAGCGGCGAACCCGTTGACGATGATCCGCCGGTCTCGTTGTGCGGCAACAACGTCGTGGATCCCCAAGAAGAGTGCGACGACGGCAATCGCCTCGCCGGCGATGCCTGCCATCCGCAGTGTGTGCTGCCCGGTACGATCCTGTGGACGGCGACCTACGACGGTGAGGCCCACAGCGACGATCGCGGGTTCGGTGTCGCGGTCGATCCCGACGGCGTCTCGTTCTGGGTCGCGGGCTACACGGTGGTCGATCCCGCCGAGGGCTTCGATCTCCTGCTGCAGCGACGCTGGGTCGAGGATGGCTCGCTGGTGTGGACCCGTAGCCACGCCGGTGACGCCCACGGCGAGGACATCGGCGAGGGCGTCGCGCTCGATGGCGACGGCCGGCCGTGGCTGGTCGGCATGCAGACCTCTGCCGCGACGTCGGGGGACATCTGGGTTGGTGGCTATGAGCGCGACGGCACGCGGAGGCTGGCGTTCACCCACGACGAACAAGGACGCATCGATCACGGCCACGGCCTCGCCTTCACCGACAGCGGTACCCTCGTCGTCGTCGGGACGGTCGATGTCGGAGCGTCACCGGACGCGCCCGACGACGCCGCATGGATCCGTCGTTTCGACGACACTGGCCAGCCACAAGGCGACGCGATCGTCCGCAACGGCAGCACCAGCCTCGACGCCGCGCTGCAGGTCGTCCACGACGTCGAGGGTTTCGTGGTCAGCGGAGATCTGAGCACGGCCGACCGCGTCGAGGAGGTCTGGACCGCGCGCTACGACGGCGGCGATGTCCTGGCGTGGGAGCAATTCGGCACCGCGGATGACGTCGGACCGTATCCCCGGGGCGTCGGCGTCGCGCCCGATGGTGCCGGCGGATGGGCGACCGCAGGTGTACTGTCGTCGAACATTTGGGTCCAGCGCTACGCCGCCGACGGGACGCCAGGGCTGAACATCATCGAGGTCGGCGACAACGACAGTCACGACGAAGGCGCCGACGTCGCGTTTCTTCCCGACGGGCGCTTCATCGTCGTCGGCTTCATCGATTTTGCGACGGTCGGCTTCGCCACCGGCAACGCTTGGGTGCGGGCGTACCAAGCCGATGGAACCCCGGAGTGGACCGATGTCTTCGAAGGCGCTTCGGAGGAGACCGACAAGGCGCTCGCGGTCGGGTTGACCGACAAGTACAGCGCGATCGTGGTCGGCTACGAGACCGTGCCAGGCCAGTCACGCGACGTGTGGATGCGGCACTACGCGCTGTAGGCTGACTCACCGCACGCGGGCGATCGAGGGGCGCCCGCTGCGACGAGCCAACGTCACCCATCGGATGATCCCACCGACGATCAGCGCGGTGCCGACCGACAGCGCGATCGCACCGCCGATCTCGAGCCGCCGCGCCTTCGCGAATTGCTCGCCGTAGGCTCGGTCGTCTCCGGCGGTGTCGGCCCTCGACGCGGCGCGGTACGCCAGCGGCAGCAGCACGGCGCCGGCGACAAGTCCCACGCCACCGCCACCGACCAGCGCGGCCCCGAGCACATCACGACGCCACGGCGGCGGGCGCGGTGCGCTTGGAGGGGGTGGCGTTGGCTCGATGATCGCGGTCGGTGGTGGCGGCGGCAACTCGGCTGGCAACCGCGCACGACACTCGGCGATGTATTGCGTCGCGGCGGCCTGGCCTTGGGGCGGCGGCGCCGTGGCGATGAACTGCTCGAGCAGGTCGATCGCGAGCTTGCAGCGATCGGCGCGTCGCTCAGCTTGCGCTCGTGCGTAGAGAAAGGCCGGGTCACCGGTGCTCCGGTGCGCGGCCGCGAACGCAGCGCTGGCTTCATCCCAACGGCCGTCGGCAAACGCGGCTTCGCCAGCGGCCGCGTTGGGATCGCGCTCGACGGGCGCCGCGGCAAGGGCGAAGGCGAGCAGGCCACGCAGGATCACGGCTTGTAACCCGGTGGGTAGAGGTTCTCGGGCACGGGCTTGCCCGCGGGCTTGTCACGCCGCGTCGGGCGCTTGCGCTTGGCGGCTTTGCTCGCCGGTTCGCTCGGCGGCTGCAGCTGCCCGGGCAGTTCGGGCTGCTCGGCCAGCGCAGCGGCGACGGTCGGCTCGACGTGCGGCGCGACGACAACCGCCGGCGGCGACACGACCGGCCCTGGCACCGAGGCGACCACCGGCACCACGGTCGGCGCTGC
>CANLQR010000150.1 GCA_947492135.1 Deltaproteobacteria bacterium | reverse complement strand
GCGCTGTATCGCGAACTCGACCCGGGTGGCAGTGGACTGCGCGCGCTGTTGGCCAATCTCGGCGTCACGCTCCTGGCCCAAGGACGCTATGCGCAAAGCGAGCCGTACATCCGGGAGGCTCTCGCTGCCACCGAGGCGGCACTCGGCGCCGAGCACCCTCATACACTTGCGCTCGCCGTCAACGTTGGGGCAGTCGAAGCTTCTACGGGGCGAGTGAAAGCGGCACTCGCGAGGTTCGAGGCGACGGCCGCAGGGCAGGTGCGACGCCTCGGTCCGGAACATCCGGAGACCATCAGGACGCTGAACAACCTCGCGGCGGCGTATCGCATGGACGGTCAAGGAGCGCGAGCGATCGCGTTGCACCGCAGGGTGCTCGAGCTCCGTGGGCGGATACACGGCACCGAATCGCTCGAAGCGTCGCAAAGCGACTACAATCTTGCCCACGCTCTGCTGACCGCCGGCGAGTTGGGCGACGCGCGCAAGCACCTCGAGCATGCAATGGCCGTGCGTCGCGGGCTGCTGCCCGCGTCGCACCCGGACCTCGGCGAAGGGCTCGTTCTGGAAGCGGAGCTGCTGCTCGCCGAGGGTGAGCCGGCCCGGGCGCTGGCGACCATCACTGTGGCTCTCGACCAGCTGCAGGGAAGCGTCGAGCCGAGTCACCGATCGGTGGTGAAGGCGCAGGAGCTGCGAGCCCGGGCTGTGAGCGTGCTGGGTCGACCCGAGGAGCGGTCACCGGATACGAGCGTGTCCTCGAGGTCGCCGCGCCGGGCCGGTTGAACGGTGTGCTCGTTCGCACCGTTCGCCTCGATCGGCGTGTCCCTCGACCAGGGTGAGTCCGCGGGTGCCCGGCATTGATCACGGAACTCGAGTCGCGCGAGCTCGATACCTGCGGACGATCCCGGGGTGGTCACTCGTCGAACGTCACCAGCCACATTCGCAGCTTGCCGGCCCCGGCGTGCTCGGGATGCTCGAGCAACCACGCGCGAATGAACCCCTGCAGCCACGGCAACATCGCCTCAGCGCGCGCGTCCGCAGTCGCGTCGCCGCGCGCAGCGCTGTCGACCAAGGCCGCGAGCTCACGCGTCGTGGCGGCATCGAGGTGTTCCCCGAGCCGATCGAGCGTCAGCTCGGTACCCGCCGTCAAGCGAACCTCGAGTCCACCCGCGCCTTGCAATCGCACTTCGGTGTCCGCCCGCACGACGTCGAGCCGGCCGAGTTGTAGGTGTGATCCGTTCGCGAGCACGGTGCTGCGAGCGTCGCGGATCAGCGCTGCGCGGGTCGTCGCCTCGCCGACGACCTCGAGCGCCACGGCCACACGATCCCAGGGCAGCCCGCGCGTCGCGTCGAAGGCAGCACGTGCCGCCGGTACCATGCCGTCGGGCACCGTCGCGGTGGGCATCCAGCCCACGGGTGGCGACGCCTTCGAACGCCATGCGCTGAACTCGACGGGCGCGGTCGCGGCTTGGCCGCGCGCAAGGGCGTCGACGACCCGCAAGTGGAGATGGAGCCGCGCGAACAACAGTACGCGCTCGCGCGCGAACCTCTGGTCGGTTACGGCCATCGCACGGGCCCGCCGCCACAGGTAGGCCGCGAACGCCCCGTCATAGCTCGGCACGCTCTCGAGGGCGTTGAGCAACCCCACCAGATCCCCCAGAGCCTCGGGCTGGGCGCCCCCGCGCGCACGAGCGTGCGCAACGATCACCTCGCGGAGCGCCGATTGCGGTCCAGCGGCCGTGAGTCCGCCGGCACTCTTGTCGACGTCGGACCACGGCGCTCGGCCAGCCTCGGACTCGAGCAGCAACAGCCGGATGACTGGCCAGGACCGCCCCGACTGAAAGCTGAAGTGGGTGCTGATTGCCTGCGCCAGGGCCTCGGGAAACTCGACGGGCAACCCCGCATCGATCGCCTCGCGATCGGTCGCTGGCGAAGCGGTCGGCGCGTGGCTCGGACTCGGCGCCTCTGGCGTCGGGTGGGGCGCACGGACCTCGCGCACGCAACCATCGAGAAACGCGAGCCCCACCGCCGCCCAGCGCACGGCGTTGGTCGCCCGTCCCGACGCCACCGCGCCGCGACCATCTTGCTCGGGTCGCACCCGTGCCACCAACATCCGCGTGAGGCGTTCCAGCGGCGGCGCCAGCGGTGTCGAACCAAACGCGTGACGACGGACTTCGACGCCGTTGCGGGTCTGCAACCAGCACTCCCGCGCATCGAGCGTCGCGTCGGTCCCGGGGCGTCGGAAGCGTGAGAACCCCTGCGCCCATAGCTCGTGCAGCGGCTGCTCGCGCACGTTGCCCTCACGCTCGCTGGTATCGGTGGTGGTACACGGCATGACGTCTCCGTTGCTGGCAATGACAAAGGAGATCCGTCCGGCTCCGCACGAGAACGGCTGATCGCGAACATAGAGGTCCTGATCACCCGCGCTGCCCCACTCGTTGCACAGTTCGACGTGAAACGCAGCGCGCCGCCGTCGGGCGAACTCGACCACGCGGCGCAGCTGGGCGGGCGTCGGCAGCAGCGCCTGGTGCTCGGCACCCCGGCCCTCGGGCGCGAACAGGTGCAACCCCCAGGTATGAGCGCCCGAGTTCACCACGATCGGGTACAGCGCCTCGAGATGATCGGCGTTCTCGCGGGTGATGGTGGTCCCGACGACGATCTCCGGGCACCCACACTCGGCGAGCACCGCGATGGCCCGGAGCGCGGCGGCAAAGCTCCCCACGCGTCCGCGAAATCCGTCGTGCTGAGTCCGGTCGCCGTCGAGGCTGATTGCAGCCAGGTCGGGCGGATGCGCGGCGAACACCTCGCGCAGGCGCTCGACGTGCCCACCGTGGGTATGGATCGCGTAGCGCAGCCCGCGAGCGACCGCGTACTCGATCAGCTCCGGCATGTCACGGCGCAGCGACATCTCGCCGCCCGCGAACACCAGAGTTGGCGCGCCGAGCCGCGCGAGTTCATCGATGATCAGCGTGCGCGCCTCGTGGGTGTCGAGTTCGTCGGGGGCGCGCCGACCCGCCGACGAGTAACAGTGCGGGCAGTGTAGATCACACGCCGAGGTGGCGATCCACTGCACGGCCACCGGCGCTCGGGTCAGGGCGCAGGCGTGGAGCAGCGAGGTCTCGGTCTCCCAGACCGTCGTCGCGGCGCGTGCATAGATCCGCTGGAGGATGCCCATCGGCCACGATGGTAGCGCGGCGGGGGCGGCTCCGCCCCGCTCGAGAACGAGGTCGCCCCACTACACTTTCGGTCATGCGCTACCCGGACCGTGCACTGCTAGGCCGCCTGGCTGAAGGCGATCGTTCCGTAGCGTCCGGTCTGCGCGGCCCAGTCCATGTGCCCACGGATCCACGACTTGACGCAGTCGATGTAGATCCGAAGCTGCTCGCGCTGCTCACGTGCAAACAGCTCGACGTCGAGCTGCTCGACTTGCCGCACCTCGGCATCGTGCATCTGTGCGGCCCGAGTGGCGGCCGCCGACGGCGTCAGGTCCTCGTGGGTCACCAGTACGACCACGAGGTTGTGCACCTCACCCGCGCCCATCTCTCGCACGCAAGTGAACAAGTCGTTCGCCCAGCCCACCGACCGCGCCGCGGCTGCGGTCAGTTGCTGCACGATCGGATTGGCGCGCTCCTGGGGGGTGAGGACCGCGCCACAGGCGATCTCGGCGAGGGCGAACTCGGGGCGAAGCCCCACGGTCACCTCGCGCATCGCCCGATAGGTGTCGAGGTCCGGGCACCGACCGTTGGCGCGGTGGATCGCTTCGAGGATGAAGTTGGTGAACAGCTGGTCGACCAGCCCTTCGAAGTGGTCGATCCAGGCGCGGTCGCATTGCTCGCCCATGCGCCGCCGAAGATCGTCGAGCGCCTGCGCCAGCGGATGGTTGGACTCGGGCTTGCCGGCACAGAATCCGCGAAACAATCCGGCGAGCAGGTCGGACGCGGCCAGCGGGGCCAACCCTTCGACGTGGTCGTCGAGCAGGCAGAAGAATGTGGTCCAGTCGGTGGCGAGCGCGAGCGCCTCGGGCTCACCGTTCGGCACCGCGCGGGCGACCAGCCAACCAACGCGCGAGCGGTCGAGCGCCGAGATTCCGGCCGCCGAGTTCGCGATCTGCATTCGCCGGGCCCACGCCACCGAGTCGCGCTGCAGCGCCTCGGCGTGGGGGCTGACCGTTGCGGGGAATGGGCAATGCAGGGGCTTGGACATCTCGAAGGGGCTAGTTGCCACCCTGGGCAATTCCATTCGAAAAATCCGACTCCGCGTCGGTGCGGCTGATTCGGGGTGCCCGAGGCGCTGTTCGGGCCCCGTCAGTCTGCCCAACCATCAGGGTGCACCATGACCAAGAGAACCCCGAAGGTGCCATGGTCGAGCGGCAGCCGATCCGTGCGCGCTCGATCAATCGGTGAAATCCGGCGTAGCGGTGTCCTCGCGCAGGAACACCCAATCGATGTCCCGCCCCGAGCTCGCTCGCCGTGCCGAAATTACCTCGGTCCCTGCATCCGCGACAGCCGACTCCTGGGAACCATCGCAGTACCACGTGAACTGCCCCGCGCCACGCGGCACCTCCTTCGTGTCGCCCTTGTGCAGGAGCACCTGACCATCATTGCCGTGCACCCACAGATCGTTCTCGCTGCACTTGTCCGACGTCTTGCCGACGACCTTCCGCGTCTTGGGTCGGGCAAGGTCCGAGTCCTCGACCCACAGCCGCACGTGATACCGCGCGCCGCCGCCGCTCAGCTCTGCGAGCACCTCGGTGTTGCTCGACTCGAGGATCTTCACCTTCGTGTTCGTCGACCCATCGACCGACAGCTTGCGTCCACCGCCGACGGTCACGACGAACATGCCGATCACGTCGTCGCCCTGGTCGCGGATGCGCTCGACTGTCGCCCGCGCGGCCGGGCCGAACGATCCGGGGACCTCACCGCCAGCGGGCGGCTCGAGCCCGCCGATGAATCCGGCGATGTCGCCGAACATCAGCGACAGCACGGCGGCCTGGGCGTTGTCCTGCTCGCCGATCGCGACCGCGAAGTACGCCTTTTCGTCGGCGCTCAGCTCGCCCTCGAACAACACGCGATGCTGCTTGATGAGCGAGTTGTAGCCCATCTCCCAGATGTCGGGATTTCCCGCGGGCTTGACCATCGGGATCGGCGTGACGGCAGCCGGGTTCGCCGTGGAGCCCGGTGGTAGAGGGGCGACCGCCGGCGCGAGGGTCAGCGCGGTGGCGAGGGTTGTGAGCAGCGGCAGTGTCGCGAGAAGAGATGGCATGGTGTCCGGCGGCCTCTGACCGACTGAGTCGCGGCCGCGACCGGATGTGACAGGTCGCCATGGTTGGAGTCAGGGGACTGCGAGCATCCGTTTGGGCAGGTCCCGGGCGAGGTGGTCGATCACCGCACGCAATGCCGCCGAGCCCCGCGAGTCGCGGTGCAAGATGGCGTGCACCTCGACCGCCACGAGCTTGATCTCCGGCAACAGCCGCACCAGGCGTTTGGTCTGCAGATCGTCGGCCACGATCCACTCCGGCAGTCGAGCGATTCCGGCGCCGGCGATCGCCGCATCGCGTAATGCGACCACGTTGTTCGAGCGCATGCGCCCGTCGACCTCCACCGATGCGGGGCCGTCGGGGGTCTCGAAGCGCCATCGCGTCGGCGGGGGCCCCTGCACCACGCAGGGCAGTTGCTGCAAGGCTTCCATCGAGCGCACCGCGCCGTGCTTGCGCAGGAAACCCGGCGATGCGCAGAGGATCCGGCGCAGGGTCGTGAGACGTCGCGCCACCAGGAACGGGCTGTCCGGGGGATCAGAGCCGGCACGAATCGCCAGATCGATTCCATCGCCCAGGAGATCGACCATCCGGTCCTCGAAGCGCAGATCGAGGCTGAGACGGGGATGCCGCTCGAGCAATGGCGGGAACAGCGGACTCATCTGCGTGATCCCGAGCGACACCGGCAGACTGACGACCACGCGTCCCGCAACCCCGCGGCCCGGGCGAACCACCTCACGCGTCTCCTCTGCGGCAGCGAGCAGCGCGCGAGCCCGCCGCAGGAGTTCCGTACCGTCTTCGCTGAGGGCGAGATGACGCGTGGTCCGCCGCATGAGCGAGACGCCGAGATGTTCTTCGAGCGCGCGCAGGTGACGGCTGGCCATCGCGACCGACAGGCCCAGCGAGCGCGCCGCTTCGGAGATGCTGCCGGCGTCCGCGATCCGCACGAAGGTCGCCAGGTGCTGCAGAAAGTCCACCAGCGCCAGGATCGGCGACCTTTGCATGCCATGCAAGAGTCTCTCTTCGCTGGGCCGTCTACCGGGTGCAGGGGGGTGCCGTCATAGTCCCGGGCATGCTGCTCGTGTCGAGCGGCCGAGCGCAGGAGAACAGGATCATGAAACGTTTCGAAGGCAAGGTTGTACTGGTCACCGGGGGCAACGTGGGTATCGGTCGCGCGACCGCCGAGGCGTTTGCCCGAGAGGGCGCGAAGGTGGTGGTGTCGGCGCGCCGTGAGGTCGAGGGCATCGCCGCGGTCAAGCGCATCGCGGAATCTGGGGGCGAGGCGAGCTTCTTCCGCGCCGACGTGGCGATCGAGGCTGACGTCACTGCGCTCGTGGCCCAGGTGATCCGCAAGTATGGCCGGCTCGACGTCGTGTTCAACAACGCCGGGATCGAGGGCAAGCTGGGCCCGATCGCGACCCTCACTGCCGCCGACTTCGACGAGACGTTCGGTGTCAACGTCCGCGGCAGCTGGCTGGTGATCAAGCACGCAGCACCCCACCTCGCGACTACCAAGGGAAGCATCGTGAACAACGCCTCGGTCGCCGCGGTCGTGGGCATGGCCGGGACGACTATCTATGCCGCGAGCAAGGGCGCGATCGAGACGCTGACCCGCACCGCGGCCATCGAGTTGATCGGCACCGGCGTCCGCGTGAATGCAGTCTCCCCGGGGCCGATCGAGACCGACATGGGTCAGCGCTTCTTCGGGACGCTGGACAACATGCGGGCCTTCGCCTCCACGGCGGTGCCGTCGGGTGTCACGGGGCACCCCGAAGACATCGCCGAGGCGGTGCTCTACCTGGCGTCGGCCGAGGCGCGCTTTGTCGTCGGCCAGACGCTCTTGGTCGACGGCGGACTGAGCTCGCAGTAGCCCGCACGGGCCGGCTCAGCTGGCTGGCTCATGGAAAACCGGCGCTCGGCCTCTCGCTGCGAGCGATCTGGACAGGCCGAGCGGCAGTGCGGCACGATAGAGGAGCCATGCTCGAGGCCACGGAACGTGCGCGGCTCGAGAGCATGCTGCTCGAGACCACGAAGGTGGGCGACTGGCCCGCCGCCGCAACGCGCGCGATCCGTGGCTACGGGCCAGAGATCCTCGGCTACCTGCTCGGGGTGATCGGTCGCGAGGCCGACGCCGAGGACGCGTTCTCCGATTTCTGCATCGATCTGTGGCGGGGTTTGCCCGAGTTCCGCGGCGAGAGTTCGCTGCGGACCTGGGCGTATCGACTGGCGCACAACGTCGCGATGCGCGACCTTCGCCGCAAGGCCCGTCGGACGCGGATCGCACCGTTCGTGGAGTTCCCTGACCTCGAGTTGATCGCCGAGCAGCTGCGCTCGGATACCTTGCCGTTCTTGCGCACAGCGGTGCGAGCCGAGGTCGCCCGCCTGCGCGAGCAGTTGGCCGTCGAGGATCGCACGTTGCTCATCCTGCGGCTCGACCGGCGACTGTCGTGGGAGTCCATCGCCCGGATCACCTCGGACGTCGCCGAGCCGGATGCCGAGGCGATCAAGCGCGATTCGGCGCGCGTCCGCAAGCGCTACGAACGGGTGAAGCTGCGACTGCGTGAACTCGCGCGGCCGCTGGTCGGGGACACCTGATAGGGTCGTGCGGCAGGCTGCTGCGCGAGGCGAACGGATGAACGAGTCCCCCGAGCAACGCTCCCCTGCGGCGGACAGTCCCTCGGACGACTGCACGCTGGGCCCCAGCGCCGACGACGAGCTGTTGCGGGCGGTGGCCGCCGCGCCGTCGCCGACCCGGCTCGTCGCCGAGCTGGGTGCGGGGACCGTCGTGGCCGAGACCTACGAGATCGTCGGCACGCTCGGCGCCGGCGGGATGGGCGTCGTGTACGAAGCCATCGACCGCGCCCTGGGCCGTCGCGTCGCGATCAAGGTGCACGCCGGTCGTGGCGGATCCGACTCGGCGAGGGTGTGGCGCGAGGCCCGAGCGATGGCGCGGCTCGCCGATCCGCACGTGGTGACGGTCCACGAGGTCGGGGTCCACGACGATCGCTTGTTCATCGCAATGGAGTTGGTCCACGGCAGCGACGTCCGTCGCTGGTTGCGTCGAGGTGCCCGCACGACCCACGAGATCCTCGCCGTCTATCGACAGGCCGGGCTCGGACTCGCGGCCGCGCACGCGGTCGGCGTCGTGCACCGCGACTTCAAGCCCGACAACGTCCTGGTCGGCGACGACGGTCGCGTGCGCGTGGCCGATTTCGGGCTCGCGCGCGAGGTCCAAGAGACCCTGCGGATCCGCGCGGAGGTCGACCTCGGTCGGGACCGGCTCAACCTCGGCACCGATACTGGCGCCGCGGCCGGTACGCCGGCGTACTGGGCACCGGAGATCTGCGCCGGAGCGCCCGCGGACGCTCGCTCGGATCAGTACGCATTCTGCGTCGCGGCCTACGAGGGGCTGGTCGGTGAGCGACCCCAGTGGCCGGTCCGTGGCCAGATGTCGGAACTCGCACGGCAGAACTTGCCGCGCTACGTCCACGGCGCGCTTCGGCGGGGGTTGTCGGTCTCGCCGGCGGATCGTTTCGACGACATGCCGGCGTTGCTGCGTGCGCTCGATCCACCGCGGCATGTTTGGCGCACGGGGCTGGCCGTCGCCACGCTCGGTGCGGGCGCAGCGGTGGCGATCGCGGCGACGCGCCCAGGCCCCTGCGAGCAGGACGAGCTCGCCGGCGCCGGGCCGTGGGACGCGGCGCATGGCGCGAACGTGGCCGCGGCCTTCGAGCGATCGGGGTTCCCCGACGCCGCGCAGGCGGCCACGCGCGTGGACGCGGTGCTCGCCGCCTGGTCGGCAGACGCCGTCGCTGCGCGTCGCCTCGCCTGCGAAGCGACCCACGTGAAGCACGAGCAGAGCGAAGACCGCATGCAGCTGCGCATCGATTGCCTCGACCGCATGCACCGACGCGTCGACGCGCTGGTCACCTCGCTCGAGCGCGCCGATGCCCGAGCGGTCGCCCAGGCCGACGATGCGACAGCCGGGCTCCAGGAGCTCGCGCGGTGCGAGGACACCGAGGCGCTCGCCCAGGCCGAACCGATCGCGGCCGCGGATCGGGCCGAGCACGCGGCGTTGCGCGATCGGATCGATGTGCTCGCGGTCGACCGCGACCTCGGACGCACCGCGGGGCTAACCACAGCGATCGCCACCGAGGTCACCGCCGCCGAGGCCGCTGGTTACGCCGACAACATCGCGGCGGCGACGCTGCTCCAGGGGCGAGAGGCGATCGACCGGCTCGCCTGGGAGCCGGCCGCGGCGGCGCTCGGTCACGCCATCGCCGCGGGCTGGCGGGCGCGCGATACGGAGACCACGATCGAGGCCATGCGCCTGCTCGCGCAGACGCTGGCGACGTCGCCCAGCCGGGTCGACGACGCGCTGCGCTGGCTCGATACCGCCGACGACCTCGGCGAGACCAGCGTGGTGTCCGCGGCCCGCGACGCGAGCCTGGCGCAGACGCGGGCCCACGCCCTGTACAGCGGCGGCCGCACGGCCGAGTCCGAGCAGACCATTCGCGCCGCACTCGCGGTGATCCCCGTGGATTCGGCGTTGGAGGCCTCCGCCCGCTCGACGCTCGGCGTCACGCTGGTCGCCGAAGGTCGCGCCGCCGACGCGATCGCCGAGCACCGCCGCGCGATCGAACTCACCGAACGGCTCCTCGGGCCTCGCCATCCCGACGTGGCGACCCGGCTCGGCCACCTCGGGGTCGCCCTCGACGAAGCTGGCCAGTACGAGGAGGGCGCGGCTGCGGTCGCACGGACGCTGGCCCTGCGCGAGGCCGCGTTCGGCCCGAACTCCCGCGCCGTCGCGACCGCGCTCGCGCAGGTCGGCGAGAATCTGCGTTTTCGCAACGACTCGGCCGGTGAACTCGCGAGCTACGAGCGCGCCTTGGCGATCACATCGACGCTCGATCCGCCCGACGAAGCGCTTCGCATCCGGCTGGTCGGGAACATGATCCCGCCCTTGGCATACGCCGGCGAGATGCCGCGGGCGCGGGAGCTGCTGATCGAGGCCGTGTCGGCCGCGCAGCGCCTGTTCGGCCCCGAGTCGATGCGGGTGGCCGAGCTGCTGCAGATGCTGACGACGGTCGAGCAGAAGCTGGACAACGATGCGCAGGCGGTCACGCACGGTCTCGAGGCCGCGCGTCTGTTCGAGCGCCACTTCGGGAACAGTCATGCGCGCACCGCTGAGGCCTATGTCGCGCTGGCGTCGGCGATGATCTACGCGTCGCGCTTCGAGGAGGCGACGGGGGTCCTGGCGCGCGCCGCCGCGGTCTACGAGAAGATCCCCGACCCGCCGGCGCGCATGCTTGGATTCGTGGCTGGTCTGCGCGCCGTCGCGCTCGACGGCGCGGGGCGAAGGCCCGAGGCGCTGCAGGCCGGGGCGACCGCGGTAGCGATGTTCGACCGCGCTTACCCCGAGGGCCACTTCGACGTGGCCGAGATCCTGGCGAGCCAGGCGGAGCGCCTCGCGGCGGCCCAGCAGAGCGACGCCGCACGGGAGCTGCTCGTGCGCGCGCTGACGATGGTTGCGGACCCCGCGTTGGACCAGAGCATGCGCGCCAAGATCGATCGCCAGCTCGCCGCGCTACCGAAACGATAGACGGGACCGGCCCGCAGGGGGCACCCGCTGCCACTATCGAGAATTTTCTCGCGGGTCGCGTCACACGCCCAGCGAGTGTCCTCGACAGCGGGAGAGCGACCGTTCGAAGCGGCCACTTGCACCCATGAAGCGAATCACCCTACTCCCCATCGCTGCTATCTCCCTCGCCTTGATGGGCATCGGCGTGGCAATCGCGGCCCCCAGCGAGTACAAGGCCGTCGATTGCAAGGTGTGCTGGGAGGGCGGGCCCATTCCCTGTGGCGGCGCGAAGCTGGCGTCGTGCAATGCGCTCGCCGAGAACCGCCTGGAAGCGTACTGGCAGGACAACAAGGCGCCGTTGGTCCCCATGTTGCGCGCGAACAAGAGCGAGCTGCCCAGAGACCTGAAGCAAGGCAAGTACAAACCGTACGTCAAGGGCGCGAGCGTGAGCGACAGCCTTACGTCGGTGCTGTGGCCCTCGGGCAAGATCGCGACCTTGCCGAAGGATCGCGTGAGCCACGTGGATTCGGCGATCGCCGCGACGAGGCATCGCCGACCGGAATGGGATGTCAACGGGGAGAAGATCAAGACCTGCGCGGAATTCGGATACGAGAACGTCTACGACGTCGGGCGATTCCTCGACGCCGCGAACGCGTGCAGCGGAGACCAGGAGTGCATCATGGACATCGCGCTCATGACTTCGACGCCCGGTCTCGCCAGGACCTTGAAACGCAAGGACGGCGCGGCGATGGGTCAGCTGGAGCCCGTGAAGGACGTTTTCCCGAAGAACGACATGTTCCAGTTCGGGAGCCAGTACCTGCGCGCGAACGGAAAACCGGGCTGGACCGGCTACAAAGAGCTTCCGCGCGATGCCGAGCTCGAACAGGTCCTCGACGACGGCGAGGCCTACTACAGCATCGCGGCAGTCGGCGGAAACCAGCACTTCAGCAGCGAGTGGGACTTCCACCGTGAGCTGCGCGAGAAGCTCGAGTCGGTCACGGTCGCGGAGCACGAGGAGTACGACCGGCGCAAGGCCGAGTTCCGAGCCTTGACGGCGCAGTTGCTCGCCGCGATCCAGCACGAGCACGACATCGACGACAAGGCCAACCAGATGGCGAAGGAAAAGGCGCTGGTCCTACCCTACGACATGCGCACGCACAATCCGTTCGAGCGGTTCGATCACGTCCGCGACGTGAGGACGGCGACGGACAAGCTCACCAAGGATCTGCTGAAGAAATACGGCCCGAGTCACTTCGAGACCAAGAGCGCGCACCCCCAGCAACAGGGCGCGCTGCCGCCTCGCTCGAACCCGGCCGCCGGCGTGCTGGGTTCGCTGGCCCCGACCCCGCAGACCGCTGACAGCCCGTGGGACAACCGCGAGGCCAAGCCCAAGAAGCCCCCAAAGGCCTCCACCGACGACACATCGAACGCGGCCAAGGGCACCAACCCCTACAACCCATGCAACGTCGAGCACAAGTGGGGTGCCGAGCGCCTCGGGGAGGGCCCGCTGAGCTGCAAGGTGGGCGAGTTCCTCCGCGACGAGTGGCGCCGCAAGAAGGCGGGCCTCAAGAGTTGTCTCGATCTCGGCAACACCGACTGCGATTGGGAGCCCGAGATGTTGACGGCCACGCTCGCCCAGGTGCCTCTGCTCGACGACCATGTCCGACACGAGACCTTCTGCAAGGCGTGGTCGACCGGCTCGTTCAGTCCCGAGGCCAAGGATCTCGAAGCCGCCTGGAAAACCCTGAACGACACAAAGGAGAAGGTCGGTGATGCGTGGCGACTGCTCAGTCCCTACCTGGACGAGTCGAAGCAGACCAATCCCCACGGCATTTTCTACGAGGGCGGCTGGGGCGCCAAGGAGACCTACGGGGACAAAGACTGGTTCGCTGCGAAGCTGGGCTACGACATCGGCTGGCACGTCACGCCCGCGAGCTCGAACGCCGGCGGTGCGTGCGAGCTCAAGGGCGGGCTGCATGCGGACATCGACATCAGCGCGTGGTTCCACAAACCCAGCGCCGGCTACCGCCTGATCGACGGCAACCTGCAGGTCGGCGTCAACGACGACCCAGATCATCCCCACACGGCCCGGTACAAGGGCCACCTGGTGGTCAAGAACCAGCAAGTGTTCGTGACCGGGGGTGCCGACGATGTCGCGATCCCCGGCCAGGACCCCGAGCCGGCCTGGATCACCGCGGCGGTGGTCGAGAGCGAGCCGATCGCACATCAGAAGACCAAGAAGGCCTCGTTCCAGTATTGGATCGGTGGAATCATCCCAGTCACCGGCTCCTTGTGGGGCGAGATGATGGGGACGTTCGAAATCAAGTCCAAGGGCAAGTCGCCGACCGGCTGTGACGCACAGAGCCTGGCGTTTCGCGCCGAGGGGACCGCCAAGCCGACCTTCTACGCGACGGGTTACGGGAGTGTGGGCGTCGGTGTCGTCGATCTCGCGAGCGCGGGGGTCCGCGGCGCAATCCACCTGGTCCAGGTCGAGCTTCCGCTCGTCTTCGGCCTCAACGTGCAACTCAAACAGGGCGTCCCGAACCTGGTGTTCGACGCGAGTCTCGATTTGGTGCTGCGCACGCTCTCGGGTCGCATTTCATTGTATCTCCAGTTCTTGGTGTACGACGAGGAGTGGGAGATCTTCCGCTGGAGCGGTGTGGGTCCGGCAACCGTGCACCTGATGCCGAAGTTGAGTGTCGAGCTGCCGGTCGCCGTAGGAATGAGGAGACAATGCCAAGCTTCCGAAAACTGCTTGTAGTCGGCCTGCTCGCGCTCGCATGTGGTGGTCAGGCGGCGCCTGGCCCCGAGGCGAGCGCCGACGAAGCCCGGCTGGCCGAAGGGCCCGCCCTGAGGGTCGGACGGACGTATGTCTACGGGCTCGAGTGGACGGTCGAATCGGGGTTCGACCCGGCGCACGATACCCCAGTAGGCTTGCCGCTCGCGGGAGGGCTGCACCTGCAGGGCGAGCTCCATGTGCAGGCGATCGGCTCGCACGAAGGCGCAACGATGGCCGCGATCTGGTTCGAGGCGCTGTCAGCCCACGACCTCACCCTCAACGGCGAGCGCATTCACGTCGAGCCGAGCCTCCTGCTCGGGCAGCGCGCGTACTTCTCTTTGGCCGCCGACGGCGGCGTGTCGCGGGTGTGGTTTGGTCCCGAGACCCACTCGTTGTTTCGCCACCTGATGGATGGTGCGCTCGCGCGGTTCGACCTTCGCGGTGCGTTGGCGGGGCCGAACGCTCGGGTCGTACCCACCGGACACGGAATGGCGGAGGTGACCTACTCGCGCGGCGGCGAGCCGGGGACGATCCGCCGCGAGCTGCAGCGCATGACTCGCTTTGATGCCATGGCGGACGTCGACCCCGAGCTCCCCGCCGTCGAAGGCGTCACGGAGTTGGTGCTCGACGACGACCGTGTCCCGCTGCGGATCGACAGCCGCGAGGACGTGGACGCGCGCGACGCAGGCTGGGTGTTCGGATCGCACGATCGTTTCAGCGCGACGCGGGTGCGCTTCGAGGACGGCGCACCGCTGCCGATCCCCGGCGACCTGTCGGGGTACATCGCGCACGATCCCTCGGCGCCGCGCGATCCGACCGAGGCCGAGCGGGTCCTCGCGCAGGGCTTCGCGAAGGGCCTCGCGGTCCACGACATCGCGGACGCGGTCACGACGATCGACGCTGGGGTGCTGCCCGGCCGCGGCTTCGTGGTGCGGGCGACGGGACTGCTGCGCGGTTGGCCAGAGCAAGCCCGTGGGATGATCCCGATTGCGCTGCGGGCGGACAGCAACGGTCGCCAGCTGGCGTTCGAGCTGCTTGCGTCGGCCGGCACGCCCGAGGCGCAAGCCGTGATGCGTGAGCTGCTCGAGCGCGACGACCTTCGCGGGTGGCCCGAGCTGCCGATGCTGGTCGGCCGCTTCGCATTCGTGGCACAGCCCACCGCCGAGACCGCCCAGTTCGTCCTCGCGCTGCACACCGAGGCCCGCAAGGCGGGCAACCACACCCTCGCGCACGCGAGCCTCTATCCGATGGGCTCCGTGGCCCGGGCGATCGAGCGCGACGAGCCGTGGCTCGCCGAGCTGTTGCACGCGCGCCTCGTCGAAGCGCTCGATCGCGACGAGGGCGTGTCCGGACGACTCGCGGCGATGGCGGGTGTCGGCAACCTGGGGCGGATCGACGATCACGCGCGTCTGTTGCCGCTGCTGCGCGACGACGACGACGGCGCGATCCGAGCCAACGCCGCCACGGCAATGCGCAACATGATCGCACCCGACGCCACCGCGGCGCTGGTCGAGGCGCTCCGGGACCCCGATCGAGGGGTGGCCTCGAACGCGCTCGACGTGCTCGCGGAGCACCACTACGAAGGCGCCGCCGATTCGTCGCGGCTGGCGGCGATCGTGATCGCGGCCGCGCACAACCCGGAGATCGATCGCGCGGTCGTGAACGCGCTGGGCGATCGCGTCGACGATGATCCGAGCGTGCGCGTCGCGCTGGGCGAGCTCGCGGCTCGCACCACAGACCGCGAGCTGGTCGCCCGGATTGGCGGCCTCGT
>CANLQR010000149.1 GCA_947492135.1 Deltaproteobacteria bacterium | reverse complement strand
ATCGAGGTCGATCGCGACGCCTGCGGCATGGACCTGACGCCCGACGACCCCGGCTTCCCTGGGCCCGATCGCGACATGGCCCTGACGATCTCGGCGGGCGATCAGTCGACCACGCTGCACTCGGGGCAGTACGACGTGCTCGTCGTGAGCGACGGCCCGACCACCGATCGCATCGCCGTCGACGTGCTCGAGGCCACCGCGATCGAGTGCTGCGAGACCAATGCGTGGATCTCCCTCATCGGCCGCACCTACCGCGAGTACGCGCCCGACTGACCGTGCCCGGGGCGCGGCCCCATCGGTAGAACTCCCGATCTCACGCGGGCGCCGGAGACGACGGGGCGGCGGGCGTGATCACTCGGGCACGGCGTACAACCCGACGAGGCACATCTCGTTCGCCGTGCCGTATCCGGGTGTGACCGGCGCGGTGTCGCCACGCGTGTCCCACTCGCAGCGGACACGCAGGGTGTCACCGAAGTCGACGTGCAGCGGCTGCTCGAAGAAGTACATCTGCTGCCAGTTGAAGTCGTAGCGATCGACCTGGGTCCCGCACAAGCGCTCTCCGTCGGCGCGCTCGATCTCGATCGTCATCTTGCGGCCGCGCTTGTGCATGTGTGGCGCGAAGCCCCAGATCTCGACCGGGCCCGTCGCCACGGCGTCGCCGTCGCCGCGGAAGCTCGTCGCCGTTGCGATCGTCGCGCTCCAGTCGTAGGTGGCTCGCTCGAGGCCCGGCGGCAGGCTCGCGGGCGCGCCGAGCACCGACGAGAACAGGAACGAATCCCACAAAGCCTGGATCGCCGGACGCGCGACCTGGTCGGCGTACTTGATCCGAATGGCGGTCGAGTCGGCGCTGCTGTCGTTCAACAGGTTGTAGTGGATCTGCACCACGAGCACGTCCTCGGGGCTCATCGGAATCCCGGTACCCGAGGGGAACTCGACGGCCCCGACGCCGGGCGCGTAGTTCACGGGAACGCTCTGGACGAGCACGCCCTCGCCGGCCGCGCCGTCGCAGTCCCAGCCGAGCTGATCGGGGCTCGCGTCGTCGAGCGCCTGCATGACCTCGGCGTTGTCGAACGACGTCGGATTGACCTTGAAGCCGAGCACGTGATGCACGGTCGCGGTGTTGCCAGGTATCACCTCGAACCCGACGATGAATCGCTCGCGATCGAGCCCGGTCGGGAGCAAGAAGCACTGATAGTCGTCGAACTCCTGGCCGAGCGTGGTCTGCGGCACCGGCACGTACTCGGGGGTGCGCACCTCCTCGATCCCAGGCCCGCCGAGCACGGGTGGGACCGGTGGCTGCAGCGGCGTGGCGGGCGGCTCGCCCTCGAGCAAGCCGTCGTCGACCCACGCGGCGAGCACGTCGATCTCTTCGTCCTCCAGCCAGCGCGCATGGGCGTACGTGTTGCAGGCGCCGCTGTTGTCGACAGCGAACGGCGGCATCGTGCGCGAGGCGGCCGCGGCGGCGACGGCTGGGCCCCACATGCTGGCCTCCACGAAGTCGTCGAGGACGAACGGCGCGAGGCCCCCCGCGTTGTGGCACCCGTTGCAGTGCTCGTTGAGGATCGGCAGGGCGTCGTCGAAGTAGGTGACCCGCGGCGTCGGCTCGGCCTCGGACTCGGAGCCGTCGTCCTGCTGCTGTGGATCCTCGGCCTCGCAGCCGGGAAGCGCTGCGGCGAGCACCGCGACCAAGGTGCGCGCGGCGAGGCGGGGTGGGCGCGGCAATCGTGGGGGTTGTTGGGGGTCGGCCACGGGCATCTTCGACGAGCATGACGCCGTGGCCTCCTGTGGCTTGCACCTGCGCCGCGGCTTTGCGCAACCTGTGCAGGTCACGACCCCTGGGATGTCCGCGAATTCTCCCGATCTCACGCGGGCGCCGAAGTCCCGGTCACCGCCGGTGCAGCGCGGACGGTGTTCGCCGGGGGACGAGGAGGCTCGGTTTTTCGGCGAGCCAGCGTCACATCGTTCAGGGCGTGCGACTCTCCCGCACGATGATCAACGTCGACGAACGAGGACGACCGCAAACCTGCTCCGGAGGCGGCCCCGTGGTGGTCGTGCCTGCGGAAGTCGCTGCGCACTGGTTCGGCACGAGGCCACCGCCCGGCGCAGTGGTGCCCCCCGGGTGGACGTGGGGAGCGTCAGGAGGACCTGTCTGCGACTACGATCGCGCGTGCGATGTGAGCCCGGTCGAGCGCACCGAGTACGGCGGCTTCGGCTGGGTCGACGTGCAAGGTGCACCGGCTCTCGTGCTCGACGCCGAGGTGACCACGATCTTCGTGAAGGCGAGCGACGGCGGCTACATCGTGCGCAACTCGGTCGGCGAGGACGCGAGCGAAGATCCGACCGCGGTCGACGACGGCAAGTGGCACACGTTCGGCAACGCGACGATCGACCTCGCAGACGGCCGGTTGTTCATGTTCGACTCGGCGTACCCGGGCGCGGCGGATCCCGAGGCGATCGACGCGGACGACGGCGTCGGCGTGATCGAGCTCGGCAAGGGCAAGTGGGACGTGACGTTCGCGACGAGCAACGACGGCGTGGACTTCGTGCGGTTCCGGCGGGCGTAATCTGTCCGTCAGGTCGAGAAGCCCCGCGGCGCGACGATCTCGATCCCCTCGAGCAACCCCCGCGCCTGAACCTGCTCGACGTAGTACGCCGCTGGTTGCCCACCTTCGAGCTCGCCCGCCGCGTGCAACGCCTCGAGTCGCGCGCGCAGCTCGCCGAGATGACGCCCCGGCGGCAAGCCCAGCGCACGCATCAGCTCGTTGCCGAGCCCCGGTGGCAACGGCTTGACCTCGGCGTCGGCCTCCCCCAGATCGCGGATGCGGTGCGACAGATGGGTGATCATCTGCAAGCAGCGCTTGCGCTTGCCGGGCCTGCGGCTGGTGATGTCGGCCCGCGACAGATCGAGAAGATCGCGGAGGAACGGCATCATCTCGCGACCAAAACGGCGCACCGCGGCGTCGGACCAGTCGCCATCGTAGTGACCGGGTCGCAGGTGATGAAGGATCAGGACCTCGACACGATCGCGGACGTCGGGCGGAAAACCGATGCGGTTGACGACGCCGCGCCGGAACATGCGCACACCGTCCTCGGAGTGGCCATGAAAGGTGACCTTGCCATCCTTGCCGAACCGCCGCGTGCTGACCTTGCCGATGTCGTGCAACACCGCCGCCCAACGCACCGCAGGGCGCGGCATCGCCTGCCACACGACCGCCTTGGTGTGCTCCCAGACGTCCTTGTGCTTGCGATCGGCCTCCTGCGAGAAGGCCACGGTCGCATCGAGCTCGGGCAGCACGTGGACCAGCAGCCCGGTGTCGCGCAGCCACTGGAGCACGAGATGCGGCACCTTGCTGCACAACGGCGGGGTCAGCAGCTCGTACAGGCGGCCGGGATCGATCTCCACCACGCGCCCGGCCTGGGCCGTCACCTGGGCCGTGACCGATTTGTGGGGATAGGTCTGCTGCGCGGTGATTTCGCGCAACGGCACCAAAAGGTCTTCAGCGACCCACAGATCTGTGCTTGGCGTCACCACGGCGAAGGCGCTTTAGAAGGGACCCCAAGGGCTTCGGGGATCTAGCACGAAAATCTGAACAGGAGCCCCGAAATCTGCGACTCGCGCGGCAGGGACCTCGTGATAGGCTGACTCCAGCCAGGGCGCTGTTTTGGCCCAATGAAATCCCCGTCTCCTCAGCTCGGCTACAACCACAACATCCCGCATCGCGGTCGGCTGTATCACGTGCAGACGGAAGACTCGGGGGTCGACAAGGCCCACATCTTCACCCACGTGTTCTACGACGGCACGATCATCGCGAGCCGCAAGACCGAGTACCGCGAGAAGCTCGGCGGGCCCGAGGTCGGGCCGCTGATCATTGCGCTGATGCAGGACTCGCACAAAGCGATGATCCGCTCGCTGCGCAACGGCGAGTACGACGAGAAGATCGAGCGGACGATCGGCGCGCACCCGGTCGAAGACAACCGCGAGCTCACCGAGCTCCCGCCGGATACCGCCGCGGCGCAGCGACCCGAGCGTCGAGCGCCGCCCGAGCCGCGCGACGTCGAACCACAGGGCCCACCGCTGCAACCCGGAAGGCCGGGCCCGACTGTCGATCCGAGCCTCTCGCACCCGGTGTTTGCCTCCGCCGAAGCCCGCGCCCAGGTTGCGGCCGCGGCCGCCGGCCATGGCCAGTCGCGCCCGAGCCCGGGGCCGAGCCGAATCAAGCGCCGCGCGGTGGGTGGCATCGGCGGCGCCGGTGTGAAGGTCGGAACGCCCATCACCCAACGGCGCGATGTGATCGTCGGCAAGTACGCCAGCGAGCACCAGGCCAAACTCGACGAAGAGATCCTCTCGCTGCTGCGTGACGATGTCTGACGTGGAAGCCGCTTGCGCCGTTCCCGAGGACTTCACGGAGCCCGTCGTGATCTACACGACGCGCTGGTGCGGGTATTGCCTCATGGCGCTGAGGCTGCTTCGCGCGCGAAACATTCCCTTTGCGCAGGTACCCGTCGATGGCGATGCCGCGGCCCGGCGGTGGTTGAGCGAGCGCAGCGGTCGCACGACCGTGCCGCAGGTGTTCATCCGTGGCGCCTCGATCGGTGGTTACGACGAACTGTCGGAACTCGACGACGGTGGCACGAGCGGCAGCAGGCTCGCGGCTTTGCTCGCCGGCACTGAGCCGACTCGCGACGGCCCGCACTGACGTGGTACGCTTGCGCCGCCATGAGGTATTCGTCTTCACGGGCCCACGGCCCGGATTCGTCTTCACGGACTGATTTGTCTCCACGGGCCTTGGGCCCTGACTCCTCGAGGAAACCGCTCATGTCATCGTTGCACGCATCTCGTCGCGCTCTTGCTTCCTTGGCCGGCGCGTTGGCTCTGGGTTTCACGTTGTCGGCGTCATCGATTGCGCTCGCCGGCGAGATCAAGGTCGGTACCGCGGCGCTGAACGTCGACGCCGACGGCAAGCTGACCGACGCCGGTCGACAGGCCGCCAAAGACACGATCCCGAGTCAGCCCGGCGAAGAGGTTTGGATCGTCCACCTGTGGGCAAAGCTCGACAAGGGCGCCCCGGGCGGCCTCAACATCGAGTTCCACGGTCAGCTGCCCGACGGCACGGGGTACCTCGCGTACAGCACCGCCGAAGAGGGTTACGACGGTGGAAAGTACTTGAGCCTCGAGCTCGAGCTCGAAGGCAGCAAGGGCTTCAACAAGAACAAGACCTACACGGTCGAGATCACCCAGCAAGACGACAAGGGCCGCGACTTCAAGCTCGCGAGCGGAAAGCTCAAGCTCGGCTGGACGCCTCCTGCCAAGGAGCCGGACGAGCCCAGTGGCGAGGAGGGCAAGGAGCCCGCGGCCGACTCATCGGCCCAGGACGCGCTCGACTCGATCTCCGGCGGTGATGCGGGTGGTGATGGGGACAGTGCCGGCGAAGGTGGCCCACCACCCGTCGCGCCGGCCGGCAAGAAGGGCTGCGCCGTCGATCCCGCGGCGGGCGGCAGCCTGGGCATCCTGGTGTTGCTCGCACTGGGCGCGTCGGGAACGATTCGCCGCCGACGCTAGCGAGTACAGCGCCGGCTGCCGCTAGCCGGCGGGCACCGAGTCGCAGCCGAGCGAGATGTTGATCTGCGCGGTCTCGACGCCCTGGATCTTCTGGCAGGTCTGCGCACAGGCGAGGATCTTCGTGGGCGCTGCGGCGTTGTCGTAGTACCAGCCGTCGACGACGTTCGGACAATCCGCCGCCGAGTCGACGTAGCCGATCTCGAAACCACCGCCGAGGCCGTCGTCGAACTCGACGTTGACCTTGGTGGGATCGAAGTCTTCGCCCGGCGGTGGCGCGGGGATGTCCCACTCGCAGGCGATCTGCGCGCCCGAGATGACCTCGGTCGCGAGCTGGTCGAACACCGGCTGGAAGTCCTGCAGACAAAGATCGCCGATGATGCCGGTGGTCAGCTGCCCCAGCGTGATGTAGGTGTCACCGATGGCCGCGGTCTCGGCACACTCGGTGGTGCACACGATCCCGTTGAGCTTGTACAGCGCGTAGCTGGGGTCCAGTGCCTTGAGCGCCATGTCGAACTCGAGCGCGCCGAGCTCGGACTCATCGTCGGTGACGACCATGAAGTGGAGCTGGGCATCGGGCCGCAGCACCACGCTCCACTCGGGCTGATACTCGAGGATCTGCACCAGCGCATCGTTGCTGCCGATCCGGCTATCGATGTGGGTGAACACCGGCGGGTTGTTGTCGTTGTCGTCGCAACCGCCGATGCCCAGTGGAGGATCGATGCAGATGCCATTGCCGTCGCCGGGATAGCTCGACATCAAGACGACGTGGACGTCGATGCCGCTATCGACCATCTGCTGCGAGAACGCATTGAGGTTGGTCTGCACCGCAGCCGCCTCGAAATCCATGCTACCCGAGTTGTCGACGACCACGATGATGTCGGCGGGCTGCCGCATGTTCTCGGCGGGCGTGGTCTGCGAGGCGCACTCCTCTTCACCGCCGGGACCGCCCGAACCGCCAGGAGTACCGACGTCGGGGATCGGCGCGAGTGGGTCGTCAGTCTCGCCTGGACCACCGGTCTCATCGACCGAACCCGACAACGTGATCCCCGCGCTGGCGTCACTGGCCGAGGCTCGTCCGCCCTCTTCACCACCGCACGCGACACCCACGACGGGCAGGAACACAAACAGGCGAGACCAGAGACTCGGCATCGATACGACCTCCAAGGAGCATGGTCCCTGTCCTCATTCGACACCAGCTTGGGGACAGGATTCCGAGGCCCGAGCCCCGCTTGCTGCGGCGTATCGCGGTACGCGCGGCACCCCCCTCGCAAAGCCCGTACGCTGACGGTCCTTGCCTGCCAGCGACGACGCGTACGCCCGGATCTTCCGTGCAGTGGAGGCAATTCCGCGCGGCCGTGTCTCGACCTATGGCCGCATTGCCGCGCGCGCCGGGCTGCCGGGTCGCGCCCGCCAGGTCGGCTTTGCACTGCGGTCGCTGGGCGACGGCTCGGTGCCTTGGCACCGCGTCGTGAACGCCGGCGGTCGGCTGAGCGTGGTCGGTGAAGCCGCGGTGATTCAGCGCCGCCGCCTGCTGGCCGAAGGCATTCGCTTCGATGCGCACGACCGCATCGACCTCGAGCGGTTCGGCTGCGACCTCGCCGGGCCAACTGCCGCCTCGCCGCCACCGGCGCGCTCGAGCGGGCCCGCAGTTCCGTCGCGCAGACCGACACCGCGGCGTCGGGCTGGATGAGGCATGTTGCCACACCTTTGACCATTCGCGGGCGCGTCGAAAGGTGGCCGGCAACACGTGCCGTTCATCGGATCGCTTGTTATCCTGCCTAGCGGAAGGTTGCCTTAGCCCATGCGATTGACACAGACATCACGTACGCGCGCTCGTCGTCCGGCGCTGGGGCCCGCAGCGCTCAGCCTCTTGGCGTTGACCACCTTGGGCTGCCGAGATGACCGCGACGAGGTCGTCGCCGACAGTTCGACGAGCTTCGATCCGACGCTCACGACCACGATCGCCCCCGAGACGAGCACCGGTACTCCGGACACCACCGAGACCACTGCCCCCGATCCCGACACCAGCTCGACCGGCGCACCGCCGTTGCCCACCTGCGAGACCACGCAGTGCGGCACGGACTGCTGCGAAGCGGGTGACGAGTGCGTACTGGGTGTCTGCCTGCCGCCGTGCGCCTCTGCGGTCCGCTGCGGAGAGATGCTCGACGTGTGTTGCGAGTCCGGTGACGTGTGTCTCCAACCGAACTGCGTGACCCCGGGTGCGCCCTGCCTCGACTCGTATGACTGCCCTGATGGCGAGTTCTGCGAGCCCACGCTCAACCAGTGCCTGCCCAATCAGGATCCGGTCGCCTGCGAGATCATCCCCGAGTTCACCAACGTCGAGCTGACGCTCGAGTGGGCATGGGAGACCGATGCGGTGCACACCATGCCGTTGATCGGCGACGTCGACGGCGGCAACGACACCGAGGTCATCATTCAGACCCGCGATACCGCGACCACCTTCGAGGGTGACATCGTGATCCTCGACGGGATGACCGGTGAGGAGAAGGTCCGCACCGGCGACGATCCGGCCAACGGCCAGTTTCGCTCGTACATTCGCCCGACCTCAGCGCTTGGCGATGTCGACGGCAACGGGCTGGCCGACATCATCTACGCCGGCTTGCCGACCGGCGCCCCCGGGACCTTCAACTACTCGCTGATCCACGCGATCAACGGCCAAGGCCAGCTGGTCTGGACCAGCCACAACACCGACAACTCCGACCACTACATCTACGCCCGCAACGGCTCGGTCTATGCCGCGAATCTCGACGATGACGCCGAGACCGAGTTCGGGATCGGCATCGCATTGATCGATCACGACGGGCTCGTGGTCTCGGACGTCTTCAACAACGAACAGAACCATGGCTCGGGCGGCTTCGGCGGTCAGAACAGCTACGTCAACGGGGGCAGCATGGCCACGCCCGCCGACATCGATGGCGACGGCACGCTCGAGATCGTGACGGGTCGCGACGCCTTCAAGATCGATTCGTGGGTCAACCCGGCGATCGGGTCCCCGACGGTCACGGTCTCGCAGTTGTGGGCCGCAGGCGGTGACGACGGCTATCCGGCCGTCGCCGACCTCGATGGCAACGGCACGCCCGAGATCATCCTCGTCAGCGCGAACTGTTCGACCTGCGATGGCATCCTGCGGATCCTCGACTCCTCGACGGGTGAGCTGTGGTGTGGAGCCGATCCCACCGGGGCCGCATGTGCCGGCAACGACGCTGCGCGCACCCAGCCCGTCACCCTCGCCGCGGACGGCCTTGGTGGCGTGGTCGGACGCGGTGGCCCGCCGACCGTGGCGGACTTTGACGGCGACGGACGACCCGAGGTTGGGGTAGCCGGCGCCACGGCGTATGCGGTCTACGACTTCAACCGCGCGGACGAGGAGATCGTCCAGCCCGACGGTGCACTGCCGCCCGGTCCCGGCGACGCCTACATCCGTTGGTCCGCGGTCACGCAAGATCTGTCGTCGAACGTCACGGGCTCGTCGGTGTTCGACTTCCAAGGCGACGGCATCGCCGAGGTGCTGTACCAAGATGAGTGCTACGCATGGGTCTACGATGGGGCGACCGGCGACGTGCTCGTCCAGGTCGAAAACTCCTCACCGACCATCCACGAGTATCCTGTCGTTGCAGACGTCGACGGCGACGGCAACTCCGAGTTCGTGGTCATCGCTGCTGCAACCAGTCCGGCGAGCTGTGAGGGGATTCCGGGATACCAGCTTCGCCAGGGCGTGTTCGTCTATGGCGACGCCAACGATCGCTGGGTTCGCACCCGAGCGGTGTGGCCGCAGCACACCTACCACGTGACCAATTCGACCTCGGCTGCCATTCCCCCGCTGGTGGAAGAGCCCAACTGGCTCGCCCCAGGGCTCAACAACTTCCGCCAGAACGCGCAAGGCGAGGGCATCTTCAACGGGCCCGACCTGTCGATCGATGTTGCGGTCGGTCTGCAGAACTGTCTCGACGAGGAGTTCGAGATCTTCGTGACCGTGCGCAACGAGGGTTCGATCGGCGTCCCGGCGGGCATCCCGGTGTCGTTGTGGGAAGGCACCGACAGCAGCGGCACGCTCATCGGAACCCAGGCGACCGAGGCGCCACTGTTGCCGGGTGCGTTCGTGCAGTTCTCTTGGCTCGTGCCCGCGCCCGCCGAGGTCGCAAAGAACTACTACACGACCGTCGACCAAGCCGAGGTCTCGCTGGGCGAGGTCATCGAGTGCATCGAGGACAACAACGAAGCGGTCACCGAGACCGTGAACTGCCCGACGCCGGGCTGACATCGTCGCTCGATCCGCCGGCTTCACCCACGGGTGAGGCCGGCGTTTTTCGTTGGCCTCGGGCGTCGGCCCGAGGATCGTGCCGCTTCACCCAGCGCTGGGCCCCAGCCGCTGCGCTCGCCACGTCGCCGCCACCGCGGCCAGCGGTGCCTCGCGCAACGTGACATCGTGGCTCGCGTCGACGAACACCGTCACCGCCCGCGCCAGCCACATCTGCAGCGCGAGGTCGCAGGCCGCGGTCGCAACCTCGTCGGCGACCAGCAGGCTGCGCGAGAACACGGCCACCTCGAGCACGTGGCGCTCGAGCGCGGCATCGCCCACGGTGTCGATGACGAGCTGCACCGCAGTCGGGGCCGTCAGCAGCCCCGCGGCGAGGCCGAGCACCTGCAATCGACGGCACACCACATCGTGGGCGGCCCGCCAGGTGGTCTCGACCCCGGTACGCGCCACCGCCCGGGCCGCCACCGCTGCAAAACGCTGCGCAATCTCGTGAATGTCGAGCGCGCATGAATCGGCGGGCTCGCACCAGGCGTCCGCGCGGGCGAGCGCGCGGCCCCATGTCCACAGCAGTCGGGCGGGGTCCGTCGTGCGATCGACGAGCCGATCCAGGGTTTCGATCGCGCGAGCCCGATCGATCTCCGCGCGCGCACCGATTCGCACGCGCTCCGGCACACGCACCAGCGTGACCCCCAGCGGGAGCTCCGAGACCATCAACACTGGCACCAGCGGCGACGCGCTGGGATCGGGTCGGGCCACGCACACACACTCCACCGCCGGCGCGGCGCGGACCTCGACCCCATCATCGACAAGCCGTGTGGGAAACCACGCGCAGCCGACCGGCTTGGCCTGGGCGCCGCCGCGTCGATGCACCGCACACCCACCGTCACCCTCGAGAAAACGACAGGCGCCGTCGACCAGCGAAATGGCGCGCATCGGCGTCGGTGCCGAGCCGACCGTGGGCACAAACGCGCGATGGCTCCGATGCGTCAGCGTCGGCTCGTCGTGCAGCGTCGCGCACACGCGATGCACGTCGGCGGGTGTCAACGAGATCGTCGGATAGCTGCGACAACAATCCCCGCGACCATGACAACGATACCGGGCCGCGACCATCTCGCGCACGACCCTGCGATCGTTGGCACCCACCGGCTGCGCTTCGCCCTCGAGCACCCCTCGGGGTGGTCCGTCTGCGACCCACGCGAGTGCCTCGAGCTGGGCGAACAGTGCGGCGGCGTGAGCGATCTCGAGGTCGGCACCAAAGCGGCCCGCGGCGCCGACGATCCCCGCGAGGTCTCGGGTACCGTCGGCGTGGCACAGCACGCTCCACGCCCGCGCATCCAGCACCACGGCGCGATCTTCTCGGGCGTCGAGCAGAACCAACCGATCCTGACCCTCGCGACGGAACAGCCGCGCAACGACGTGTTCGGCGAGCCGTGGGCGCGGCGCAGGTTGCATTGGCCCCCCGAGTCCTAGCACGGCGGCGCGCCGGCGATACACTCCCGGGCGATGTCACGCGTCCTCGTGCTCGGTGCGACCTCTGCGATCGCCGCCCAGATGGCCAGCCAGTACGCCGCGCGCGGCGACTCACTCTTTTTGGTCGGTCGCAACCCAGACAAGCTCGCCCGGCTTCGCGAACGCCTCGGGGCTCGGGTCGTCGGTCACCTCGAGTGCGACCTCGACGACACTGCGGCCAACGGCTCACGCGTCGAGGAGGCCATCGCGAAACTCGGCGGCGTCGACATCGCGGTGATCGCCCACGGCGTGCTCGGCGACCAGCTCGCCAGCGAACACCAGTGGTGCAGCGCCGAGCAGATCCTGCTCACGAACCTGCTGTCGCCGATCTCGCTGTTGCTGCCGCTCGCCAATCACCTCGAACGCTGTGGCAGCGGCCACCTCGCCGTGCTGTCGTCCGTCGCGGGTGACCGCGGCCGTCCCCGCAACTTCACCTATGGTGCGGCCAAGGCGGGACTCAACGTCTATCTGCAGGGGCTGCGCAGCCGAATGTGGGCCGCCGGCGTGGGCGTGCACACCTTCAAGCTCGGCCCGGTGGACACACCGATGACCGTCGACCACCACAAGAGCCTGTTGTTCTCGCGGGCCGACGTGGTCGCACGCAAGATCGTGATGGGCATCGACCGCGACGTCGCCGAAGCCTACGTCCCGGGCTACTGGCGACCGATCCTCGGCGTGGTCCGCGTCATGCCCGAGTCGATTTTCCAGCGTGTCTCGGCGCTGGCTGGGCGCTGATCAGCCACTAGCCACACCCGGCGTACGCCGCCGCGATCTCCTCTGCCGTTCGCGCCTGCTCCGACAGACGCACCTCGTCCATGTCACCGTCGAGAAACGTATTGGCCGGGCGACCACCAACCTTGTAGTCACTGGGATTGGCAAGCACAACCGCAGCCGCGGCCGAGCCGATCTCGAGGCCATCGACGTAGGCGCGCATCATCGCGCCGTCATACGTCGCGGCGATGGCGTGCCACTGGCCGTCGGACAGGGTGCCGTTGGGCAGCAGTGCGGTGAGGAACGACCAGTTGTTGCCGTCGCCGATGCCAAACTGCACGCCCGCGCCGTTGTCGTTGATGGCCACGAAGCAGTTGATGAAGCCGGCGGTGAAGACCTGCGCGTAGGCAGCGCTCGTGGTGCGCGCCCAAAACTCGACGCTCAGCTCGTTGGCGGCGAACGTGTTGCCAGCGTTGCGTGTGGCGTATTGCTCGGCCGCGATCGCGAAGGACAGTCCGCCGTCGAACCTGCCCTCGTCCCACGTCGGATCGGCCGCATCGACGCCCGCGGCGGCGCCGAGTTGGAGATGACGCTCGTTGCCCGAGTCATCGACGGCGCTGGGTCCCGCACCGTCGTCGAAGTGCCACAGCGCGACCGTGGCGGCGTCCGCCGTCAGCGGTGCGCACACCGGGTCGCCGCCTTCCGAGCTGCCGACCTCCGAGCTGCCGACCTCCGAGCTGCCGACCTCCGAGCTGCCGACGCCGACGGTGGACTCCGAGTCGGCACCGGTGTCCGACCCCGCCTCCGAGTCGCTGCCTTCGGTCGATCCGTTGCTGGCATTCGAGGTCACTTCGTCTGGCATCGTCTCCGCACCAGCGGACGTCGACGTCGAGGCCGTGCTCGACATCCCGTCGGTGCTCGTGGGCGCGGTCGTCGACCCGCCCGCGTCGCTCGAGGCGGAGGTCGAGTCGTCGTTCTGGACCAGCAGCGGCTCGACCTCCGAGAAGCAGGCAAGCGGGGCAGCGAGCGCAAGCAAGGCAACGAGGCGGCGCGGCGTCATGTCCGACCGACGGGCCGTGCCCCGATTGTGACCCGGGCGACGAGAGCAACCCTGCGAAACTCGCCAGTCCCGCTGCTTTCGCGGCCCGGTGAGCGTCGCCTGCCGGCAAAGCGCGGGTCCGTTCGAGCGATGGCGAGCCGGCCATGGCATGCTTGCCCACAAGATGGCACTGCGCGAGGAGGGCTCCGGACGCGCGCTCGTCGGCTTGGCGGTGGTGCTCGTCGGACTGATCTTGTTCGCCGCCCTGCTCCTTCTCAACCAACGCGATGGGGCCTTGCGAAAACAGGTCACCATCTTCACCGACTTTCGGACCATCACGGGACTGCGACGCGACTCGCCGGTGTTGCTGGCCGGCGTCGAGGTCGGACGGGTGCAAGCCATCGACTTCGTCAACCGCAAGTACCCCTGCGATCCCCTCACCGAGGATCTCGGCCGACACGGAGCGGGTCGCACCAACACCTGCGACGAAGCGCTGTTCTGCGCCCCGACGGGGTTGTGCGCTGAGCTCGAGGCCTATGCGTCCAAGGGCCTCCACGGCCCGTGCTTGTCGAACGACGACTGCATCGCGGACGAAGTCTGCGTCACCAGCGAGTTTCGCCGCAAGGCCAGGCGGATGTACTGGGGCGGGCCCGAGGGATTGTGTGCCCGCTTTGCCACCGAGCATCGAAGGGTCCAGGTGGCGATGGTTCTGCCCGCTGACCGGATCGATGTCGTCGGTGCGGACAGCGTCGCGACCGTCGGCAGCGCCGGCGTGCTCGGTGACCAGCAGATCAACATCACACCCGGAACCCGAGAACCACTGGGCGAGGACCACCGCATTCAGTCGGAGGCCTCGTTCAGCGAGCAGATCGCGGAGTTCCGCCAGCGGTTTGGGCGAATGTCCGACAAGGTCGACAGCTCGCTGTCGGGCATTTCATCGATGTTCGCCGAACTCAACGACGCGCGAACCATCCATGTGGTCAAAGAAACGCTGCAGACGGTCGAGACCGCCGCGAACGACATGCGCGAGGGTCGCGGCGAGATCGGTGCGCTGTTGAACGACCCCGTGTACGAGCGCGATTTTCTCGCGACACTCGGCAAAGCTCGAGGCTCGGCCGAGGTCATCGACGGCGTGCTGCGCGATGCCAACAAGAAGCTGGCCGAGGTCGACCGCGACACCGCCCCCAGGGTTGCCGGCCTCCGCAAGGACGTCGGCGAGGTCCGTCAACAGCTCGCTGCGCTCGAGCCTGGTGGCGGCACGATGGCCAAGCTGCTTCGTGATCCTTCAGGTGAACTGCTCCGCAGCGCGAGCACGTCGCTCGCGAATATCCGCGACATTGCTGGCGTGTTCGCCGAAGCCGTAACGAAGATCGAGCGCGGAGACGGCTCGATCGGAGCCTTGCTCTCGGACAGCAAGGTCTACGACGATCTTGGGCAGACCGTGCGCAAGATGAGCGGCGACTGGCGGGTCCGCCTGCTGCTGTGGCTGTTGCGTCACAGCGGACGCTAGGAAACTCGGCGCTGCGCCGCGCGCTCGATGAGCCCCGCGACGACCGCCGCTCTGCGTCGTTCGTGCCCTTGGCGGAGCAGCCACAGCGCTTGCTTGAGTGCGTCCAGCGCGGGATCCACTCGACCCGCGCGCTGCAACATCACGCCCAGGCGTACCCAGCTCGCGGCGTCGTTCTCGCGATGTGCGAGCTCGGCCAGGGCGATCGCGGCCTTGCGATACAAGCCCGACTTCGCGAGTCGAATGCAACGCCGACGCAGGGGGTCGAACTCGATGGACACGATATTTTCGTGACGCAGGGGCATACTGGAACGCTTGAGTGAGCAACCGGTGTGCCAGCTTTGAACCGGTCTTCCGCTCACCACAAGAAAGCCACGGATTGTCGGGCGGGCGGCCCATTGCAGGGCCACACCTCGCCCGACTGGGCCGCCAGCGCACCGCCGGTCGTTGGCGTCACCGCAAACGATTGAGCACGTGCTCGCCGAACCGCGCACGTCGGCGCGGCGCCTCCTCGGCGGGTGCCGCCGCAGGTGCAGCGACGACTGCGGGTGCCGGCGTTTGGGCGGCGGGCGGCGCACCGCGCTTGCGGGCGCTCTTGCCGGCACGCGCCGCTGTGGGCGTTTCCGGAAACGGCGCCGGCATCTGCAACGCATCCACCACCACGGTGTGACCACTCTGAGGGGTAGGCGTCGCGACGATCTCGCGGGTCACCGCGGCGGCCCGCTTGGCCGACGCCACAGGTTGCGCGGCAGCCCGCGTGCCTGCGGGCGGTTCGACCGTACGATAGATCCGCGTGGGCTCCCGTCGCTGCGATGCGGCCTCGACGGGTGACTGTGGCGCCGCGCGAGAGGCCTGCGCTGCTGGCTTGGCCCCCGTCGTGGCGCGCTGGGAGCCCGACACAGGTCTTGCGACACGCTGAGATCCTGTCGAAGCTTGCACAGGGATCGGCGGTGCAGTG
>CANLQR010000148.1 GCA_947492135.1 Deltaproteobacteria bacterium | reverse complement strand
GCCTGCTGATCATCACCTATGATGAGCACGGTGGCTTCTACGATCACGTCGCGCCGCCCACCACGGTCGACGATCTTCCCGCGTTCCAGCGCTTGGGCATCCGCGTGCCGTCGATCGTCATCGGGCCTCATGTGCGGCGCGGGTGTGTGAACAACACCCTGCTCGAGCATGTGTCCATCATCTCGACAGTGACCACTCGGCACGCCCTGCCGCCGATGAACGACCGCGTCAGCGCGACGGCGGACGTTTCGAGCTGCATCAACGCGGCGTACCTCGACAATCCCCAGCCGCCGGCCTCGCTGCCCAAGCTGAAGGCCCGGCTCGCGGACCTACTCGCGACCAATGGTCCCAAACACTCCCACCCCGAGCTGCGAGAGATGATCGCCAAGGGCGACCTCCCGATTCCGGCGCACCGCCGGCACGCGGGTGCCGGACGCGAGATCGCGATGGAACTCATCGATCGCGCGCAGCGGCTCGGCGTACTGACGCTGATCGATTGAAAGGGATGCCTTGAGCTACGTCGTCCTCGCGCGCAAGTACCGACCTTTGCGGTTCGCCGACATGGTCGGGCAGGAACACATCGGACGGACCCTGGGCAACGCCATCACCCAGGATCGTGTCCATCACGCCTATCTGTTCGCAGGCGCACGCGGGCTCGGAAAGACCACCACGGCGCGCATCTTTGCCAAGGCGCTCGTGTGTGAGCTCGGGCCGTCGCCCGAACCCTGCAACGCTTGCGAGCAGTGCCTCGCGGTGACCCAGGGACGCTCGGTCGACGTGATCGAGATCGACGGCGCGAGCAACAACTCGGTCGACAACATCCGCAGCCTTCGCGAGCAGGTCAACTATCTGCCGCAGACCGCCCGCCGCAAGATCTACATCATCGACGAGGTCCACATGTTGACCACGTCGGCGTTCAACGCTTTGCTCAAGACTCTCGAAGAGCCTCCTGCACACGTCAACTTCGTGTTCGCGACCACCGAGCCGCACAAGGTGCTCGCAACGATCCTGTCGCGAGTCTCGCGGCTCGACTTTCGCCGGGTCTCGATCGCCGAGACGGTCGCGCACCTCGAGAACGTGTTGCGCGGCGAAGGCCTCGGGGTTGACCCCGCGGGTCTACGCCTCCTCGCGCGGGCCGCAGGAGGTTCGGTCCGCGACGCGATGACCTTGCTCGATCAGGTCCTGGCCTTTGCCAAGGACGCGCATCACGTCTCCGAGGTCGAGGCGCGCGCGGTGCTGGGCCAGGCCGAGCGCACCGCCGTGGCAGGGCTCGTCGATGCCGTGCTCGCCCGCGATCCCGATCTCGTGCTCGAGCGCTTCGACGCGCTGTCGGCCGCGGGCCACGACCTGACGGTGTTGTCGCTGCAGATGCTCGAGGATCTCCGCGACCTGACCGTTGCCCGTGCCTGCCGCAACCGCGAGCTTTTCGTCGACGCGACGGCCGACGAGCTCGACGAGCTGAGCCGACGGGCCGCGGCGGTCGATGTGGCCACGCTGGCACAGACCTTCGATCGACTGTGGCGCGTGGTCGATCGCCTGCCGCAGGCGCGATCACAACGACTGGTGCTCGAGATGGGTCTGCTCGGACTCGCGCAGCGCGAGCCGTTGGTGCCGCTGGGTGATCTCGTCGAACGACTGCAGGCGCTGTCCGAAGGCGGCCCCGGGGGCGGCGGCGGAGACCCAGGTCGCACGGTTCGCAACGATCGCCCCGCGGCCCGCAGCCCGATCGGGCGTGGTGATCGACAATCGCAGGGGGCCGAGTCGATGGCGTTCGACTCCCCGTCGCCGACGCGCTCGCCGGCCCCGGTGTCGCGCGAGCCCCAGGTGTCGCGCGAGCCCCCGGTGTCGCGCGAGCCCCAGGTGTCGCGCGAGCCCCAGGTGTCGCGCGAGCCTGACTTTGTGCCGGTCGTCCGGACTGCGATCGAACCGCCTCCCGCGGCCCCGCGTGACGACGACAGTCCCTTCACGCGCGGGCTGTGGGAGCTCGCCCAACGCAACGGTGTGATCGGTTCCGGCGCCCAGAGCGATCGCGCGGACCTGGACGTTCGGCCAACGCCGCGCGACACAGCGCCCGCAACTCCCACCGCGACCTCGAACTCGAGCTCGGCGCGCTCGTCGAATGGAACCGCGTTGGCACCGGAAACGCTCGTCGCCTCGGCCTCCGGTAGCGGGTCCACCGACGCTGCCCACGCCAGCCCCGGCGCGGCGACGATTTCCGTCGTGACACCGGATCCGCTCGTACCGGTAAGCGATGACGACCTCGATGATGTGAACGACGCAACGATGTTCGCCGCGTGGAGTCATCTCGTGGCGACGGTGCGCGAGAACGACGGCTACGCCTCCGCGGTGCTGGGCGAGGTCGGCGTGGTTCAGTATGGCGAAGGCGTGCTACGGGTCGCCGCGACGCGCGGCAGCTTCGCGCATACCGGACTGTCGGCCAACGATCTGCGCGCTCAGGTCGAACAAGCCGCTCGCGACCTCGCGGGCACTCCGGTCTCGCTCGAGCTCATCGACTCGGAGCCGTGCCTACCCGAGCGGCCGAGCCTGGTGCTCGTCGACAAGCGCCGGCGAGCGCGGCTCGAGGCCCGGGTCACCGCCGAGGCCCGCGAGCACCCAACGCTCACGGCCCTGTTGCGCGACTTCGACGCCAAGATCGCCGTCACCCGCCCGGTGCGCGAATGATGCCGCTGTGCGAGCGGCGTCCCGCGCCGGGTGACTTAATCTCGAGCACCCCCTAAGCTCGGGCGTCATGTCGGAACTCGATCTCGCGGAGCTCATGCGCCAAGCCCAACAGATGCAGGAGACGATGGGTCACCTGCAACGCTCGCTCGAGCAGGTCATCGTCGAGGGCTCGTCTGGCGCGGGCATGGTCAAGGCCAAGGCCACAGGCGGCCAGCGCATCGTTTCGATCGAGATCGATCCGGCTGCGCTCGCCGAGGATCGCGACATGGTCCAAGATCTGGTGGTGGCGGCGGTCAACAACGCGCTCGATCGCGCCAGAGAGATCGCCCAGGAACGAATGTCGTCGATGCTTCCCCCGGGCATGATTCCCCCCGGCACGATCCCGGGCCTGTGAACACGCCGGCGGCCGATCCGCTGCAGCGCCTCGCTGCGCTGCTGTCGCGACTGCCCGGAATCGGGGAAAAGTCGGCGATGCGGCTCGCTCTCGCGCTCGTTCGCGCTGATCCTGAGTACATCCGCACCCTCGCCGAGGCCGTCGGTTCGGTCCACGAGACCCTCAAGCTCTGCCGATCGTGCTGCGACCTGACCTCGACCGAGATCTGTGTGCGCTGCAGCGACGCTCGTCGCGACCACACCACCCTGTGCGTGGTGGCCCAGCCCCAGGACCGCATGGCCCTCGAGCGCGCCGGCTTCTACCGCGGCCTCTACCACGTGCTGCACGGGGTATTGGATCCGCTCGGGGGCGTCGGGCCCGGCGATCTGCACGTGGACGCCCTGCTTCGCCGCCTTGGCGCGAACGAGGAGGACTCGGCGACGGTGCAGGAGGTCATCGTTGCGACGAGTCCCAACGTCGAGGGGGACGCGACCGCGCTTTATCTGTCACGCTTGATCGCGCCGCTTGGCGTCCGTGTGTCGCGCATCGCGTCGGGCGTAGCGGTCGGGGGCGAGCTGGAGTACGCCGACGTGACCACGCTGCATCGTGCGCTTCAAGAGCGCCGCGTGCTGTAGTTCGGGCCCATGTGGGCCAATTCGTGCGACTTGCGGGCAGCGGGCCGGTGGACTTGCCCAGACGAGTTTGTTACGTTCGCCCGGCTCCCGGAGTCATCAACCCCCGTGGAGACCGCTTCGCAATGCTCACGCCCCTACTCGTGATGTACGAAGACGAGGTTCGGCGGATCCAATCCGTCGCCGATCGTCTGCAGCAAGACTCACGTTCGCGGGCAGTGCTCGTCGTGGACAAGAACGGACAGCTCATCGCCGCGTCCGGTTCGGCCGCAGAGCTGGACACGACCTCGCTGAGTTCCCTGGTTGCCGGCAACGTCGCCGCCACCGGAGGTATCGCGAAGCTGATGGAAGAGGACGAGTTCACTGGGCAGTTCCACGAGGGCAAGGACGCGAGCGTCCACATCAGCCTCATCGGACGCCGCGTGATCCTCGTGGCGCTGTTCGACAAGAACACGACCCTTGGCCTCGTGAAGCTGCGGGTGAAAAAGGCGAACGTCGAGCTCGAGGCTATCCTCGAAGATGTCGCCAAGAAGGCCGAGACGCCTCAGCAGAACGTCTTTGCCGAGATCACGGACGCCGACATCGACAACCTCTTCAACGACTGAAGGTCGTTCCGCTTCCGAGACGGCGCCCATGTCCTTCATCAACTACAGTTCGCGCGAGATCAACTGCAAGCTGGTCTATTACGGCCCGGGTCTGTGCGGCAAGACCACGAACTTGCAGTACATCTACAACAAGACCAAGCCCGATGCGAAGGGCAAGATGATCTCGCTCGCGACGGAAACCGAGCGAACCCTGTTCTTCGACTTCTTACCGCTTTCGCTCGGTGAGATCCGCGGCTTCAAGACCCGTTTCCACCTCTATACGGTGCCGGGTCAGGTGTTCTACGACGCGAGCCGCAAGCTCATCCTCAAGGGCGTCGACGGGGTTTGCTTCGTCGCCGACTCGCAGATGGAGCGCATGGAGGCGAACATCGAGAGCCTCGAGAACCTGCGCGACAACCTGACGGAGCAGGGCTACGATCTCGACAAGCTGCCGTACGTCGTGCAGTACAACAAGCGGGATCTCCCGTCGGTTGTGCCGGTCGAGGAGCTTTCCGAGGTCCTGAACTCGACTCGGGTGCCGGAGTTCGAGGGCGTGGCTACGACTGGCGTCGGCGTGTTCGACACGCTCAAGGCGCTCGCGAAGCAGGTCCTGACCGAGCTGCGCAAGGGCGGCTAGCGGTCGAGGCGGCGGTCGAACGCCGCCCCGTGCTCAAGTCTTTGGTGGCTCGCCCGCGGACGAAGGTGCGGGCACGTCACCGAGCAGATCGCCCCAGCCATCCGCTTCGATCGAGGGTACAGCAGGGACCTGCGCGGGCGAGGTCATCGCGGGTGGTGAGACCATTGGGGGCGGAGCGATCGTGGGTGGCTTCGCGACCGTCGGTGGTGAAACGACCGTCGGTGGCTTCGCAACCGTCGCCGGTTTGGCGACCGACACGCCTGGCGCGGCGGCACTCGCCACCGACGGCGTCGTGAACGACGGGGCCTTCGGACCGCTGGGGCCCGCGGGCATCGGTGGTGCCATGAACGTCGGCGAAGGGCCGGCTGCGGCCTCGCGCCGCCGTGCGGCCGCGAGTTCCTCTTCCTCACGGCGGCGGGTGGCCGCCGCATCCTCCTCGGCGCGGCGCTTCGCGACCGCGGCCTCCTCGTCGGCACGACGCTTCGCGGCGACGGCCTCCTCGTCGGCGCGCCGCCGTGCGGCCGCGTATTCCTCTACGCGGCGTCTGGCGGCAGCTTCCTCGCGCTGCTTTGCGGCTTCCGCTTCGCGCTGCTTTGCGGCTTCCGCTTCGCGCTGCGCTGACGCTTCGCGCTGCTTTGCGGTTTCCGCTTCGCGCTGCGCTGACGCTTCGCGCTGCGCTGACGCTTCTCGCTGCACCGCCTCATCACCGTGCTGCTTCGCCGCGGCGGCGTCGCGCAGCTTCGCCGCGGCGGCCTCACGCTGCTTCGCCGCGACCGCGTCGCGCTGCTTCGCCGCGGCGGCCGCCCCTGCACCACGCTTGCCGCCGTCTTGGGCTTGTTTCTCCCGGCGCTCCTTTCGGCGCTCCTTCTTCTCTCGGCGCTTGTCTGCAGCGGGCAACACCGCCGGCGTCGCCGTGCGCGCGGCCTGCTCGACTGCGGCTCGAGCCTTGCGCTCGCGCTTCTCAGCCGCTTCGATCGCGGGCCGCAAGGTCTTGCGAGCGCGCTTGATGAGTTCGGCCGACAGCTCGTCTCGCTCGGACTCCTCGGCCGTCTGCGCGGCCTCGAGCAGCGGCAACGCCTCGGCGGGAGTATCGGAGCGCGACAGCGCGAGCGCGAGCCCGGCAAGAACCCGCGAATGTCCGCCGAGTTGCTCGCGCGCAAGCTCGAGCTGAACTCGGGCCGCACTTGCGCGGCCTGGTTCTTCGAGCATCGCAATGCCGAGGTCGAGATGATCTCGCGGCGTGAGCTGGCCTTTGCTCTCGAGAGTGGCCAGCAGTGGACGCGCCTCTCTGCGATCGCCCGCGAGCAGCAGACCGTGGGCCTGACCGCTGAGCAACGCGGGCAGATCCGGGCGACCTCCCAAGCGGGCACAGTCCGCGAATGACTTCGCGGCAGCACGACCGTTGCCCAGGATCAGGTGCAGCCGGCCGCGCTGGAGGGCGACCCACGCGTGGGGTGCAAACAATGCCACGATGCGCTGCTTGCTGAGCATCGCGAGCAATCGCGCCGCGGCTGGCCGGTCGACCTTCGCGATCGCGAGCCCCTGGGCTTCGAGCCGCCGGTCCATCAGTGGAACGAGGAGCAGCAGCACGCCGATCCCCGCCGCAACGAACACGATGCGAGTGACCGGTTCGGCGATCGCAAGGCCGAGTGCGAGAAACACGCCGGCAAAGCCGAACCGCAGCATCATGCCGCCGAGCGGCCGACCGCCCTTGGTCCAGACCGAGCGTTCGACGTCGACTTCGAGCAGGTCGCTACGGCGCGAAAGGGCCGACACGGCGCGGGGATACCGGGTTTGACGGCAGTTCGCAACTACCGACCCAGCAAACCGCCGAGGAAGACCCGTGGTCCCGTCAGGTGCGAGGCCAGTGCCTGCTACACTGCAGCCGTGGTCCACGTCGCCAGCGACGTCACTGCGTTTCTGCACCGCCGAGAAGTTCTGGCGTACGAGCAGCGCGTGGCCCGTTCTGCCTACGCCTACGGCGTCGATCTGCGCCGCACGGCGTGGCTGGACGGCTCGACGTTCGGAGATCCCATCATGCGTGGGGTCGACCGCAACTGGAACGCGACGATCGCGGACCTCTCAGGATCGATCCTCCAGGACGCGTCGCGGGCTGCGCCCCTGGCCCTGATGGAGGAGATCTCCAGGATCGTCCGATTGTTGCGGGCTCCGATGCCGTCGCTGCGCCTGCTCGTGCGCGGCATGGCTCCTCATCGATGGCCCCATGTCACCCCGCTCGGTACGACCAAGGGCGCTGTGCATTGGTTGGTGGTCGACGCCGAGCTGCTCACGGCACTTCCTGCCCACGAGCGATCCTTCCTGCTGGGTCGCGCGATCGCAGACCTTCAGTGTGATCACGGCCAGATTTATGCGGCGCATTTGATGAGCGATCGTTCCGACCGCGACATCGGTCTGGTGCGTCTGATGCTCGGGCCTTGGTCGCGGGTCGGTACGTTCTCGGCCGATCGCGGCGGCCTGATCGCGTGCGCCGACCTGGGTGCCGCGATCTCGGCGTTGCGCGTGCATGCGGAGATCAAGCCGCCTTGGATGCCGGTGCGTCCGGCGCTTGCACTGCGCGAGCAAGCGCTGACCGACTTCGACCGCTCGGCCACGATGGCCCGACTGCGGGTGCTGCTCGCGCGGCACCAACTGGCCGATCAAGCACCTTCGGTGATCGAGCGGGCAACGCCGCCCAAGACCGCCGAGCCGAGTCCCTCGGCAGCCAACCGCGAGGCCGCTGCGGATTCAACCGCACCCGCGGATGAAGCCCCCGATCCCTATCGTCGCGAGGCCGCCAGCCAACGCGCCGCCACGGCGTCGATCCGCGACGAAGAGATGGAGCGGGCGCTGGCCGGCGCGTGGTCGTTGGCGCGCTGCGATGCTCGTTTGACCCGGAGACTAGGACTCCTGTGACGACCCCCGATCCGACCCCCACGCCAGCGCCGGGCGCGACTCCAACGGCGGCGACCGTCGCAAGTACCGATTCGCAGCCCGACGGCGGCACGCTGGTCGCCACCGCGGCACGCCTCGCCGAGATCGCGGGCATGCTCGGACTTGACGCGCTGGGTTCGACGATCCTCAACGACACCACCCGCCGTCTCGAGCACGGCGTGGTGCGCGTGCTGGTGCTCGGAGAGATCAAGCAAGGCAAGAGCTCTCTGGTCAACGCTCTGCTGGGGCGCGAGGCGCTGCCCGTCGGCGTGACGCCGACGACCGGAGCGACGGTGATCGTGCGTGCCTCGGAGACCCCGGGCATGTGGTCGGTCGACGACGCGGGTGCTCGTGAAGCACTCGATGCCGCGACGTTCGTGGTGCGAGCCAAGGGCGCTCCCCGTGGCCAGGCGCCAGCTGCTGGAAATCTCGAGCTGCATGTCGCTGCCGAGGTGTTGCCGGTTGGCCTGGAGCTGGTCGACACGCCGGGCATCAACGACATCGCCAACTGGCGCGCGACGATCAGCCGCGGCGAGCTGCCCAGCGCCGACGTGCTGATCCTGGTGCTGGATGCGACCCAGCTGCTCAATCGCACCGAGATGGCGTTCTTGCGCGACGCGCTTGCCGCCGTCGGGGGCCTGGGCGCCTCGGGCGCTCGACTGGTGCTCGCGGTCAATCGCATCGATCTCGTCGACGACGTCGATCGCCCGCAGCTGCGCGAGTATCTGACCAAGGAGCTCCACGCCATGGTCGGCGATGCGATCGCCGCCAAGGACATCTTCGAGACCAACGCGCGCGGAGCATTGCGGGATCCCAGCGCCACGAGCCACGGAATCGTCGAGGTCGCCCGTCTGCGAGCGCTGCTCTACTCACTCGGCGCCGGTCGCCGCGAGGTGCTGCCAGCCCGCGCTCGTGCAAGCCTCGGGGGGCACGCTCGACTGCTGGCCCACAATGCCGCCGTCGCAGCCCACGCGCTGGCGCTCGAACAAGATGCGCTGCGCCGCGAGATCCGCTCCCTCGAGCGCGACTGGGCAGCGAACGAACTCGACATGACGCTGGTGCGCGCGACGATGCTCGCCGCGCAGGCCCGCATCACCTCGGCATCGGGCGAGCGTATCGAGACGTTTCGCAGTCAGCTTCAGGCCAGCGCCGTGGCTGCGATCGGAGTCGCCAGTCAGCGGGTGCTCGCGAGCCACCTGCCAGGGGCGCTGCACGATGCGATGTTGGCGTTCGCCGCCGAAGAAGGCACGCGGTTGCACGGTGAGCTCGATGAGCTCACCCAGCAAGCGATCCACACCCATTCCGAGCACGTCCGGCGGCTCCTGGCATACGCCACACTTCGACTGGGATTCCGCGGTCCGACGATCTACCTCGATCCGCCTTCGATTGTGCTCGAGCTTGGCATGATCGGGATCGGCCTGGTGGGCACCGCCGTGATGTACTTCGGCAACATCGTCGCCGGCATGGTGATGACTGTTGCGGGTCCGCTCGCCACCGTGGTGCTGCGCGAACGTTCGTTGCGCGATGCTCGGGCCCGTGCGCGCGCTGAGCTCCCGGACGCGCTCGAACGCGCGAGTCGGGCCCTCCACGAGGCGATCTCCCGGACGGTCGAGCAGCACGTCGCGGCGCTCGACGAACACATGGTGCTCGCCAACCGCTCGCTGGCCGAGCAACTCACCGCCGTGCTGCTCAAGGCCCAGTCGACGTTGACGGTGGACGACGCTCCGAGCACCACCGAGGTCGTTGCCGCCCGACGATCGCGGGCCCAGTTGCAGCTGCACGCTGTCGAGGTCGAACTGTCCGAGATCATTTCGCGGCTCTCGGTGCGCGAAGATGCCGCGGCGCGCTGACCCCCGACGAATCGGACGGCGATCCGACCGCCCCGGGGCGACGGCCGTGGCCCGTCGTGACGCGGTCGATCGGCCAGCGTAGACTGCACCACGATGAGTCAGGATCCGCCCCCGTCTGGACGCAAGCGCACGGTTGGTGACGCCCTTGGCGGGTTTGCGCGGCGCGTGGGTGAGCTGATTGGCGAGGTTGCCGGCCAGGTCGTTGCGCCCGAAGGACTGCGTGAGCCGCTCGATCGGGCCCGCGCGCTGCGGTTGGGCGGTGCGCCCGATCAAGCCTTGGGCGTGCTGCGCTCGCTCCCCGACACGCTCGCAAACCACCCGATGACGCGATTCTCGGCGGGCTTGTGCCACGTGCACGATGGCCTGCGCGGCGCCAAGCCGATTCGCGCGCTCACGGAGATCATCGATGAACTCGGTGAACAGCTCGGCCCGGGACCCCTGCAGCTGCTGCGCGCTGCGCATGCGGGGCTCGAGGGTCGTCATGAGGCGACGCTCGACGATCTCCGCCGTGCAACCCGTGATCTCGGACGCTTGCTCGAGGCGGAAATCGGCGAAGCGCGCTTCTTGATCCACCTGCTCGGTGCGCTCGCACACTTCGCGCTTGGCCACGAAGACCGCACGCTCCGCGAGCTCCGCAAGGCCAAGACGCGACTCCCCTCCGAGGCCGGGACCTACCTGCGCCACATGGTGTTGGTCCGCGGCGTCGAGCATCTGCTCGCGGCCGACTTGCTCGATGATGCCTCGGGTTGGGTTCGCGAGGCCTTGCTACTGGACCCGCACGATCGCGATGCCGGGGAGCTACACATCCGTGTACTCGCAAGCCGAGGCGATCGCGCTGGGGCAGTCGCCGCGCTCGCCCCGTTCGACGACGAGGACCATGAGCTCGAGCGCACGCGCTTGTGGGTCGAACTCACGGTCGGCCCAACTGGCGTCGACATCCGCGCCCTGGCTCTGCGTGTGCTCCAAAGCGCGCCCGAAGATCCGAACTTGCGCCGGCTCTGGGCGCTTTCCGAGCTGCGACGCGCGGCCACTCGCCCCGAAGAAACTCTGGACTCGACGATCCGTGACGAACTCATCGAGGCGCTCGCGCGGGCCTGCGAGACGGCGCCCAGGGCCGCGCGGGATCGGCATCTTCACGAGCTTGCCCATGCGGCCTTGCGCCTCGAGTGGTTTCCAGAGTCGGTGCGCCAGTTGGTGACCACGCGACTGCGCACAGACGAGGGCACGGTGTGCGAAGAGCTTCGCCTGGTGCGTGCTCGGCTTCGGCTCGCAGCCAACGACGGCGCCGATGCTGCGGGTGATTTCGTCCCCGGCGATCCGCCGCGTTTTCGTGCGGACGCAGATCTGGGCGGCGGCTTCGGCCCCGATCCGATGAGCCCGGTACGCCACGACGACACCCGCATCGCACTGCTCTCGGCGCAACGACTGCTGGCGGCCGCCGAGCTGTGTCTGACGCGGGGCGACGCCAACGCGGCCCAAGACCTGCTCGTCGATGCCCTGGTCGAGTGGCCCGCGCTTCCGCGTGCGCGGGAGCTGCTGGCCTCGCTGGTGCACAAGCCCACGCAGTCTCGACTCGAGGATCTTCTGGGCGCAGCGACGGCGCTGCTGGCCGCGGTACCAACGCGGGTGATGGGTCTGCCGATGGAAGGTGTTGGCGAAGCACTCGCGCAGGTCATCGCGGCGCGCGAACGGCTTGCGCGCCCACTGACCATCGCCATCATGGGCGAGTTCTCGGCCGGCAAGAGCACGTTCGTCAATGCGCTGCTTGGCGAGGCGGTGGCGCCGATGGGGGTGTTGCCCACCACCACGACGATCAACGTGTTTCGGCGGGGGCCGTCGGGTGGTGGCCGCGTGCACTATCGCGACGGACACCTCGAGACGCTCGGTGCCGATGAGATCCAGAAGTACTTGCACGGTCTCGACACCTCCGAGGCGGCGAAGATCCGCCACGTCGAGATCGAGCGCACCGGCGCCCGCCTCGGCGATGCGGCCGTGGTCGACACGCCAGGACTCAACGCGCTCGATGCGTTTCACGAGCAGGTCGCCCGCGGCTTCATCGACGAGGCGGACGCGGTGGTTTGGCTCTTCTCCGCGACGCGCAGCGGTGCCGCGTCGGAGGTCGGGATGCTCTCGAGCCTGCGCGCCGGTGGCCGCCGCGTGCTCGGGGTGCTCAACAAGGTCGACACCCTCGAGCCCGCTGAGCAACAAGAGCTTGCCACGTACCTGCGCGATCAACTCGGTGAAGTGCTGGTCGAGGTCGTGCCGCTGCGCGCGAGAGCGGCCCTCGAATTCCGAGTCGGCAAGCAACGCGGCGACGATCCGTTTGCACCGGTCGAGGCGGCGCTCGAGCGCCACTTCTTGACCCGCGCGCGAGAGCTCAAGCGCGAGCTCACGCTACGACGGCTGGGCGAGGCCCTGGTCACCGCCCGCAACACCGTACTCGGAGTGATCGAGGCGCTCGGAGTCCGGGCCCAGGCGGTTGCCGGTGCTGACGACCGCTCGCGGGCGAGCGTACCGATCGTGCTCGCGCGCTTCTCCGACGCACTGGTCGCAGGCCTGCTCGACATCGATGACATCTTCGTGCGCGAGTGTTTGTCGCTCGGAGTACTCCGCGGCACGAAAGGCTCGCCCAAGCTCACGCTCGATCCACAGGACGCGGAGTATCTCTGCGCTTGTTTTCGCGACAGCGCGTTGGCCGTGTTGCAGCGCGCACTGCTGGAGTTGGTGCGTGACGACGCTGCTGCCAGCGAGGTACTCGACCGTGAATTCGTGTCCTGGGCGTCGGGTCACCTCGAGGGCCTCGTGGAGGCGGGTTTCGTGCACCGGGCTGTGGCGTCCGCAAGCGCCGCGATCGCTCAGGGTGAGTCCGGCGCCCGCGATGCGTTTCGCGACGCGCTCGGACCGTTGTCGGCGGCCTGGGCCGCCCGCGCGCGCAGCTTGGTCCGCGCTGTCGAGCGCAGCCGAGCCCGTGTCGGGCGACTCGCGCGCAGTGCACCCGAGGCCGAGGCGCTGCGTCTGCGCGCGACGGTGCTGGCCTCGATCGATGCGCTGGCCCATGCGGTTGGTGAGATCCCGTCGTGAGTCCCACGCGCGCTTGGGTGTTCGGCGTCGACGAGGCCGGACGGGGCCCCATTCTCGGACCGATGGCGATCTCCGTGGTTGCTCTCGACCGGCAGGCCGCGAGTGCCCTGCGTCGAGCCGGCGTGGTGGACAGCAAGGACTTTGGTGCTGGGCCTACGGCTTGGGCCGCACGCGCCGAGCTCGCTGCGCTGGTCACCCGCAAGGCCGCCGCAGTTTCGGTGCGCTTGGTCGAGGTCGACGAGATCGATCACTACACCTCGCGGGGACAGCTCAACGCTTTGGAGCGACGGGTCACCGCCGAGATGCTTCGAGAGCTCGATGTCGGCAACGACGAGCGCATCATCTGTGATGGTCGCGCGTTGTTTTCTCCCCTGGTCGCGCTGTTCCCCTCACTCGAGGCGGTCGACCATGGCGAATCGGCGCACACCGCCGTCGCGGCAGCCTCGATCGTTGCCAAAGACGCCAGAGACACCGCGTTCGCAGCGATCGTCGCGCGCTACGAGCCGGAGTTCGGACCCATCTCGGGTGGCGGGTACATCAACGCTGCGACCCGACGTTTCCTCGACGCCTATCGAGCCAAGCACGGCGCCCTGCCGCCCGAGGCTCGCAAGAGCTGGGGCGCCAAGAACGACGCGACTCTGCCTCTGCTCTAGCCCAAGCGACGCTCGGCTACTCCATCGCGTCGGTTTTGGGCTCCGACTTCTTGGTCGCAGCCTTGGGCTTGGCCTTGGCACCCGAGCCCCCCGAACCTGCGCGAGGACGCTCGTCGTCGATGAAGGCAACGATCTCCCCATCGAGCTCTCGAGCCGCCTTGTAGGCCGCATCGGCGCTACTTCGATCGCCGTTGACGGCATCACAAAGTCCGAGGCCCGCGTGGGCTCGCGCTCGAACGCGAGCATCGATGTCATCGAGCGCGAGTGCGTACTCGTTGCGCGCTGCGTCGCAATCCCCACGGTGACGCGCCCGATCCGCACGCGCGATGATGTCCCAACGCGGAGTCTCGGCGTCGACGGCCTTTTTCTCTTCTTGGCGTACAGCACCAAGCTCGGACGCTTCTTCGTCGTTCGTCTCGGTCGCGACGTCGGGAAGGTCGAGGTCGTCCTTCGAGGCTCCGGCCTTGCGGGGTCCCCCAGGTGCGAGCGTGTCGACCGACGGTGATGGCGGTGGCGACGGCTGGGCTGCAACCGTCGCGGGGCTCGCCGTGATCGCAGGCGCTGGCGACTCGGGGCTTGCGCTCGGGGCTGTCGGCGCAGACTCGCTCGCCGCGGCCTGCTCACGCTTTGGTGCCTCCGGCTCGCTCGCCACGGCGACCTTTGCGTCGGCCGTGCCGCTCGCTGCAACCTCGGGCTTGCGTTCGACCATCAGCAGCACGATTGCGGCAGTGCCAGCCAACGCCACCCCGGGCAGGAGCCCAAAGCGTCGCAGCTTGGCCCAAAAGCCCGGCCGCTCGGGCGCGACGATCCCGGAGGCCGGCGTGATCGCAGTCTGCTCGCACGACGCTCGGGCTTGGGCGAGCACCCCGTCGAGTAGGCCCCGCGGGATCTCGACGTTGGGCATCGCCGCACGGCTGAGCGTGAGGATGTTGCGGTAGTCGTCGAGACGACGACGCAGGTGCGGAGCGGCGTCGCGCGCGAGCGGCACGAACTCGAGCTCCTCGAGTGCGTCTTCGAGGTGGTCGAGGTCTGCGGCAGAAAACTCGCTGGGATCAGCCATGGACCAAGCCCCCCTTGCCGATCGGCACCACCGCATCGACGCCCTCGGGCAGGTAGTCTTGTTCGAGATCCGCGAGATCGTTGCGCAGCTTTTCCAGCGCGTAGCGCATCCGCGACTTCACGGTGTTCTCAGGGGCCCCGACGGCCTCGCCGATCTCCCTGAACGAGAGACCCGCAACCTGTCGCATCAGGAACACCTCGCGCTGATCGTCGGGAAGCTCATCGATCGCCCGCGACAATCGGGCGCGAAGCCGCGGAGCATCGGCGCCCTCATCGGTCGGCACCTGGTCTGCCGGCATCGCTGCGAGGATCGTGCGGCCCTCCTCTTGGGGCCGGCCGCGCCGCGGGGCGTCGAGGGACTCGTGATCGCGAAACCGCGCGCGGCGGCTCTCGTCGACCGAGATGTTCCGCGCGATCGTGTACACCCACGTCGTGAACTTGGCCGAGCGCTGGTAGCGGTCCTTCGATCGGATCACCCGCACCAAGACCTCCTGCAACAGCTCCTCGGCTCGTGCCTGGTTGTGCACGCTCCGCAGCAGGTAGTTGAAGAGCCCGCGACTGTGGCGTGCGACCAACAGCTCGAACGCCGCGGTGTCCCCCTGACGGAACGCGTCCATCAGCAGCTCGTCGGTGCGCGTGTCTTGATCCGTAGCGCCCATCTGATTCGCGCGAGGTGTGTCGAAACCCGAGGCCCCGAACGAACGGATGCCCCCGCGAGTGTGCTCCGCCGCCCGCGCCCACGGCAACCTCGCCGGGAGCCGGCCGTGACGAACGCAAAGTGGCATGGCCCAGGACAAGGCGAGTCTTGCCCTGCCAACGCAGCAACACGCACCTTCGATCTGGAATTGCGTAAATCCCGCCGCAGAGGCGGCCCAAAAGGTCGGGTACTCCGGGGGCGTGACCGATCCGACTGGTGCCTGACACGGGATTGGCCAGGCGGAGGTTCCCAGCTGACAGAGGACTGGCGATCGTCCGGGCGTCCGGTGAAGGGTGGACGCCCCTCGTCAATGTTTTGACGAGGCTCGAACCAGCGCCGAGGGATCCACTTTGAGTCTCGCTCGCCCCTTGCCTGGCACGCCTGCTGCAAC